>CAMBDT010000062.1 GCA_945865395.1 Acidimicrobium ferrooxidans DSM 10331 | reverse complement strand
CGAAGAACTCGGCATGGAAGCCGTCTGGAAGATCGAAGTAAAAAACTTTCCAGCGTTCATCGTCGTCGACGACAAAGGCAACGACTTTTTCGAAATCGTCAACGCGACAGCACTCGGCACACCAGTTCAAATTCGCAAATAGTGTCGCTGGTCGAAGAACGAATCTCTTGCCCGCTCGGGCAATGGAATGGCGAACCAGGTCGCTGTCAACTTTGTAACACGCTCATCGAATCAACTCGCCGTCGAACTTGGTGCTCGAACAAATGCGCACGTGATTGGCAACGCAACCACATTTGGCGATTCGCCCGTTCAGCGGCCAAGCGCCGCGCAAAATATCGATGTCAACGATCAGGTTGCACTGCCGAGCGTCGCGACTGCGAAGTCAATCACATCGACCCACGCAACGGCGCAGGTTACGGCCCTGGTTGTCATCATCACTTAAATCCCAATAGTCACGGCATCGGTGGGCTCGAAGTTTTATGCCATGCCCACCACGCCGAAGTCACCGCCGCTCAAGCCAAAGAGCGTGCTGCCAAGCGCGCCGCAAAAAAATTAAATTAGCGACTTCATCGCCGCGCGCGTTTCGGCGATTTCTTGCGGGTCACTACTAAATTCGACAGCCGCAAAATCTGTCACGCCGATGCCAGCCAAATCAGCAACGCGTTGCTTGACTTGCTCTGCAGTGCCGGCAATCACGATGTCGGCTGGCCCGGCCGCACCTTCATGGTCGAGCATCGCGCGATAACTGGGCAGTTGACCGTAAATCTGAAACACCTTGGCCGCAGTTTCGGTTGCTTTGGCAACATTGTTCGTCACGCAAACCGGCAACGCGGCGATCACTCGTGGCGATTTGCGCTCAGCTTTTTTCGCGGCTTCAACAATTGTCGGCACCGTCAATGACTTCAAGGTTTTTGGCCCTGTGCACCAAGTCAGCGTGCCGTCAGCAAGCGTGCCAGTGACACGCAGCATCTGCTCGCCTAGCGCGGCAACAACAACTGAGAACGGCGAAGAGCCAACACCTGAAAGCGAACCACGTGTTGTCAAAGTCTCGCCTGCAAAATTCGCGTTCTCGCATCGCGCAAGCGGCATCAAGATCGAAAGATACTCGCGCAAGTGTCGCACCGGTTTCTCGTACGACATGCCGAGCATGCCTTCAATCACAACTTTGTGACTAAGACCGATACCCAAACAAAGCCGACCCTTTGATGCTGCGTTGACTGTGTGGCACTGTTGCGCAATCGCCATTGGATGCCTCGGGTATGTCGGCACAACACTCGTGCCCAATTCGATTCTTGGCACTTCACGACCAACAATCGCTAATGCAGTTAGCGCGTCATGACCAAAAATATTTGGGGCCCAATAACTCGCAAAGCCATCTCGCTCAGCCTGTCGTGCTTCGGCGACAACATCATCAAGCGTGCCTGAATTTACGGTTCCACCAAAGATTCCAATTTTCATTTTCTGTCGCCCCTGTCACGCTTTTTGATTTTCAATCACGCTAGACGGTGCGCAGCACAACATCACAGTCGTGCGCGATCAGGGCGTCGTCTCCGTGCTCGGTTCAACCACCGAATCAACCGGCTCGGGCATCACATCTTTTGCCGCTGCAGAGTCGTCGCGAAATTTTGATTCAAGACATGCACCTTCTCTAAACGGAGCGATGTCTAAAGCACGTGCGACCGCGACAGCAAAAACGCTGCGGCCTTTGGGTGACAAATGCACACCGTCTTCATTGAGCACGCTCTTCTCTTTAGAGATCGTCTCCCAGTCGAGCACCGAAACATTGTCTGACTCGCCTGCAACCACGTTGATCGCTGCATTTACTTCGCGCTGAGTGTTTCTAAACAAAGATGTCGTCACCAACAGCACGGGCCGCGGCGCGAGTTTCGCCACGATCTTGCGCATTTGCTTGGCATACGAGTCTTTGTTGCCTTCATAGTTTGTGCCGAGAAATACAACCGCGGCATCCCAACCTGCTTCGGCGTTAAGTCTCTGGTCGAGCACGCGCACACCAAATTCGGCGAACCTGCTGGCCTCAGCCTCAATTGCCACTTGCCAGCCAAGCGGCACGAGTGCATCGCACATTTCGTTGCCGTAACGACTCGAGGTCGAGGCCATAATCGAATCGCCGATCATCAATAATCGATTACCGCTAACTTTTGGGCCAATTAGTCCACCAGCAACTTCTGGCAATTCAATTTCAAAACCTTCGGGCAAAGTTATTGCCGTGCCAAAGTCGTACCCGGGTATTCGTCCAACACCCGACAACACATCAGAGTCGCCACTGCCGATATTTAACGAGCCGCAACCAGTCACTAATGCGGCCATAACAACGAAAACAAAAATCAGCTTCTTAATCAAGCCACCGTCACTTCAACTCGCGCATCGTTGAAACACGCGCCACTTGCTAAGTCGTTTAATTCATCAGGTGCAAACGCATTAGATGTCAAACCAGTTTTTGTTGCGCGCAGCCACAAGCCTTTGGGCATGAAACAAACTCCTGGTCGCAAAGTTTCGTCAATAACTAAATCAATCTCGATTTCAGCAACATCGTTACGCACTATCACCCGCTGGGCATCACTCAACTTGCGTTGCGCCGCATCTTGCGGATGCATAGAGACCGCGACCCTCGGCGGGTCAGTATCAGCAAACATCGAATTGATCGTGTGCGATGTCGCCGGTGAAATCAACACCAACGGATACTTTTCATCTACTGGGCGATATTGCGGCAACGGCAATTCGCTCTCTGCAACAAACAAGCGTGCTCGTTTGTCGGCAAAAGTTGGCCAAGTGTCTCTGAATTGCACCGTCGTGCCGACTTCGCGCAACTTTAAAGAGTGTTTTTTCTGTTCGGCGATTCGATCGGCGATGAATTGCGGGTCGCTCTTAAATTCGTCGGCGCTGAAACCTAATCGAGTTGCCAATCCGGTGGCGAGTTCATTGTTCGTTCGCGATTCACCGACGCGCTCGATCACAGGGCTGATCACTTGTGCCGTATACGAACCGTAAGAGCCCACAAGATCATGCACTTCGAAGTGCGTCGTCGCTGGCAAAACAACATCGGCAAACTTTGCCGTATCCGTCATCACTTGGTCATGCACGACAGTAAAAACTTCTTCGTTTGCCAAACCAGCGAGCATGCCAACTTGATCTACGGCAGTTACGGCTGGGTTCGCACCTTGCACCAAAAATACTTTTGCTTGAACCGGCCATGCGCCAGCAACTCTGCGCAGCACGCGACCGACATGATTCATATTCAAGGTTTTTTGTGTTGGTCGAGCAACATCTTTTGGCCAAGGTGCATGAACATCGATCGAAAAACCATCACTAGCCGAAGCCAGAATGCCCGAGCCGTTCGTGCCAAAGTGCCCAGCCACCAACCACAAGCCGAGAACAGCCACGACACCGCTGCCTCCGTTACGGTTTCGCTCTGGGCCGTAGCCCATTCTTAAAACTGCCGGCTTCGTGTTGGCGATCAATTCAAAAAGTTCACGAATCTTTTCGAGCGGCACATCACAAATTTTGCTCGCGTCTTCGAGCGTATATTTGCTCGCCGCAGTCAAAAACTCTTTACTGCCCGTTGTATGCGCATCTAGAAACTGCGTGGCGGCTTTGCCCGTGCGAGCAAGTTCATTGCTCAACGCATACGCCAGAACCACATCGGTGCCTGGTCGCACCGCCAAGTGCAAATCTGCCCGCGATGCAGTGCCAGTTTCACGCGGGTCGACAACGACAAGTTTGCCGCCAGATTTCTGGACCTTTGCCAAGAGTGGCAACAAGTGCGTGCCGCTTACCGCCGGGTTAGCACCCCAAACGACTATCAACTTTGCGTCGACGACATCAAGCGTGTCGATACTCAGCATTTCGCCGAACATCTGGTCCCAAGCGGCGCCATAAGTCGCGGCACAAATCGTGTGCAAAATTTCAGGTGCACCCAAGCGAGCAAAGAGATATGGCATCAGATAATTTGCTTCAAGTTTTGGCGCCGACGAGTTGTATAGATACGGTAAGACCGAATCAACTCCGTGACTTGCAATAGCTACCTTGATTTTTTCGGAGACTAAATCTAAAGCCTCATCCCAAGTTGCCGAGCGAAACTCGCCACTGCCCTTCGCGCCAACACGAATCAGCGGCGTCATAATACGTTCGGGCGAGTAAACCCTGTCGGCATGATGCTTTACTTTTTTACAAATCCAACCGTCGGTCAGCGGGTTCGACAACTCATCAACTGGCGCCGCATCAATTTTTGTTATTCGACCAAGCGTCAGAGTCACTTCTAGCGAACATGCATCTGGGCAATCTAAAGGACACGCAGTTCGCACTAACACGTTTTCTGCGATCTTTTCTGCGATCTTTTCCACCGCTCTATTATCGCACGGGCGTTACTCGCCCCCTGCAGGCTATTTAGTCGCTGTTTCTTCGGTAGAAAGTTCGTCAAATGTGTCGATGTTGCGAAGTTGCTTAAATTTATACCAAAAAATGCCAACTATGCCGAGTGTCGCCAAACCACCGCCGACAACAGTCGACTTCACACCAACGAGTTGCGAAACAACTCCCGATTCGAAAGCACCAAGTTCGTTTGTTGCGCCAATGAAAACATTTTCAACCGCCGAAACTCGACCGCGTTTGTCATCGGGCGTCACCAATGGCACGATCGCGCCACGCACGAACACACTAATCATGTCACCTGCACTCAAAAACATGACTGCAAAAAAAGCGACCCAATAGTTGCTCGTCAGTCCGAGCACGATTGTGCCGACACCAAAAACACCAACTGCAATCAGCATCGACTTTCCGACTCGTCGGCGAATTGGTCTGAACGCCAAAAATGCGGCGGTACTTGCCGCACCAATGCCGACTGACGCTCGCAACCATCCATATGCAACATCGCCGACCATCAATTGATCTTTAGCGATCACCGGCAACAACGCAATCGCACCGCCGAATAATACGGCGAACAAATCGAGCGAAATTGCCGCCAACAAAATTGGCGTACGGAAAATAAATCGCAAACCTTCCATCGCTGAGTGCAATGTCGGTCGTTCTGTCTTCACGGTTGGCGCAGAAATGATCTTCAACTTGATGCGAGAAATCAAAACAATGCCAAGCGCAATCAATCCAGCAGAAGTTGCATACGCAATCCATGGTGCGGCTGCATACAAGAAACCCGACATCGCTGGGCCGACGATCATTGCGCCCGTCCACACCGCCGAATACATCGCGACCATTTGTGGCAATCCATGTTCAGGGGCAATCATCGGCCCAATTGAACGCATCGCCGGCGAAACAAATGCACGAGATGCACCAAACGCAACTGCAATCGCAAACATCGGTGCGACACTCGTTGGGTTCGTGCGCGCATAAAACACCAGCGCCAACGCACAAATCAACTCGCCGATCATCGCCGTTACCGCCACCCGGCGACGGTTATAGCGATCAGCAACTGTGCCAGTTACAAATACGAGCAACGCCACCGGCAAGAACTCGGCAAGTCCAAGCCAACCAATATCGATCTCACGACCTGTGATGTCGTAAATATGCTTTCCTAAAGTTGCCGCTTGCAGCATCAGCCCGATGTATAGAGCAGAGTTCGCGATGATAAACGATTTCACACCCGGAGCTTGAAAAACTTCTCGAGCCGAAAGCTTTATTGGTTCAACTGCACCTGATTGGCTTTTATCACTTGAGTTATCTGACGAATTCACGACTGTCTTAACTTACTCCGTCTTGGCTCTATCTATAGATATAGACAAGACTGTATTCATGTCATTGTCAGACCTGGCCAATCAAACAAGATTCATAGACGGTGTCGGCCAAGCCGAACTTGTCAGTTCGGGCAAGGTTTCGGCAAGCGAACTTTTAGAGGCTGCAATTGAGCGCAATATTGCCTTTAATCCGAAAATCAACGCAGTAAATATCACTTGGCTCGATCACGCCCGAGAGCTTGCTAAAAAATTCAAGCCAAGCACGAACAAAAAGTTTGGTGGCGTGCCGTTCGTGTTAAAAGACTTGGGTGCGCCATACGCCGGCCAACACATGTCAAACGGCAACATCGCACTCAAAAACGCCAACTACATCGCACCCACAAACTCAAATCTTGTGCAAAAATTTATTGATGCGGGCCTAATTACTTTTGGACGAACAAACTCACCCGAGTTCGGCAGCGTGCCCGTCACCGAGCCAATTGCATGGGGTGCAACGCGTAACCCGTTTGATATAACTCGCACGTCTGGTGGTTCAAGTGGTGGCAGCGCAGCAGCCGTAGCTGCAGGCATCGTGCCGATGGCTCATGCCAGCGACGGCGGAGGCAGCATTCGCATTCCGGCTGCATGTTGCGGTCTTGTCGGTTTAAAAACCTCACAAGGACGAATATCTCTTGC
>CAMBDT010000061.1 GCA_945865395.1 Acidimicrobium ferrooxidans DSM 10331 | reverse complement strand
CCGGTTGATTTAAGCAACCTGTCGTCGAATAGTTATTCGTCGGTTTTTGACGAGACATTTTTCAAAGTTTTTAGGGCGACGCTGCGCATCAGCATCGTTGCGACGTTTATGTGCGTCGTGATTGGTTTGCCTGTCGCGTATTTCGCGGCGTTTAAAGTTGCCGAAAAATGGAAGGCGATAATTCTGGCGGCAGTTGTCGTGCCAAGTTTTACGAGTTTCTTGATTCGCACGGTCGCATGGCGAATACCGCTTGCGCCAAACGGCACGCTTTCAAAGTGGCTAGTTGAAACTGGATTCATTGGCAGCAATGGCATTCAAATTCTTGAGACGGCTACCGCCGTGCAGATCGCGATCGTTTACAACTATCTCGGGTTCATGATCTTGCCGTTATTCGTGGCACTCGATCGCATCGATCTGCGAATGCGCGAAGCGAGCAAAGATTTGGGCGCTGGTCGGATCGCAACATTTTTTGGCGTAACCCTGCCTCTCGCCGGACCAGGAATCATCGCTGGTGTGTTGCTGACTTTTATTCCGATGTGTGGCGACTATGTGACCGCAACGGTGCTTGGTGGCGCCAAGGGCAACATGATCGGGTCGATGATTGCATCGCAATTTAGTGGTGCGCAAAATTGGCCGCTCGGGTCGGCGATGGCGATCTTGATGATCGGCGCGGTGCTGCTGACTTTGATTGTTGGTGCAGCAATTTTTTGGGTGTTGCCGCGAATTGCAGTTTTGGCTTCGCCGATAGTGCAACAGATTCGACGCAAAATTCACGAGCGTGCGGCAAATCAAGAGCGTAGTGAGAAAATTCAGACACGTGTGCGACGTGAGGTGTTGAGTAAATTATTGGCCATCTGGACGGTGCTCGTGTTGGTGTTTTTGTTTGTGCCAATTTTGCTGGTCATTTTGCATTCGTTTAACGCGGGCAGTTCGTTCACCATTTGGTCAGGGCGAACGAGTGTCAAGTGGTGGGGTGAATTGTTCAATGGCGCCGAGATGTTCGGCGTGTTGATTCGTTTCGCAGTGCTTATGGCAATCGGCGTATTGGCCCAGAATTATTTTAAGAATAAAACTTTTGTTGCACGCTCGGTCAAGACTTGGTTTGCAACAGGCGCGTTTGTCGTGGCACTGGTAGTCAACGGTTTGATTACAAATTGGTATCGAACGATATTTGATTTTGCTGGCATCGGCGATGCGATTCGGAACTCGTTTATTGCTGCATTCGGCGCGACAATCATCGCTGTGATCATCGGTGGCATGTCGGGCGTTGCGCTTGCACGCCGACCAGGTGGGTGGACAAAATTTTTTATGGCGACAGTTTTCTTGATTTTGGTTACTCCCGAAATTATGGATGCGATCGCGCTCGTGACTTGGTTTCCGCGAATAAAAGAAGTGCCACTTGTTGGCACGATTTTTGCGACTGGGTGGGGCCCGTTCAATGGGGGCATCAACAAGCTATGGGTGGGTCAGTCGCTATATGCCAGTGCTGTTGTAACGCTGATCGTGCGCGCACGACTTGCCGGCCTCGACGAGTCGCTTGAAGAAGCAGCGGGCGATCTTGGCGCACCGCCGGCGCGAGCATTTCGACAAATTACTTTGCCATTGATTGCGTCGGCGATGGTCGCTGGAGGCTTGCTGTCGTTTGCGCTGTGCCTCGATAATGCTGTGATTTCGACGCTGTTGAGCGAAGCCGGGTCGACGACGTTTCCGGTTGCGTTGTTAGGTGCGACGCGAAGCACGATCAAGCCGTTTTGGGGTGTTGGTGCGGTGCTGTTGTTTGTGGTCACACTTGGGGCGCTGTGGTTTCTTGCGGTTCTCTTGCGTCGCGGCGGCGACTCGGCGAGCAAGATTGCAGCAACATTCACCGGATCGTGAGATCTCTTTTTAATTCGTTATGTAGGTGAAATTATCCCTAATCATTATGAAACTCTCAGAGTATTGCCAACGGCTTCACCTCAAGAAATTCGTGTTGCACATCGGACGATGGTACGAAAGCTTCATCCTGATGCCGACGGTCTCGAAACCGCAGAGTTTTCTGCCGCGTTTGCCGCCGTCACTGCGGCATGGGAAGTTCTTGGTGACCCGGAGCGCCGTCGCGAATATGATCAGTCTTTGATTGTTAGAGATGCAGAAAATTTGGAGCGCAATTTCAAACGAGCAAATGTCGATGACCTAGTCGTAGATTACGAGCCTGAATTTCCACAAGTTATCGTGCGAGCAAGATTTCCGTGGAAGTTTATGTTGGTGGCGGTCGTAGTTGGCGTGATTTTGGTTTTGTTTTTGCACTCAAGTGCGACAACCGAAGATTTGCAACGACCAGATTCGTTAATTCAAAGCGGATCGTGCGTGATGATTGACCTGACAGAGGCTGTGTATGAAGTTTCTTGCGATGCACCAAACGATGGGGTGGTTCGACAATTGATCGGTTTTGACAGAACGTGCCCGAGTGACACTTTCGGTTATCGCGATCGCCAAGGAATGGGAATCGCATGTTTAGAACCTTGATCGGGTCTATTCTTTAATTATGGCAAGGCACTGCGAGCGACCATCGTGTCGTGAACGAGGCGAAGTTGCTTATGTGATTGACACGGCCAACTTGCTAGTGAGCGTTGATTCGCCAATACCGAGAGATTCATCGCGGGTAAATATCTTGTGTCGTCGCCATGCTGATTCGTTGGTCGTGCCACGTGATTGGCAAATTATTGACAATCGGGCGAAAAAGCAGCGACTGTTTAGTGCCCCCGCAAGCCAGTCTGCGCGCACGACTTCTCGGTCGGGGACAGTCAAAAAGAAAAAGGGTGAAAAGAAAACGGCAAGCGTGGTGATCCAAGATCTATTTGATTTTGCGACACGCGTAGTTGCAGCGCCCGCGCGCGAGCCCGAACTAGTTAATGTGATTGTGTCGGAGCCTGAAGTTTCTGCAGAGAGCGTTGAAACTGAGACCGAAAATGGGACCGAAACTGAGACGATTGACCCGCAAGAAACCCAAGCGATGCCGTGGACGCCGCAGTTTGATCGAACTGGCGATCTCGATGGCAGATTGCGAGCGCGCGGCAAATTGCTGTCGCGAGCCTTTGGGGGTTTCGAAGATGCTGGTCAAGACCAAGATCACGATCGAGATCATGATCAGCATCACCCAGAGTATTAGTAGCAACTGAATGGATTTAGTTGCATCTGTAGAGGTGCCTGTTTCTGTAGAAAAACTATTTGCTTATGTGGCTGACTTGGCGAATTATCCGTCGTGGTTAGAGTTTGTGCACAAAGTTGACGCGATCAGCGATGCTGGGGATAGTGATGCATCCTGGCAGGTTGAGTTGCGCGCCAGACTCGGCGTACTGGCACGCTCAAAGCGATTGCGAATGACCCGAACTATTTGTGAAGCACCAAGACTTGTTGTGTTTGAGCGGCGTGAACAAGACTCGCGGCGACACGCCGAGTGGGTGTTGCGGGCGACAGTTAGCGCTACCGCAACAGGGGCGAGGCTTGAAACAAACCTGCACTATTCGGGCAGTTTGTTTACTGGGGGTTTGTTAGAACGCGCGCTTACCGAGCAGATTGCAACTGGGCGCGAAAGGCTTATCCGACAATTGAGCGCGAAGTAATCGCCACGGGCTGACCAGCGGCAAGTTGTCCGCAGGCGGCGTCGATGTCGGTGCCGCGATTGCGACGAACTGTTGCGTTGACGCCGAGATCGATAAGTTGGTCGGCAAATTCGCGGACCTCTTCGGGTGCGCTGCCTTTGGTCAAATAGCCAGGCGTCGGATTAAGCGGGATCAAATTAACGTGCGCGCTTGGCTTCAGGCTCTTGCAAAGTTTGGCGAGTTCGCGAGCGTCTCGTGGCGTGTCGTTGACATCCTTAATTAACGCCCACTCAAAAGTAACGCGACGATTTTTCTTTTGCAGATATTTTCGGCACGCCTGCATTAGATCTTCGATCGGGTAGCGCTTGTTGATCGGCACAAGTTCGTTGCGCAATTCGTTGCGCGCCGCATGAAGCGACACAGCCAAGTTGACCGGCAGTGGTCGATCGGCGAGCGTGTTGATGCCAGGAATAATGCCGACTGTCGAAATTGTTAGATGTCGCGCGGAGATGCCAATGGCTTCGTGAATGCGCGTGACTGCTTGCCACACTGCTTCTTCATTGGCGAGTGGTTCGCCCATGCCCATGAACACGACATTGGCAAGACGCTGATCGCGCGATGCACTTGTTCGTGCGGCGTGCACGACTTGTTCGACGATCTCGCCTGATGTGAGTTGGCGACTGAAACCGGCTTGGCCAGTCGCGCAAAAACCGCAGGCCATTGCGCAACCTGCTTGCGTGCTGACGCAAACCGTGGCGCGATCTTGATAATGCATTAACACCGATTCGATTTTGTGACCGCCATTGGCGAGTTGCCAGAGAAATTTTGTCGTGCCGCCGCGGTCACTGTCGCGAGATGTGACGAGTTCGAGACTGCTCGGCAGAGCGGTGTCGAGTTTTGTGCGCAGGTCTTTTGAGATCGTCGTGATTTCGAGAGGCGCTTGAAACTCGGTGTAGAGACCTTGCCAAATTTGGTCGAGGCGATATTTCGGTGCATCGCCAATGATCGCCGCGATATCTTCGCGGCTCGCGTCGTATCGCGATTTAACTAACTGTGATGGCTCGCTCACTTTATTTGAGGTGCTTTTGGGCGAGGGATTCGTAGTCGACCATGCGGGCGCGAAGCACGTCGAGGCTTGCTGTCCAGAATGATTCGTCGCTGACATCGATGTTGAAGGCGCGACCGAGTTCTTCGGCGGTGTCCATGCCAGCGCGCGAGAGAACGGTGTCGTAGCCACCGCGAAAACGCTCGGGGTCGCGACTGTATTGGGCGTAAAGACCCAGACCGAACAACAACCCGTATGTATATGGCCAGTTATAGAAATGGCTGCCGTAGTAGTGCGGCTTGAGAACCCACATATGTGGATGAGCAGTTGATTGATCGATGCCATTGCCGTAAGCCGAGGCTTGGGCGTTGAGCATCATCTCGTTGAGTTCGCTGACGCCAAGTGTGCGGCGTTGACGACGAGCGAAAACTTCGGTCTCGAACAAGAAGCGACTGTGAATGTCGACGACGACCTGGTTGGCGCCGCCGAGATCTGTGTCGAGCAGTGCGAGTCGCTCGTCGCCCGAAAGTCGCGATAAACCTTCTTCGACGACGAGAGTTTCGCAGAATATGCTCGCAGTTTCGGCGAGCGCCATCGGCAAACGCTTTTGTAGCGGTGTGCGATCTGCCAACTGCGTGTTGTGATATGCGTGACCGAGTTCGTGTGCTGTTGTTTGTGCTGAGTCGACACTGCCCGACCAGTTGAGCAGTACGAGTGATCGATCATCGACAAATGACATGCAAAATGCACCGCCGACTTTGCCCTCACGCGGCTCGGCGTCGATCCATTTTTCGGCGAGCGACCGATCGACGAGCCCAGCCAAGTTGTCGCTGTATGCGGCGAATGCACCGCGCACGAGTTGCACGCCTTGATCCCATGAAATTTGACTTGGCGCAACATCGAGCGGCGCGAAGAGATTCCACCACGACAAACCGTTTTTGTCGCCGTGAAGTTTTGCGCGAACGTTCATCCAGCGGCGAAAGTCGGGCAGCGACGCGGTGACGGCGCTTTGCATTGCATCAAATGTTTTGCGACTAACACTGTTGGCGTAGAGCGAAGCGTCGAGCGGTGAAGCCCAGTGACGACGACGATTAACCGCGTTGGCTTCGCCTTTGATTGAGTTCATCGCCGCGGCGCACGGTGTGGCGACTGTTGGCCATGCACGCATCTCGGCGTCGTATGCAGCTTTGCGCACGCGTAAGTCTGAGTGTGTTGACATGCCGCGCACGGCGGTAATCGGCAAAGTTTTTGTGCCGTCCGGCAGATTTACTTCGACGGTTAATTGCGAAGTTATGTCACCTTGCAGGCGCGACCACGCTGATGAGCCGGTTGTTGAAAGTTCGGCATAGAAACCTTCTTCAGTTTCGCTCATCTGATGTTCGGCGCGGGCTTGCAATCTTTGCAACGGGCCGAGATGTTCGCGAGCGACTTCACTGACCTTGGCAAGATCGTCGGCGCCAAGTGTGGCGACCCAATCAGCAAATCTCGCGAGAAGCGGCGAGAGGCGAGAGTCGATGACTTCGAGTTCGCTGAGCAGACCTTGTGCGGTTTCTTCGCGCGTATTTGTGCTGACTGTTGCGTAAACATAAGAACCAAGAATTTCGGATTCTTTGATCGTCTCGTTCATCGCCATGATGACAGAGTTGGCGATTTCGCCCTCTTGCTTCGAAGGCCTGTGAGGTGTGCCGGCGCGGATGTTGTGTTCTTCGAATTGCGCTTCGAGGCGGGCGACATTTGACCCGGTTCGCTCCATGGCGTCTGTAAACGAGCGGGCGGTGAATGATTCGTGGATATCGGCGACTGACCAGCGTGGCAAAAGAGTGTCTGTCATGGCCTTCAGTGTATGCGTTGAGATATCTGTCAGGTTTGTTTTGAAGATGGTGCGATGTCACCGACAAAAGC
>CAMBDT010000060.1 GCA_945865395.1 Acidimicrobium ferrooxidans DSM 10331 | reverse complement strand
CTGTTTAGACGAGGGGCCAGGGGTAGTGGCGGCCTGATGGGTCAACCGGAAACTGCGCACCTTTAAATAGCCATTTCGCACGCTCAGTAATTGCGACAACCTCTTGTTCGCTGAGCAGAGTTGCAACCTCGAGTGGCACTGTCTGCGTTATCGGTTCGATTTTTTCGAGCAGTTGTTGGGATATTTCTTCGCCGCCGAACTCCCAGATGACGGTGCGCAACTTGAAATCGGCGGCGAAACACACACCGTGGTCAATGCCCCAGACGCGTGAGTTTTTGTCGACCAGAACATGACCCGACTTGCGGTCTGTATTGTTGGCCAAAATATCGAACATGCACATCGCGCGAAATTGCTCGTGCAAGTCTTGGCGCTGTTCAAAAATCGTAAAGTAATGCTCGTCAGGGTCAGACTCAATTAGCAACTGCACCGAACCTTCGCCGCTCGGGCCGTCCCGCAAAACCGTTGTCGGCACGAAGCCCAAACCCATCGCCTCTGAAAGTCGATAGGCGGCGACTTCGCGGCGGTGAAGACCGGGTTCGAAGTCCCATAGCGGCCGCTCACCGCTCATCGGTTTATAAATTGCTTGGATTGTTTTGCCGTCGAGAGCAATCGACACCAAATATGTGGCGTTGCTGCTGTAGGGCATGCGCATTGTTATGGCGATCTCGCCGCGCAACAAGATCTCGAGTTGTTGGTCGCCGTCTAGTTCATGCGTGGACACAAGTGGCCATCTTTGTTGATCGGCCGGCCACAAAAAACACACGATGGTCGACCCGACGAAACAACTTCATCGGCGTGTTTGCAAAATGCGGCAGCCTGACCACGGGTGATGTGGGCCCGAATGTGCGAGATGTCTTGTTCGATAATTTCGTTTTCGTCTTCAGTAGAGACTTCAATCTCGTCGAGTTGAATCACGAGGCGATCGCTGAGTGTGTCATATGCGAGACCGACGGTGCCAAGCACAAACTCGGGCTCGATCGGCTGCGACAATTGCATCGCATCGCTGATCGGCCCGTGCGAAACATCTGGCGCATCGGCCAAAAGTTTGCGCAAATATTCTGACATCGCCGCAACTTGCTCTTTTTCGCATTTGATCGTGATGCGCTGACCCTCGGCGCGAACCTGCAACACAAAAGTGCGCTTGCCTGGCTCGCCAAGAGCCCCTGCGGTGAAGGCATCGGTTGAGTCGAATTCGAAATATATGCTCATGAGATCTGCAGGTCGGCGAGGTCGCCACCAGTCGAGTTGACGGTCAACACAACTGGGCCATGCGCCGAATAAGAAACTGCGCTGACCGAACATGTGCTGATGACGATGCGTTGAAACAAGTCGAGGTGCGTGCCCATGGCGTGAGCAACGGCTGCTTTGATCGGGTCGGCGTGCGACACACAAATCACGATGCCACCCGGGTGCGCTTTGCGTAGGTCATCGAGCGTCGAGACCATGCGAGTTTGCATCTCGGTGAAACTCTCACCATTCGGAAATCGAAAAGTGCTGGGCGCTCGTTGAACAGTTGACCACTCTGGCAGTTTCATCAACTTGCCCAGTTCTTTGCCCGTCCATTTGCCGAAGTCGCACTCGAGCAAACCTTTGTTGATGATTATTTTTTTGTCGAGGATTTTGCCGATCGGGGCAGCCGTCTCGCGCGCACGCTCAAGCGGCGATGCATAAACAGCCGCAACTTTTTTTAGTTTGCTGAGTCGCTTGGCGACTTCGAGTGCTTCGTTCTGACCGACATCACTGAGGTGTAGACCAGCCGCTCGACCAGGCAATAGTTTGCCCGTGCTCGGCGTTTTGCCATGACGCACCATGATTATCACCGTCGAAGACTGGGGCTTGGTTTTCTTGGTATTCATTTCAGATCTTCAAACTATCGGCACAGCGCATAATCTCGTGGTGTGGCGCTTCAGAGTGAATTCAACAAACTTGCTAACGAGATAACCGAATGTCACAAGTGCACACGACTTGTGAAGTGGCGCGAAAAAGTCTCAATTGAAAAGCGAGCATCGTATGCGAGTGAAACTTATTGGGGAAAGCCAATTGCAGGTTTTGGCGACGTGCGAGCAAAAATTCTTGTTTTGGGACTCGCTCCCGGCGCACACGGGGCAAATCGAACAGGTCGAATTTTTACTGGCGACCGAAGTGGCGACTGGCTATTTAGGGCGATGCACAAGGCAGGTTTGGCTTCGCAACCAGAATCGATTTCGCGAAATGACGGCCTGAAATTATCTAACGCATGGGTGTCAACGGCAGTTCGCTGTGCGCCACCCGACAATAAACCAACACCGACCGAGCGCAAGAAGTGCTCGAATTATCTGACTCGCGAACTTGAACTACTGAGTCAAGTAAAAGTGATCATCTGCTTGGGTTCGTTTTCGCTGACTGCAGTCTGTGATGAGCTAGCAATTCGACCCCGACCAAAGTTCGGCCACGGCGTCGTGGTGAATCACGAGAAATACAAAATTGTTTGCTCGTATCATCCGAGCCAACAAAATACATTCACGGGCAAACTCACCGAAAAGATGTTTGACAGTGTTTTTAAAACCGCCGTGAAACTAGTGCAATAAAATTATAAAGCGAGCAGTTCGCCGCCACCGTAGACGACGGCAACTGCAGCCAAGAACAAACCAAAAACACGCTGCAGTTTTTTGTCGCTCATCTTGAGTGCCATCTTCGACCCGAACGGCGCACCGACGACTACACCGATCGTGAGCAAAATCGCAAATCGCCAATCGATGCCGCCTTCAATCGAGTGGGTGATCGTGCCAGGAATTGCAAAGCAACCGACGCAGATCAACGAAGTTGCGACGGCATTTTTCATTGGTAGAGCAAGCCAACGACGAAACAAAGGCACCATGATGATGCCACCACCGACACCGAGCAAACCAGAAAGACTGCCGGCCACGAGACCAGTCAGAGTCGCCAAAAAACTTTGTGAGTTTCTGAGATTTGTTTTATCGTGATCATGCTCGACAGAATCGCGTGGCTCGTGTGATGAAACACTGCGAATCATGTTGATCGAACTCCACATCAGCAACAGGGCGGTGAGCACCATCAGCAAATGGCCGTCGCCCGGAATGCGTGGCGAAACCCATGCGCCGAGAATCGCCGCAACGATGCCACTCGGCGCGGTGAACGCTACGACTTTCCATTGAATGAGTTCGCCGTGTCGATGGCGCCACGAGCCAGTGATGGCGCCCGGCAAAATTGACGGCAGTGTCGTGCCGACAGCCAGTGCGGCCGAGCAACCCAATGCGCGAATTGCGGGTGTCGAGATGACTGCGCCGCCCACGCCGAAAGTGCCTGACATAACGCCGGTGGCGATGCCGGCGAGCGTCGTCAAGACGTCGCGAAGAATGCCAGCATCCATGAAACTTATTAGTGTGCTGCTGGCACCGAGCCGTCAGCTTTTTTCTTCGGAGGCGGAACGCCGACACCCACAGCCTTGTCGGCAAACTCTGGCCATCGACGACGGCTGACGATACTTAATAGACGCAATAGTTTCATTGCAGTTGCATCAGTCTCTGCGGGGCGAGCAACAACCGAGCCATCTTTGATCATTCGGTTCATCACTTCTTCACCAAGTTCGGTGCGCACAACACAGAGTGTCCAGTCGTTGTCTTCGCCGATGCCGCCAGTCGAAATGTCGGCATGTTCAGCGGCGAAGTCTGGACACATTTTGCAACCTTCGCGTGTCCATTTGTGACACTCTTTGAGGTCGATCTCGTGATACGAGCCGTCGCGCATCCAAATTTGAAAGACACCTTTGATGTTCATTTTGACCATTTCTTCTTTTTTCAAACCGTATTTGGCCAAAAATAGTTCTTCAAAAATTGCATCATCGAAAGTTTTCGAACAAAGCAAACCGATGTTGAACAAAAATGGTTTGCCAACTTTGCCGGCTTTGCGCTTCCACATGATTGGCAGCGCCGACGACTGACAACTCATGCCGACGAGTGCCAGTCGTTTCAGGCCTTCTTTTTCGGCGTCGCGCATCGCCAGAGTGTTCGCCGAATATGTGTAGCGACTGCCTGACGATGCAAGAACTTCTTCGGGTGTGCGCGCGAGACCAGGAAGAGCCTTCCACGAAGAACCGTCACCTTCGACAAAACTTGTCAGCGCGGCGTCGATGTAGTCGTGCTTGAGAAGCCAAATCAACATCGCGCCGACGAAACCGCCGTCTTGACCTTTTTTGTGGGTCACTTCATCTGCGGCGCGAACCATCAACAGTTGTCGATATTGGCCATACATTTCTTCATCTTTGCGTTGGCGACCGAACAAGTGCATGTCGGCCTCTGGCTCCCAAGCGCGAAAGCGCGGGCAAGCGCGGGTGCAACTTGTGCAACCTTTTTCGCCATGAACGCAGTTGTCAAGGCCGAGTTCTTCTTCAAGGTGAAACGGTTTGTATTTGCCTTCTTCGTGTTCGTAGCCGATCACATCATGCGGACAAGAAATCACGCAGCCTGCACAACCCGTGCAAAGGCCGGTGTTGATGACTTCTTCGTAGAGTTCTTTCCATTGGTGCGTCCAACGCTCGGCAACTTCGACCATTTCGCAAGCCTAGTGAGTGAGCCCAAATTCTCATTGACTCAAGTGGACTTGTGACGTGAAAAACGGCAACAATAGGTGACACGATGTTGACATATACCCCCGAAGCCGAGGCGAGACGAGCAGAAGTTCGCCAGTGGCTGAAAGACAACTTGCCACCGCGGTGGTTTGAAGACGGCTATGAAATGTCGCCTGAAGAACGAAAAAATTTCAACGAGACTTGGGCTGAAAAATTGTTTGCGGGCGGATGGATCTGTGCGACTTGGCCAAAAGAATACGGCGGCAAAGGCTTGAGCACTCTAGAAGGTGTAGTGCTCGCCGAAGAATTCGCCAATGCTGGCGCGCCGATGCGTGCCGATTTTTTTGGTGACACGCTCGTCGGGCCGACGCTGTTGCAATACGGCACCGAAGAACAAAAGCAAGAGTTCTTGCCAAAAATTTTGAGCGGCAAGATGCGTTGGTGTCAAGGTTTCAGCGAACCCAATTCTGGCAGCGATCTCGCCAGTGTCAAGACGACTGCTGTACTCGACGGCGATGAATGGGTGATCAACGGACAAAAAGTTTGGACTACACAAGGTCACCATGCTGACTATTGTTTTTTGTTGACTCGTACCGACAAAGATTCGCCGAAACACAAAGGTATTTCATATTTATTGGTGCCGATGAAACAACCTGGCGTTGAAGTGCGCGGCATCACACAGCCAGACGGCACCGCAGAGTTCTGCGAAGTTTTCTTCACCGATGCACGTTGCCCGAAAGACAATGTCGTTGGCGGCGTGAATAATGGCTGGAAAGTTGCCAACAGCACGTTGGCCTTCGAGCGTGGCATGAGCGCGACGACCGGCTTTCGAAGATTCGAAGAAGAATATAAATTATTCGTCGCTCAGGCCAAAGCAAACGGCAAAATCAACGATGCGTCGATTCGTCAGCGATTGATGCAGTACTACAGCAAAATACAGATCTTGCGATACAACGGTCTGCGTTCGTTAAGTTCAACGCTCGCGGGCACCAAAGATTTCGGTGTGATGGCGCTTGGCGCAAGCAACAAAATGTTTTGGTCAGAGATGCACCAAAGCGCAATGGAGCTCGGGCTCGATATTTATGGTGCCTATTCGATGTTGGTCGACACTGGTCCTGAATCTGGCACTTGGCCAGGTGCTCAACGTGACAAGCGTCGTGCAAATTATCCCGCATCACCAATGATGTCGAGTTTCTTTTTTTCGCGTTCAGAAACAATTTGGGGTGGCACAAGCCAGATTCAGCGCAACATCGTGGGTGAGCGCGTGTTGGCATTGCCAAAAGAACCAAAACCCGCCAGCGGAGAGTAACTGTGAACTTTCAAACTGCAATTCGTTCGGGGTTTCAGAACTACGCAAACTTCAAAGGTCGTGCATCGCGTGCCGAATATTGGTGGTGGGCTCTGTTCACGGTGATTGTGAGTGTTTTGCTCTCGTCAATTCATGAGTCGCTCGGCAACTTGGGCTCGCTCGTCACACTGTTGCCGACGATTGCAGTTGCGATTCGCCGAATGCATGATGTCGATCGAGTCGGCTGGTTTATCTTCGTGCCGATTTACAATCTGGTTCTGGCTTTGCGAGGTGGCGATGCGGGTGAAAATCGTTTTGGGCCGCCACCGCCACCGAAAATCAATTAAAACGTTTACTTAATATTTGGGCACCCGGCGCTGATATGTCGCACCGATAAGTGGCGAACTCAAAATAAAGTCAGCACTGGCACGATTACAAGCCACCGGAATATTCCAGACCACAGCGATGCGTAACAGGGCTCGAATATCTGGGTCATGCGGTTGTGGCTCGAGCGGATCCCAAAAAAACAGCAATATATCGATGCCCGCCTCAGAGATTCGTGCGCCGATCTGTTGATCACCACCGAGGGGGCCACTGCGCATGCGCTCGATTGTCAGCCCCGTGCTGTCGGCAATCAATTTGCCAGTTGAGCCAGTTGCGATGAGTGTGTGCCGTTTGAGTTCGTCTTTGTGTTCGGTTGCCCACTCAAGCATCTCTCGCTTCAT
>CAMBDT010000059.1 GCA_945865395.1 Acidimicrobium ferrooxidans DSM 10331 | reverse complement strand
ACTGGCATCAGCATGGACCCAGATGAGCGCTTCGCTGTCGCCAAGAAAATCGTGCAACGTGCTGCCGACCACGGCATTCCGGCGAGCGATGTCGTAGTTGATCCGCTCGTGATGCCGATTGGTGCGATGGGCGACGCCGGCCGTACGGCATTTAAAATTATTCGGCGATTGCGTGAAGAACTCAAGGTCAACACGACATGTGGTGCATCGAATGTCAGTTTCGGTATTCCGGCACGCAACAACATCACAGGTACTTTCTTGGCGATGGCAATTGGTGCTGGTATGACCTCGGCGATTATGAACCCGCTTCATGAAGAAGTTAAGACTCTCGTGATGGCGGCTGATGTTTTGGTTGGCAACGACGAAAATTGTTCGGCATGGATTCGTGCGAATCGTGACCCGAACGAAGTGAATGCAGAGCGAGCTGCACGCAATAGCCGCGGTCGCCGCCGAACCGAATAACGCAGAACATGGACCGGCACGTCGTCTTTACCCCGTCGGGGTTAGACGGTGTCGTGCAGGACGGCATCACAGTTCTTGAAGCGGCGCGCCAATTGGGCGCGGATATTGATTCTGTATGTGGCGGGCGGGGTATATGTGGTCGATGTCAGATCACGCCTTCAGTTGGCGTCTTCGCAAAATGGGGAATCACCGCAACGCAAGATTCGTTGTCAGGGCTTGCAGAAACAGAAACAAATTATCGTGCCAAACGGGCACTCGTGCCTGGCAATCGTTTGGGTTGTGCAGCACGAATTTGTGGAGATGTCGTTATTGATGTGCCGGCGATCAGCCAAGTGCACAAACAGATTGTGCGCAAAGATTTGGATCTTGAGCCGATAACTGTTGATCCAAGTTTCAGCTTGTTTTATTTGATGATTCCTGAGGCACAACTTGGTGATTCGGTTAGCGCGGCAGATGCGTTGGCCGACGCTGTTGCGGTGCAGCACAAACGCAAAGCACCGAGTGTCGCGCGTCGCGCTCTCAACAGTTTGCATTCGGCGATAGCCAAAGCCGAGGGTGAGGTGACTGTTGCGGTTCGACACACGCAAGATGGCGATCAAATAGTGGCGGCGTGGCCTGGGTATGTTGACGCGGCATATGGCATTGCAGTTGATGTTGGCTCGACGACAGTTGCTGGGCACTTGTGCGAATTGAAGAGCGGCGAGATTGTCGGCAGTTA
The DNA here is from genome assembly GCA_945865395.1 of Acidimicrobium ferrooxidans DSM 10331. Taxonomy (GTDB): domain Bacteria; phylum Actinomycetota; class Acidimicrobiia; order Acidimicrobiales; family Ilumatobacteraceae; genus BACL27. The sequence continues at coordinate 5,408 of CAMBDT010000059.1, read as the reverse complement.
CGGATTAATGAATCCGCAGATTCGTTTTGGTGAAGATCTTATGAGTCGGGTTTCGTATGTGATGATGAACCCGGGCGGCGAAGTTGAATTGACCAATGCGATTCGTGCGGCGCTAAATGAGATGATTGGCAATCTCGTTAAAAACGCCGGCGTTGAAGTTGGGCGCGTGCTCGAGATCACGATCGTTGGTAATCCGATTATGCATCACATTGTGTTGGGCATTGACCCAACACCACTGGGTATGGCGCCGTTTGTTTTGGCGACGAATGAATCAGTCAGCGGCTGGGCAACCGAACTTGATTTGAATTTGCCGAACGCAAATTATTATGTCGGGCCGTGCATCGCCGGACATGTTGGTGCAGATACGGCTGCGGCGATTTTGGCCGAAGGGCCACATCGATCAAAAGAGATGCAACTTCTTGTAGACATCGGCACAAATGCCGAAATTGTTTTGGGTAATACGGTGCATCAATTTGCTGCGTCGAGCCCGACTGGGCCGGCGTTTGAAGGTGCACAGATAAGTGCCGGTCAGCGGGCTACTGCGGGTGCAATCGAACATGTGCGAATCGACCGTAAGACGCTCGAGCCACGGGTGAAGGTTATTGGTTCTGAGCTATGGAGCAACGAGCCCGGTTTTGCTGAGTCGCTGGGTGATACAACCGTGACCGGAATTTGCGGCTCGGGCATTATCGAAGTGATCGGTGAAATGTATTTGAGCGGCATTATTGATCAAGATGGCGTGGTGCGAGGTGAAATGGCGACCAAGTCACCACGAATTGTCGGCGATGAGCGAACTTTTTCATATTTGTTTTATGAAAACGGCGAGACGAAACTTTATGTGACACAAAATGATGTGAGAGCAATTCAGTTAGCCAAGGCGGCGTTGCGTGCGGGTATTGATTTGCTTGTTGAGCATGCGGGTTCGCCAGTGGTGCACGACATTCGACTCGCAGGTGCGTTTGGTGCGCACATCGACCCGGTGTATGCAATGGTGTTGGGTCTGGTGCCTGATTGCCCGGTTGCGGGTGTGCGAGCAGTCGGCAATGCCGCGGGCGCGGGCGCTGTGCAGTCGCTGTTGTCGCGAAAACTGCGCTATGAAATGGAAGATGCAGTGCGCAAAGTGACCAAGATCGAAACGGCGACCGAGCCTAGATTTCAGCAATTGTTTGTTGAAGCGATGGCGTTTCCGCACAAGACGGCCGAGACACCAAATTTGGCAAAAGTCATCGACTTGCCAGTACGAAGCACAAAAAATAGCGAGGGCCCGACCCGTTCGGGTCGGCGTCGCCGTCCGGCGAGTGGCGTGGCAGAATAGAAATCATGACTGACGTAACTCGCACGAAACGCTCGGGTGGGCGAGCAGGTCGGCAAAATTTACGCACATCACATGAGCCAGAGCGTGACGCGTTTATCACTCGACTGATCAAACCTTATGAATTGGTTTCAGACGAGGGTCTCGAATTAATCGAACACAACGCCGACACAGTGCTCGAAGAAGTCGGCATCGAAGTGCGCGACTATCCATCGGCGATCGCGAGATTCAAAGATGCGGGCGCTGATGTGACCGGCACTCGCGTGAGATTTCCGCGAGGGATGTGTCGCAAAATAGTTTCGGCAACTGCCCCGAGTGTTTACACGCAGCACGCCCGTAATCCAATAAATAATGTGCAGATTGGTGGCAACGCGACTGTGTTTGCGCCAAATTATGGTTCACCGTTTGCTTACGACATCGATAATGGCCGTCGCTATGCGACAATCGTCGACTTTCAGAATTTTGTGAAGCTGGCTTACATGTCGCCGCGCATGCACCACTCGGGCGGCACCGTATGTGAGCCAGTTGATATTCCGGTGAGCAAGCGTCACCTCGACATGGTTTATGCGCACATCAAATACAGCGACAAGGGTTTCATGGGTTCGGTCACCGCTGGCGAACGCGCGCAAGACAGCGTCGATATGGCTCGCATTGGTTTTGGTGGTGACTTGCAAGATCGCACGGTGATGACAAGTTTGATTAATGCATCTTCGCCACTCGTGTGGGATGCGTCGATGTTGGCGTCGGCAGAGGTTTATGCGCTGAAAAATCAAGCAACGATTATCACGCCGTTTATTTTGGCGGGCGCGATGGCACCGTCGACATCGGCGGGCGTGGTTACACAAACTCTTGCCGAAGCGTTGGCTGGCATGACGTTTACGCAACTCGTGCGGCCAGGTGCGCCCGTGATCATGGGTTCGTTTGCTTCATCGATGTCGATGCAAACTGGCGCACCAACTTTTGGCACGCCAGAACCTGCGATTGTTTTGTACACGATGGCTTCGTTGGCGCGTCGACTTGGTGTGCCGTTTAGGTCGGGCGGTTCGTTGACTGCGTCGAAGCTGCCTGATGCACAAGCGGCTTACGAGAGTGCGGCGACATTGATACCGACTTTGATGGCTGGCACGAATTTTGTGTTGCATGCTGCTGGCTGGCTGGAAGGTGGACTTGCGATCGGATACGAAAAATTTATTTTGGACGACGACCAACTCGGCATGATGGCGACATTCGCCAAAGGTTTAGATATTTCACCGAACGGTCAGGCGCTAGATGCAATTCGCGAGAATCCGCCGGGCAATCACTTCTTGGGCACCGCGCATACGCTGGCAAACTTTGAGTCGGCTTTTTATCGCTCGACGACATCTGACAACTCGAGTTACGAGCAATGGCTTGAAGACGGTGGCGACGACGCCGCCAAGCGCGCCAACAAGATTTGGAAAGAGCGACTTGCGTCATATGTCGCGCCTCCACTTGACGACGCAATTGATGAAGAATTAAAAGAATTTGTCGCCAAGCGAAAAAGCGAGTTGCCTGACACCTTCGGCTAAATACCCTCTAGTATTGGGTCAATGTCAATCTTTTCACGCCTCAAAAAGTCCTCAGTTAAGGTCACGCCCCAAGTAAAAGCGCTCGTTGGCAATATGCGTTACGAGTTGATACCGATGAAGAGCATCGAGCAGGGCATTCTTGATTTGCCGACTGGGGCGCCAGTTTCGGTGACATGCTCACCCGCCAAAGGCATTGCTGCGACACAAGAGATTTCGGCGCGGCTAATTGCGGCTGGTCACGAAGTTGTGCCGCACTTTGCCGCAAGGTTGGTCGAGTCGCGCGAACACGTAACCAAGCTTGCGTCATGGGTGCGCGAGCAGGGCATCAAAGAAGTTTTTTTGATCGCTGGCGACGCCGAGAAGCCTGCTGGTCCATATAAAGATGGTGTCGAGTTGCTGCACGACTTCTTAGACAGCAATAGTGGCGTCGAACGCGTTGGCTTCGGCAGTTACCCAGATGGTCATGCGTTTATCAGTCGCGAAGATTTGAGCACCGCTCTGCATCACAAACAAAAATTGCTCGAAGAAGCCGGTGTTCAAGGTCTTGCTTCGACACAAATGTGTTTTGATATTTCGCTGATTCGTTCGTGGCTCGAACAAGAGCGCAACAACGGTTTCAAGATGCCGATTCAGCTTGGTGTGCCAGGTGTAGTAGACCGCACTCGACTGATGACTCTTGGCGTTCGTGTCGGGGTTGGTCAATCGATGCGTTATTTGAGCAAGAACAAGACTTCGATCATCAAGATGCTTTCGCCTGGTGGATACGACCCGACTGAACTCGTGGCGGGGCTGGCCAAAGACGCGCAGCGTTTGAACATCGTGGGTCTGCATTCATTCACTTTCAACAGCGTTGCAGATACAGCAGTTTGGCAGCGCGAAGTGATGTCGAGTTAGTGAAAACAGATGTAGTCGTTATCGGCGCTGGCGTAATCGGCGGGGCGGTTGCATTTGAACTCGCCAAATCTGGTCGTTCAGTCGTGATCGTCGACAAAGGTTCGGCGGCAGGTGCTGGTTCGACTTCGGCTTCATCGGCGATTATTCGATTTAGTTATTCGACTCTCGACGCAGTGCTGATGGCCTGGGAGTCTGCGCCAAAGTGGGAGAACTGGGCCGAATATCTGGGCGTCGTCGACCCTGACGGCATGGCAAAATTTATTCGCACGGGCTATCTCGTTTATCGCACTGAAGGTTATAGCGGTGAAGCCGTGCGCAAAATTTGGGAAGAAATCGGTATTCCCTATGAAATACTCAGCGCCGAGCAATTGCGCAAAAAGTTTCCGGCATTGGATGCAGGAAGTTACTGGCCGCCAAAAAAAATTGATGATCCGGCATTTGGTGATGACGCGGTCGGCGAATTGTCGGGTCTTTATGATCCGCTAAGTGGTTTTATGGATGACCCGATGTTGGCGGCCCACAATTATGTTTATGCAGCCAAGCATCACGGCGCAGAGACGAGATTTAAGTCTGAAGTTGTTTCGATCGACAACGACGGCAAGAAAATTACGGGTGTCACACTTTTGAGTGGCGAGAAAATTGAGGCTGCGATCGTCATCAACGCGGCGGGGCCACACGCGAGCAAGATAAATAGAATGGCGGGGGTCGCCGACGAAATGAATATTCGGCATCGACCGTTGCGCCAAGAGGTTTATGTTGCGCCCGCGCCGAATGGTTTCAAATTAGAAGACGACGCGCCAGTGGTTGCCGATCTGGATACTGGCATTTATTTCAGGCCTCATCCAGGTGGCACTTTAAATTTGGGTGGCACCGAGCCGGCTTGCGACGAATTGCATTGGGTCGAAGACGCCGATGACTGGCGCCAAGAAACGACCGTTGAAATTTGGGAGACGATGATGTTGCGTTTGGCTCGTCGCATGCCTGATTTTGGTGTGCCAGTTTCGCCGTCGGGTATCGGTGCACTTTATGACGCAACCGATGACTGGGTGCCGATTTACGATCGGTCAAGTTTGGACGGGTTCTTTATGGCCTGTGGCACGAGTGGCAATCAATTTAAGAACGCGCCGTTGGCCGCGATCTTTATTCGATTGCTGATTGAGGCTGCTGAGGCGGGTAAAAATCATGACGATGAGCCAGTTCGTTATGTCGGGCCCCGATCAGGCAAAGAGATCAATATCGGCGCGTTTTCGCGTTTGCGACAGGCACTCGTGACCTCTGGAACGGTTATGGGATAATTCGCTGATGCGAATTTCGTTGAGTGACTTACTCGCAAAAAGAAGAATTATTCTTGCCGATGGTGCGACGGGTACAAACTATTTTGCGCTTGGCTTAACATCTGGTGAGCCTCCAGAGTTTTGGTTAGATTCGCACCCCGAACGAGTTGCTGATTTGCATCAGCGCTTTGTCGATTCTGGTGCCGACATTATTTTGACGAACACATTTGGTTGCAATCGAAATCGTTTGAAATTGCATAATGCCCAAGCCCGAACCTATGAACTTGCCAAGAAGGCCGCCGAGATAGCGCGTCAGGTTGCTGACGCTTGCGCGCGGCCTGTGGTGGTTGCTGGCTCGGTTGGGCCAACAGGTGAATTGTT
>CAMBDT010000058.1 GCA_945865395.1 Acidimicrobium ferrooxidans DSM 10331 | reverse complement strand
TTTCAGCGATGAGAAAGATTGCGATTGGTGCTGATCATGCGGGGTTTGAGCTCAAGCAACACTTGATTAAGCATCTTTCGAGCAAGGGATTGCAAGTCGCCGATCACGGCACTGATTCGACCGAAAGTGTCGACTACCCAGAGATTTGTGCGAATGTGGCGCGGGCGGTGCGCGACGGACAAGCCGAGATTGGCATCGTGCTCGGCGGCAGTGGTCAGGGTGAGCAGATTGCGGCGAACAAAGTTCACGGTGTTCGCGCGGCATTGTGCAACGATTTGTATCTCGCAGAAATGGCACGATCGCACAACAACGCCAATGTTCTGTCGATGGGTGGGCGAGTTGTGTCGCATCAACAGGCTGAGCAAATTGTTGATAAGTTTTTGAGCACAGAATTTGAAGGCGGAAGACATGAACGCCGAGTTGCTCAACTCGGTGAAATTGAAAAGTCAGAATCAAATTTAAATAGGGAGAACAAATAGTGCCTTGGCCATCTGAGACAGATCACGATAACTCGATTTTTGATCTGCTTGAAGCCGAGCGAACACGACAGGCGACCGGTTTGCAGTTGATTGCCAGCGAAAACTTTGCGTCGCCCGATGTGATGGCTGCAACTGGCTCGGTGTTGACCAATAAATACAGCGAGGGCTACCCGAGCAAGCGCTATTACGGCGGCAACGCAGTCGTCGACGACATCGAAGCATTGGCAATTGAGCGAGTGAAAAAACTTTTCGGCGCCGATCACGCCAACGTGCAACCACACTCGGGGGCGAGCGCCAACATGGCCGTGTATTTGGGTTTGTTAAACCCGGGCGACACGGTGCTTGGTCTGAGTCTTGACCACGGTGGTCACTTGACGCACGGTTCGCCTGTGAATGCGAGTGGAATTTTATATAAGTTTCATTCGTTTAGGGTTGGCGCGACCGATGAGCGTTTGAATTTTGACGAGATTCGCGAACTGGCGATCGCCCACAAACCGAAATTGATTGTCGCCGGAACTACAAGTTATCCGCGACGGCTAGAACCAGAGCCATTTAAGAAAATCGCTGACGAAGTTGGTGCGATGATGATGTTCGATATCGCGCACATCGCGGGTCTTGTCGCGGGTGGCGCGCACCCGAACCCAGTGCCGTTTGCTGATGTTGTAACTTTCACGACTCATAAAACTTTGCGTGGGCCACGCGGTGGTTGCATTTTGTGTCGCAAAGAACTTGCGCCGGTTATCGATAAAGCGGTGTTCCCGGGCAGTCAAGGCGGGCCGCTCGAACATGCGATTGCAGCAAAAGCAGTTGCATTTCATGAAGCAATGCAACCGAGTTTCAAAGAATATGCACATCAAATCGTCAAAAATGCGGCAGCGCTTGCTGCTGCACTTGCAAGTCATGGTTTCAGACTTGTTTCTGGTGGCACCGACACTCACATGATGGTTGTCGACCTGCAGCCGTTCGACGCCGAGCTAACAGGCAAAGAAGCACAACTAGTGCTCGATAGCGCAGGCATCACGCTGAACAAGAATTCGATACCAAATGATCCACGCAGTCCGTTTGTTACTTCTGGCGTGCGAATTGGTACGCCGTCGGTGACGACGCAAGGCATGCGCGAAGCAGAGATGCCGCTGATTGCAGAATATATAGTCACCACATTGCGCAATCGCAACGACGCAGCCAAAGTTGCCGAGGTGCGCGCCAAAGTTGCGCAGTTGTGTGCGAAATTTCCGGTTTACGCAAATCTAAAGGCGAGATAAACCTCGTTAGATGAAAGACCTCTCCGGCTATCTGATCGTTGGCGGAGTTGCAGCGGTAGTAACGGCGATTATGACGCCGATCGTCGCGTTTTTGGCGCGCAAGTTCGGCTTCATGGCCACACCCGACGAACGGCGCAATCACCCAGAGGCGACGCCAGATATCGGAGGCGTCGCATTTTTCGTCGCTCTAGTTGCTGCAGTTTTAGTCGCGTGGCAAATGGACAGATTCGATCCGCTATTTAAAAATAATTCAGAGCTTGTGGGAGTTCTAGTCGCAGGCTTGGTCGTTTTCATTCTCGGATTAGTCGACGACATTCATGAAGTGTCGGCGCCGATGAAAGTGACAGGCGTAGTTGTCGCTGCCATCGCGCTGATTTGGTTTGGTGTGACGATGATTTATTTTCGTGCGCCGTTCGTCGATGTGTTCGTGTTGTCGAGCGATTGGATTCCGTTGTTCACGGTTTTGTGGTTGCTCGGCATGACCCAAGCAATCAACTTGATCGATGGCCTCGATGGTTTGGCGGCGGGTATCGTGGCGATCGCCTCGGTGGCGTTTTTTATCTACAGCCGTAACTTGGGTGTGAATGGATTGTTGAGTGAGCCGAACATCGGACCACTCGTGGCGATCATCACCGTTGGCATCTGTGTCGGATTCTTGCCGTTCAACTTCAACCCGGCGAAAATTTTTATGGGCGACAGCGGCGCGTTGTTGTTGGGTTTATTGGTTGCCGTGTCAACCAGTGTTGTCGGCGGTCGCGCCAACCCCGATACGACGAACGTAAGCGGTCAGACGTATTTCTTTTTGGCGCCGTTGTTTATCCCGATACTCGTATTAGGCGTGCCTATTTTGGATGTGATTTTTGCGATCATTCGTCGCACGCGAAGTGGTGTGGGTTTTGCCACTGCCGACACTGGGCACTTGCATCATCGATTGATCAAACTGGGGCACGGTCCGCGACGGGCAGTGGTGATTATGTGGCTTTGGACGGCGTTGCTCTCGGGCTTCGTTTTGTATCCCGCGCTTTCAGACGGACCGACAAACCTGTGGCCGTTCTTAATCGTGGCGTTATTTCTTGGCGGTTTTACCCTGTTTCACGAAAAGATTACGACGCACAAGTTCACGAAGTAGCCAGTTTGCTCCGTTTGATGCTTTGCGTCTAGTTTGTATTTCTATTCACAAGCGCCAGACAAATCTGTTTGGTGAAAATTATTTGAGGATCAAAGTTGAAACTCTTGCCAATTCGTAAGCCGGTCGCGCGCACAGCAGCTTCTTCGCACGACTCACTTGGCAGAGGTGTAGAGATCGCAGTTAGCGTCGGCGTTTTTTTCGCAGTCGGATTGCTATTGGACAACGCGTTAGAGACGCGTCCAGTTTTTATGATTTTGTGCAGTTTGTTTTCGGTGCTTGGTAGTTTCGCGCGACTTTGGTTTGTCTATGACACTGATATGCAAGCCCAAGAAGTGAAACGGCGCGATGGCGCGACACGGCATATGCGTAATTCAGAATTGGCGAGCGAGAAGTAAATCATGACGGCTTTAGACATAGACACGAAGATTTCAATTTTGTCGATGCGCGACACTGGACCTGCCCCTGAGGCTGCGCTCGTGCGTGACATTATCAAGCACGGCTTGATCGCTGCACCAGTTTTGATGGCAGGTTGTGCTGCGATTTGGGGTGTGAACGGCGCGTATTCCTGTGCGTATGCGTTGGCAATCGTGTTTGGTAATTTCGCCTTGGCGGCCGCACTTGTGGCTTACACGGCACGAATTTCGTATGCCTTGATGATGGCGTCGATGATGTTTGGTTATTTGTTTCGCTTGGCACTTGTGGCAGTCGCGGTATTTGTCGTTCGCCAGAGTTCGTGGGTCGAATTAATTCCGCTTGGGTTAACGATAATTTTGGCTCATCTTGGTCTTTTGTTTTGGGAATTGCGCTATGTTTCTTTGTCGCTCGCTTACCCCGGCCTCAAGCCAAAAAAACAATCTAAAGATAAATCAACACAACAATCTGAAAGCGCTACAAGATGATCATCAACAGTATTTTGTCGTTTGAGTTTCCGCCGATCAACGAACTGCTTCGTTGGAAGGATGTCGTTCCTGGTTTGAATAAAGTCGGTTTGATCGCCGTCGCCGCCGCACTTATAGGCACTTTGATTTTTCTTTCAGCAGCGCGTAAAGACCCGAAGGTCGCACCGAAGGGCACGCGCAATTTGGCTGAAGTCAGTGTCGAATTTATCGAGAACAACATCATCATGCAGACAATGGGTCGTGATGGTTTGGGTTGGACCCCATTTCTGTTGACATTGTTTCTTTTCGTCTACTTGTGCAACATGCCCGGCATTATTCCGTTCATACAAATGCCGGCAACTGCACGCATGGCGATACCAATGTTTTTGGCGTTGCTCGTATGGGTGATTTTCAACGTGCAAGGCATCAAGCACCAGGGTTTCTTCGGGTATTTCAAGAGCGTGTTGTTTCCACCGGGAGTTCCGAAGGCGCTTTATATTTTGGTGACGCCGATCGAATTTATCTCGACATTAATCGTCCGTCCGTTCTCGCTTGCAGTGCGACTTTTCGCCAACATGCTGGCAGGTCACTTGTTGCTCGTAATTTTCGCGCTTCTCAGCGAGGCGTTGTTTCAAGCCCGCGACAAAATTTTGATTCCGATTGGTGTGTTGCCGTTCTTTATGCTCGTGTTTTTGACCGGCTTCGAAGTGCTCGTGGCATTCTTGCAGGCATATATTTTCACAATTCTCGCGGCGGTATATATTGCCGGCGCAGTACATCCAGAACATTAAGTAATCAATAAATAACAACTAGACAGGAGACACAAGAAAATGGAAGCACTATCAAAGATCGTCAAAGCTGCTGCTGAAGCGGCGACTGGCGACGAGAAGAACATTGCTGCTGCAGGTTCCGCAGGTTTTGCCTACGGTCTTGCTGCAATCGGACCGGGAATTGGTATCGGACTTATTTTCGCAAGCGCGATTGAGTCGATGGCTCGTCAGCCAGAGGCTGCGGGCATGGTTCGAACAACGATGTTCTTGGGTATCGCATTTACCGAAGCGCTCGCGCTTATCGGTTTCGTTGTATTTATTCTTCTTAAGTACGCATAAGAGACTTCATGCTCACAGCGTTTGTCAACATCAACTCATTTTCGCAGGTGCGCGTCTCGTTTGACGCCGTATCTGCCGAGACTGGCAGCGAAGAGGGTGCACCAGTTAGTGCTGGGCCGAATCCGATTGCTCCTGAAATAAAAGAGTTGGCATGGGGCGCTGGATCGTTCATCGTATTTCTCTTCTTCATGCGTTTGTTCCTTGTTCCCAAGGTGCGCAAAGGTATGGCTAGTCGATACGAATCGATCCAGGCAGATCATGAGTATGCATCAGCAACTCGCGATGGCGCAAAGCAAGATGTCGCTCGTTACGAGTCGGCGGTTGCCGAGATTCGAAGTGAAGCGTCGCGTCGCCTTGAGACTGCTCGCCAGACTCTCGATAAAGAGCGCCAAGAAAAAGTCGCTCAAGTAAATGCTCAGATCGCATCGCGCCGCGCCGCGGCCGAGGCTGAAGTCGCCGCTGCTCGCGCAGCAGCCCAAAGCCAAATTGTTACTGCAGTAGGTGCTGTGACGACTCGAGCGACACAAATTGCTGTAGGGGTGTCTCCTGATGCAGCAATTGTTTCGCGTTCGGTGCAGCAAGCAATGGAAGGAAATCGTTCGTGAAATTATTTTTGTCAGTGTTGATCGCATCCGAAGATCCGAGTCAAACTCATCACTGGTTGTTTCCAGAAAAAGCAGAAATTATCTACGGAGGCATCGCCTCGTGCATCATCTTTTTTGGGCTCTACAAGTTCGGTTGGCCGATGATCGTCAAATCGATGAACGCACGAACCGAAAAGATTCAAAAAGAACTTGACGGTGCGGCCGCTGCTCGGTCAAAGTCAGAGTCAGACGCTGCTGGTATTCGTCAAGCACTTGGCGATATCGAGTCTGAGCGACGCAAGATCTTGGCAGAAGCCGACGCGCAAGCGACTGCAATTTTGGCCGATGGTCGCGCCCGCTTGGTCAAAGAAGTTGCCGAACTCGAAGCCAAAGCAGTTGCCGATCTTGCAGCAGCTCGTGGACGAAGCGGCGAAGAACTTCGTGGAGAAATTGCTCGCTTGTCTAGTGCAGCAATATCTTCTGCAGTTGCGGCCAGCCTTAACGAGCGCGCTCAACAAGAACTGATTGAAAGTTTCATCAAGAGTGTTGGAGCATCAAAATGAGCGACGCACGCATCGAGGCATACAGCCGAGCATTGTTTGAAGTGGCGCAAGCCGAAGGCAACTTGTCGGTTGTCGAAGACGAATTGTTTCGAATGGCGCGAGCAATTGAAGCCAACGAAAAGTTGCGCAGCACATTAACCGATGCGAGCATTCCGGCTGCACGCCGTCAACAAGTTGTCGAAGAATTACTTGGTGGCAAAGCAAGCAACACAACTATTCAACTCGTATCGCTGATTATCGGCGCAGGTCGCGGACGCGACTTGCCAGCAATCGTCGATCGACTTGTGCAACGTGCGTCGAGTGAGCAACAACGCGAAGTCGCCGAAGTGCGAAGCGCTGTTGCGTTGTCTGACGACCAGACGAAGCGTCTCGCTGAGGCGCTAAGCAAATCAACTGGCCGCAAATTAAATCTCAAAGTTGTGGTTGATTCGTCAGTGCTTGGTGGATTAGTTGCAACTGTCGGCGACGAAGTAATCGACGACACTGTGCGCACACGACTTGAACAAATTAAGACACGAATCTGAAATATTTCTGAAAGGACATACAAAACATGGCTGAACTCACACTCTCTGCGAATGACATCGCAGCGGCAATCAC
>CAMBDT010000057.1 GCA_945865395.1 Acidimicrobium ferrooxidans DSM 10331 | reverse complement strand
ATCGATGCGATTCAATCTGTAGTGCCGTTGCGACAGTGCACCGTGCGAATGGGACGCAATTATCGAGCGCCCGAAGATGCACCGGTTTGTTCGGCGGCGCAGTTGGGTGTGGCGTATTGTCCGTGTTCGGGCACGGCTGATGAGGCGGTTTATGCCGAGGCGGTGCAACGTGTTGCGCGTGTGATGATGGGCGAGCCACAAGAGGTGATTGAACAGTTGACGGCCAAGATGCGCAAGCATTCGCAGGCGCAAAGGTTTGAAGAAGCGGGCGATGTGTTGACGCGCGTTGATGCGCTCGAGACTGTGTTGCGGCGTGTGCAGACGGCGCGCGATTTAGTTGCTGCAGGAAGTTTTAGTTTTGTGGCCGGCGAAACTGCGATTTCATATCAGATCGAGTGTGGGTTGTTGCGTGCAACGCATATCGACGGCGAGATGTTTGCGCCTGTTGCGCCGAAGTTGCCACGCGATCTCAGTGAGTTTTTTCAGCCGCCGAGTTTGGGCGACGCGACACAAGCGATCGTTGCGCCCGCGATTTCTGCTGAACTGATCGACGAAATTCTGTGTATCGCGCGCCACGCCCGCACGAGTGCGACGGCGCAAGACTCCGCAACCGCCGCCTAACTCTGCAACAATCTTCATCTACAATTGTAGATATGAAAAAACAGAGGTCGGCTGACTTGCTAATTGCGGCGCGCAAGCAATCGGGGTTGACCCAGGCGCAGATGGCAAGAATCGCCAAGACGACTCAGTCGGCGATTGCCGCATACGAAGCTGGTCGACGCGAACCGACGGTGCCTGTTCTGCAGCGCATGCTCGAGGCGACTGGGCACAACTTGGTGATCGCGTTTGAAGCCGACAAAGACATTTATCGCATTGCTGACTTGGCGCGCGATATTCGCATGACTCCGGCAAAAAACAGTGGGCGGCGTTTGCGCTTGGTGTTCGAGTTTTTGCGTGACGTTAATGAATCAGAGCAGCTGAGTCTGCGATTTGCTGTTGAACCTATGGCGACTGGCGACCGACGGTTTGATGCGCTGTTGGCCGCTATCACCGAAGACTCATGTGTGCGCGGTGGTGTTGCGCCACCAAGTTGGGTTTTTGCCGACCAGCGGTTTTTGGATGAAGCGTGGTGGGTTAGCGACTTGAAGTCGGCGCGAGTGCAGGCATTGGTTAATGCGCCAGCGTCGTTTCGTCGTCGCGGTGTAATGATTGATCGACGCGACTTGGTGGCGGTGTGACTACCGAGCGATTACTTGATCAAGAAATTCTGCATCGTGCATTCGAATTGTTGGCAACTCGTTTAAAGCGTCGCGGTGTTGTCGGAGAAATACATGTGTTCGGGGGTGCGGCGATGGTGCTGGCGTTCAATTCGCGTGAAGCTACGCGCGATGTCGATGCTGTTTTCGCGCCCGACAAGCCAGTGCTCGAGGCCGCACGCGAAGTTGCTGTTGAAATGCGATTGCCAAAGTCGTGGCTAAATAACCAGGCGTCAAGTTATGTGTCTGGCGTGGCGGGTCGAGGTACGCCGGTGTTTGATCATCCAAATTTGCGGGTGATGGTCACGTCGCCAGAGCATCTGTTAGCGATGAAGGTGCGTGCGGCTCGTGCGGTGCGCGATGCCGACGATGTTCGAGTTTTGTTGCGCGAGTTAAAACTCACGAAAGTCGCACAGGTGAAAAAAATTGTAGAAAAATACTTTGCCGATGAGCCATTGTCAGCACGGTCGCTTGCGCTTATTGAAGAAATTCTGGGCGAGTGATGCAACGTTGTGTTGCCAAGAGTGGCGTAAGGTTAAGTTGTTGGCGTTGAACGCGATGGAGGCGTCGTATGGGTGAGTGGGAGCAAGGTCTCGAAGCCGCGCGCAAGCAAGGCCTGATCGACGACTCGACACACGAGCGATTGTCAACAATGTCGTTCGAGCGCGAGACGACAACTTCGAAATTTCCGATGCGCATCGCGCTAATCGTGTTGGGTGCGATCTTGTTAGTGTCGGCGGGCTTTTCGTTGTTTGTGCGCGTGCTCGGTGATGACCCATCGGAAGTTTTCGTTGCAGCCGTGCTCGCGCTGGTTGCGCTAGTTGCCGAGATAATTGCGAGGCTTGTTTTGCGCGCAAAGCCTCTCAAATTTTTGGCGGGCATCATTGGCGCATTCGCAGGTGTGCCGCTTGGTTTTGCAGTTGCAGTGGTGTTGCCGGGCGAACCAGATGTTGGCGTTGCATCGGTCGGCTTTTTGATCGCCGCGGTGTGGTCGATGTTGTGGTTTCGCCGCACCAAGAGTGGCGTGGCGATCGCCGCAGTTGTGCTCGAACTTGCGGCGTTCGTCGCATTGATTGGCGATTCAAACAATCTGAATACTGAAACAACAGGCCTGGTGTTGTGTGTGCTCGGCGTGCTCGCCGCTATCGCATCAATAATCGGCCGACTGAAACCGAGTCTGCCACCACTTGTTGCGTCGTTGATCGTGGTGGGCTGGGGTTGCATTGCTCAAAATACTTATGGCGGTGACGTCATCGCAGTGGTCGGCATCGTGATTTCGGCTGTGCTGTTCTTGATCGCATATCGTCGCAGCGAAGCGTTGATGTCGGCGGCGACTGCAGTGTCGACAGGCATTTGGGCAGTCGTGTTGACCGCTGCGTTAACCGAAGGTTCGTTGGTGCCGTTGGTTGTTGCGGCTGGGCTCGGTGCGGCGATGGTCGCGTGGGGCGCGAAACTGACGCGCAAATAGTCGATTGATCCGCGATTGATTTATGAATAATTGGCGCGAACTAAGTGCGCGAGCATCACTTGCGTCGCACCGCTTAATCGGTTGGATCTACTGGGACCAAGACGCGATCGCGCGCTACACGGCGCTCGGTGTGCCAAATGGTTTGGGTTATTACATCGCGTCACGCTCGGCGCCACTTGCTTCGGCGGGCAACGACGTTGTGACTGCGGCGTTCTATTCGATTCGCAAAGAATTTATCGACTTGTGTTTAGACGAGGCGCGCAAACACACGAGTTTCGAAGATGCATATCGAGTGCGCAACGAAGCGGTTGCGCGCGGCTTGCGCGAGTATGCGCCAGAGATTGTTGCGCCGCTCGGTGAGATGGCCGCGAAGTTGTGGGATGCCGCAGACTCGTTGTCATTGGCTGGTCATCCGCTTTATGCCGCGCATCGCAGTTGGCCGCGCTGCCAAGATGATGCGACGTTGTCGGCATGGTTGGCGGTGAATTGCATTCGCGAATGGCGTGGCGACACACACTTTGAGTTGCTGGCTAGCCACAAAATTTCTGGAGTGCAGGCGGGATTATTGCATGACGCGTTTCTCGGTTACCCGGGCGATTGGATTCCGCGAAGTCGAGGTGCTGATGACGCACAACTCGCAGAAGCTTGGGCGGCTCTCGACTCGCGAGGTTTCGTGACTGATGGTCGCATCAATGCGGCAGGCCTCGCGTTTCGCGAGCAAATTGAAGATGCGACAAACGAATTGTGTGAAAAGGCGTGGCGACACCTCGGCGAAGACCTCACGCTTAAATATGTAGAACTAGTCGAGCCTGTCGGCCACAAGTTCTTGGCGCGAATCGATGCCACAGCCGGCGAAAACTGGATGCCCGCCGCCCGCGACTCGCGCCGCAAATGATTTTTAGAGCTGCATGCTCTTGATCTCGAGGAACTCGTCGAAACCATATTCGCTATATTCGCGACCGACACCCGATTGCTTGTAGCCGCCGAGTGGGGCGTTGATGTTGAACGCACCGCCATTGACTGCGATTTGACCGGTTCGAATTCGGCGCGCAATTGCGATGCCTTTTTCTTTGGTTGAAGCCCAAACGCCGCCCGACAAACCATAAACAGTGTCGTTGGCGATATTCACGGCGTCGTCAACATCGTTGTAGGCGATGATGCTCAACACTGGACCAAAAATTTCTTCTTGGGCGATTGTCATCGAATTTTTAACATTCGAAAACACAGTCGGCTTGACGTAATAACCCTTGCCGCAACCTTCGGGCACACCGACACCGCCAACGAGAAGTTTCGCACCTTCGTCGATGCCTTTTTGGATGTAACCGTTGACGCGATCGCGTTGTGCGGCCGACGCTAGTGGCCCGAGCGCCGTAGTTTGTTCGAACGGGTCGCCAACTTTCATCGCACTTGCCGCTTCGACAGCCAGTGCTTCGGCTTCGGCGAGACGCGACTTTGGCACGAGCATTCGAGTCATTGCGAGGCAGGTTTGTCCGCTATTTAAAAACGCGCCACCAACACCAGACTTCACAGCCTTGGCGAAAGTTTCGGTGTCGAGATCTTCGCAAATAATGTTGGCAGACTTGCCGCCAAGTTCGAGGTGAACTTTTTTGACGGTCTCGGCGGCAACTTGCGTGACGCGACGACCTGCGCGAGTTGAACCAGTGAACGAAATCATGTCGACTTCTTTGTTTGCGGCAATTGCTTCGCCAACAACTGGCCCTGTGCCGGTGACGAGGTTGAACACGCCTGCAGGCAAACCGACTTCGTCGATGATCTCAGCGAGGATGAACGCATCGATCGGCGCGACTTCGCTTGGCTTGAGAACGATCGTGCAACCTGCGGCCATCGCAAACGCGACTTTGGCAACGATCTGATGCAACGGATAGTTCCATGGGGTGATGCAACCGACGACGCCGATTGGTTCGCGCACGACAAGCGACGAGCCGAGTTCGTGTGAGTATTCGAATTTTTCGGCGACGATCGCCGCTTGCTTGAACGAGTTAATCGGCAAACCAACTTGAATCATCTGACTGAGAAACTTGGTCATGCCGGTCTCGCGCGAAATTGCAGTTGCGAGTTCATCCATGCGGGCGGCGATGCCGTCACCGATTCGATTCATATATTTGGCGCGTTCTTGCACATCGAGTGCGGCCCAGCCGATGAACGCGGCGCGTGCGGCTTGCGCTGCGGCGTCAACATCTTTTGCATTGCACGACGGAATTGACGCCATGACCTCTTCGTTAGTTGAGTCGAAGACTTCGATTGCTTTGTCGGTGCCTTGAGGAGCAACCCATTTGCCGTTGATGTAGATCTTGTCGTACTTTTGCATGATCGTCGCCTCTGCTCTTGATTTTTGAGTTTTATTGAATTACGAACAGGCTAGTGCGACTAGTTTTAAGGTATGCAAGCCAAGCAACTGACCCCCGCAATCGGTGCAGTTGTATCGGATATTGACCTTTGCAAACCGCTGACTTCTGCGCAGTGTTCAGAGTTGCTGGCGTTGCTCGTCGAGCACCATGTGCTGTTCTTCGAGAAACAACCGGTGACCCCGCGTCAACATCGCGACCTTGCGGCGAATTTCGGGGCTCTGCACGTGCACCCGGTTTATCCGCATGTTTCAGATGTTGAAGAAATAATTATTCTTGACACGCATGTCGACAACCCGCCCGACAACGACTCATGGCATACCGATGTGCCGTTCATCGAGTCACCGCCGATGGGGTGCTTGCTTTCGGCGCGCGAGTTGCCGCCGACAGGTGGCGACACGATGTGGACGAGTTGCGCGGCCGCGTATGACGCTCTTGACGACGATTATAAATCGCTGATCGAAAATCTGACGGCCGAACACGATATTGCCAAGGCGTTTCCTGAGTCGCACTACGGCAAGACGCCCGAGGCGCGCGCGCAACTTGCGGCGGCGCGACAGAAGAATCCGCCGATGATTCACCCGGTCGTGCGCACGCACCCAGTTAGCGGTAGGCGCGGCATTTATGTGAACGAGAATTTTACGACGCGGATAATCGAACTCGCGCCAGACAAAGGCGCCGAAGTTTTAAGTTTTTTGACTTCGCATGTTGCGCGCCCCGAGTTCAGGGTGCGCTGGGAGTGGAAGCAATATGACTTGGCGTTTTGGGATAATCGACTGACGCAACATTTTGCGTTCGCCGATTATTTGCCGCATCGTCGCGTGATGCACCGCGCCACGATTCTCGGCGACAAACCGTTTCGCTAATTCACCCGTCGATAATTTCGCTCGGGTCGATGTCTTCAATCTCGACGATCACCGCATCTTTTGCTCGCTCGCGATGTTCGGCCAACTCTGCTGGCGTCAACTCACGCCACTTCGCTGGGTCAAAACCGTCAATTATTGCTTCGTAGTCGATTGCTTCATCGTCAGATCTCTTCGCATGTAAGTTTTTCATAATTTAGTTAAGAAATTTCTGTCGGGCCTTCATGGCGTGAATGATATTTAGTTGACTCTTCGCAATAACGACACCAATTTCAATGAGGTTTCCATGTGTGTTTGGACCAATCAAAATCGTTACTGAATCTTGGATGATTGTTCGAATTGGGTTTCGGTATGCATGAAGCATGTCTTCGGTCGCAATCCCATGTTTTCGGGCACTCGCAAGGATTACTACTTTCACTATAGCGCTGCTGACTTAGCGCATGATTTTGTTTTGAAACAATTTTCAGCCATACAGGCTGATGTGTGCAGAGATTAATCACGCAGGCAAACATTGTTAATGCCTCAGGTCGTGAAGTTGGGGCGCAACTATTCGGCGGAGTTTTTGTCGGCCCACTTTTTGTAGAACTTGCGAAAGGTTTTTAGTTCGCGCATGAACGCGTCGCGATGCTTGCCGAAGTCGGGGTCGAGCGTGAGTAGTGAGAGCAATTCGTCGCCTTTGTCGATGAGCGTGCGA
>CAMBDT010000056.1 GCA_945865395.1 Acidimicrobium ferrooxidans DSM 10331 | reverse complement strand
GGTTTCGTTGACAGTCACACACATTTAGTTTTCGGTGGCGATCGCGCCGAAGAGTTCGAGGCTCGCATGTCGGGCAAGCCATATTCGGCAGGCGGCATTCGCACAACTGTTGCCGCAACACGCAACAGCAATAACGATGCACTCGTCGCAAATGCTCGCCGACTCGCCAACGAAGCGTTGCATACTGGCACCACAACTCTCGAAACAAAGTCTGGCTACGGGCTTTCAGTTATCGACGAGACCCGTTCACTGCAAGTAGCCAATGCGATTACTTCAGAAACAACTTTCCTCGGCGCTCATGTCGTGCCCGCTGAAACCCAGATCAACGATTATGTCGATCTAATTTGTGGAGAAATGCTCGACAACTGTGCACCCCACGCAAAATGGATCGACGTCTTTTGCGACCGCGGCGCTTTCGAGGTTGATCACGCGCGGGCGATACTGCAAGCGGGCGCTAAAGCTGGTCTCGGTCTGCGAATTCACGCCAACCAGCTGCAACACGGCGGTGGCGTTCAATTGGGCGTTGAACTCGGCGTCGCGTCGTGCGATCACTGCACACATCTTGATTCGGCTGACATCAACGCACTCGCTGACAGCAATGGCAAGACAGTTGCAACCCTGTTGCCTACTGCCGAACTGTGCACCCGATCTAAGTTTCCCGATGCCAGACGATTGATTGATGCCGGCGTCACGGTCGCACTCGCCTCTGACTGCAATCCGGGGTCGTCATATACAACTTCGATGCCGTTGGCTATCTCTTTGGCGGTTCTCAACATGAACATGACCTGCGATGAAGCAGTCTGGTCAGCAACTGCCGGCGGCGCGGCTGCATTACGCCGCACCGATATTGGCAATTTGGCAGTTGGCTCGCAGGCCGACTTTGCGGTTCTCAATTCACGAAGTCACATTCACTTGGCATATCGCCCGGGTGTGAAACTTGTCGATGCCGTTTTTGTGCGCGGGCAACTCGCCGCAGGTTCGCAACGATAAAATTAAAGAAATGTCTACAAGCATCAATTCTGCGGATACGACGACTAGATCAAACGCGCACACATTCTTTAAATCTTCCGGCGACTGGCGCACGCTAATAATTGCAACGCTCGTCTACATCGGTTGGTTCGCTTCAGTTTTTACACACAAGCAATTGCCTTGGTGGGCAACTTTTGCGCTTCTAACTTGGTTCGGCGCATGGCACTTAAGTCTGCAACACGAACTCGTGCACGGTCACCCGTTTCGCAATTCAAAACTCAATGCGGCACTCGCGTCACTTTCAGTCACGATGTGGGTTCCATTTCTGTCTTTCAAACGCGACCACATCAGCCATCACAACACGACACTTACCCACCCGCAACTCGACACCGAGAGTTATTATGCGATCCCCGAAACATGGCAAAACTCGGGTCGCCTTCTGCGCGCGATCTATTGGGCCAATCGCACATTGGCGTTTCGCTTGACCGTTTGGTCGGTATTCAGCGCTGTGCAATATTTCATTGCCGACGCTTGGCGCGCAGTACGCAATGTTGGCAACGCCCGCGCCGCATGGTTCTTGCACATTCCGGCACTCGTGGCAGTCATATATATAGTCACCAATCTGGCCGGCATGTCAATGGTCGAATATCTAATCGGTGGGGTTTTCGGCTCGCACTCACTAAACATGATGCGATCGTTTGCTGAACACAAAACACTTGACAACGAGTCAACACGCACGGCAATGATCGACGCCGGTTGGTTGATGGGCATGCTGATGCTCAACAACAACTTGCACATCGCTCACCACGACGAGCCATCGGCACCGTGGTATGAAGTACCGGCAGTCGCCAAGCGCACCAATGCCTACGAGCGCGCAGCAAATATAGATTCGCTCTACAAGGGTGGCTATGGCGAAATCATTCGTCGGTTCACCTTCAAGCCATACGATCAGCCTGTATACAGCAAGTCAGTTTAACTTTTTTCAATTTCGTTGGCGAGAACTAGAGTTCTCTCGTGCCAAACGCGAAAGTCTTGATCAACACTTCTGGTCTTGATCGCGAATCGGTCGTCAAAGTCGCCCGAGAAGGTGCTGAAGTTGCAATCACACCGAGCGCACTAGAAGCCATCGCGCGCTCCAGCAAAATTGTCGAAGATCTCGCCAAGTCAGATCAACCCGTCTACGGCATCTCGACCGGTTTTGGTGCACTTTCAACGAAACACATTGCCCCAAGTGACCGAGTTGCTTTGCAACAGTCACTGATTCGTTCTCATGCCGCAGGCATGGGCGAAGTTGTCGAAACCGAAGTCGTGAGAGCAATGCAACTCTTGCGATTGCGCACGCTTTGCAGCGGTGCAACGGGCGTGCGACCTGTTGTTGCCGAAACGATGGCCGCAATGCTCAATGCATCAATCACGCCAGTCGTCTACGAATACGGATCACTCGGTTGCAGCGGTGATCTTGCACCATTGTCGCATTGCGCTCTCGCGCTAATGGGTGAAGGCGAAGTCTTCGACAAATCTGGTCGCCGTAGGCCATCGCTTGATGTACTCAAAGAAAACAACATCAAACCAGTTTTGTTACGCGAAAAAGAAGGCCTAGCGCTAATCAACGGCACCGATGGCATGCTCGGCATGTTGCTTTTGGCAATCACAGATCTACACGAACTTTGCGCGCTTGCCGACATTGCCGTGGCACTCAGCGTCGAGGCGCTGCTCGGCACCGACCAAGTTTTTGCACCCGAAATGCACGAACCCCTCCGCAGCCACCCTGGACAAGTCGCAAGTGCCGCAAATATTTTTGCGCTTTTGAAAAACTCGCCACTCGTTGCATCACACCGCACCGATGACACGCGCGTGCAAGATGCATATTCACTGCGGTGCGCGCCGCAAGTTGCTGGCGCAGTTCGCGACACACTCACCCACGCATCAAATGTTGCTCACCGCGAACTCGCCGCAATGATCGACAACCCTGTTGTCACAAGCACAGGCGAAATTCGCTCGAACGGCAACTTCCACGGCGCGCCAATCGGTTATGTGCTCGATTTCTTGGCAATCGCCACCTGCGATCTCGGCTCAATCAGCGAGCGTCGCACCGACCGCATGCTCGATGTAAATCGATCGATGGGCCTGCCCGCATTCTTGGCGTTCAATGCCGGCGTCGATTCGGGTCTGATGATCGCTCAATACACCCAGGCCAGCATGGTTTCAGAAAACAAACGACTCGCCGTGCCCGCAAGCGTCGACTCAATACCTTCGAGCGCGATGCAAGAAGATCATGTTTCTATGGGATGGAACGCCGCGCGCAAACTTCGCCTCGCGATCAACAACTTGCGTCGCATTCTGGCCATTGAAATTCTCACTGCAACTCGGGCGATTGATTTTCGCGCACCCCTGACGGCATCGCCTGCCCTGATGAATGTTCATGCTGAAGTGCGCAAAGTTGTCGGTCGCCCCGGCCCCGACAAAGTGCTCGCCGACGAAATGAAACTCGTCGATGATCTCGCCAAGTCGCTTTCAATGCGCCGCGCCGCAGAACTCATCACCGGCCCCCTCAACTAACCGCACGACCAAGTGCTACATTGTAGAACATGCGTGAAGTCGGTATCCGGGCCCTAAAACAAAACGCCTCCGAGGTCATCGCCGATGTCGTGCTCGGCGAAACGATCGTCGTCACCGACCGTGGGCGCCAAGTTGCTCAAATATCGCCGTTGCCGAACTCACAATTAGCGACACACATCGCTACTGGCATGATCACTAAAGCAAAAAACCCTAAAGCAAAACTGCCCAAACCAGCACGACTCAGCAAAAATTCGCGAACACTCAGCGAGTCACTTAAAGCTTCACGAGCAGCAGAGCGCTACTAATGGCGTTTGTTGTCGACTCTTCGGCAATCGTCAAACTGATCGTTAACGAACCGAAGTCTCAAAGTTTTAGCACCTGGCTAAAAAACTGTAAACACGATCTGTTCGTTTCAGAAATCGCCCACACCGAAGTGGCTCGAGCTATCGCCCGCATAGATGCCAATTTGCAAGGTCAACTAAAAAACGTGCTTGAGCGATTCGGCACAATTCGCGTTTCGTCACAAATTTTGACAATCGCCGGCGTGCTTACACCCACAAACTTGCGCACACTCGACGCGATTCACCTGGCATCGTGCTTGATTCTCGGTGACGACCTAAAAGGTTTTGTCACCTATGACAGCGCACAAGCCGATGCCGCCAGCCACAACGGCATCACTGTCATCGCGCCATAATCCGTCTGCCGGCTATTTGACGATGTACGTCAAAACTTCGATCATCTGATCGAAGTTCGCCGAGCCATCAGCAAACAAAGTGACTTGGCATGTGCCTGGCTTGCGAAACTTAATCGTGAAACTTGCGGCACTATTTTTTGTTCCCGTTGTCGTACAAACAGACCGTGTCTCGTCCGAAGAAACACTAACCGCCTGACCCTTCGAGGTCTTCAACTTGCTTGCACTTAGCGAAACACCCTCGCCTGCTTTATAACTCGCACCATCACGCTTTAAACCAATTTTCGCGAGCGCAACAGTCTGGCGTGGCAAAAACTTGAGCGGCACGATCGTGTCGAGCGCCGTATCGGTGATGCCACGGTGGTCGCGATAGACAAACAGCGAGCAATTCGAAACACCGCAGTCATATGTCGTGCTGACACCACTCGCATCAACTTTCGTGAAGCGCGAACGCATCATCAACACCAATTCACTTGTCGCCGCCAGCGAACCACGCTGAGCGTCAGTTGTTGCCCAGATCATCGTGCCAGTCTCGGTAACGCTGCCATTGCAGATCAAACCCGTGCCCGCGCGCTGACCCAATGTCGGCTTGAAGCATTGCGAGATATAAACGCCCTGACCCGCTGGCACACTTGCCAATTTGATTGAAACAACTTCAAGGTCAGTAAGTTTTGCTGTTTTGCTAACACTCACACTTACTGCAGCCGAAACCTGCGCCGGCACACTTGCCAACAACATCGACACAACTGCAACTAAAACACCTGAACGCAAAACGAATTTGAACTTAGACATTTGAACCTTGATCTATCTTTCTGACTTTCGGGGGATGTTAAAAATTAATTCGAAAACGAAATCGGCACAAAAACATCTTGTGTTCGATCTGTATATCGCAAATGATCAGAACGCGTTACGACACCGCATTTCAATACGGTGCAGTCCAACGCTCCACTTTTTGCGACGACTACGAGTTCAACAGTAAATGATCCATCGGGCGAAAACGGAGTCGTGAGACCAACGGCATAGTTCGGCGGATTCGAAGACACCCAAACTGAACCCGACGACGAACCATCAATGTTCACTCCGCCAACACAAGTCGCTTGTGGGCCTGGTGCGGCTTGTGAGCAAACGATTACATAGACCCCTTTGTTCACGTCATAGCCCGTGCCACGCACTGTGACTGATGTCCCATTTGGGTTGAGGTTGTTCGTCTGGCTCACAAAAAGTTTTGGTCGGCTCACGGTGGCGACTGTTGTTGCTGGCGCAACTTTAACGATGCTCGAACTCGGCGCGCTCGTCGCATTTGTATTTGTCGCACTCGTCGTGCTGGCAACCGTCGCAATCGTCGTTGAACTTGAAACCTGATCGTTAACAACAATCGTCGTCGTGACCGTGGTGCCCGTCGTGCCCGTCGTGCCCAACTTAACAGTCGTAACAGTCGTAACAAATGTCTCACTGGTCGATTGATCGCTCGCACAACTTGCAATTGCCAATACCGACAACAATGCCGTCGTCACATAACCAGCAATTTTCACTCCGCAAATTCTACCAATATGTCTGTCACTAGTAGATTGACATGGCTATGGTCACAAGAAAATCAGCACTGACTTTGTTGACCACTTCACTCTTCGTCACAGCAATTTCTGCGTGTTCATCAAACTCTGCGACAACAGACACAACATCACAAACAACAGCGTCGACAACAGTCGCGGCGAATGCACCAGCAACCACCAACGATTCAACTCGGCCAGTCGTGATTTCGGCCGAAAACTTTGAACTGCCAATTGTCGGCGACGGCAAATCAACCCTGCCAACAAAAGTGACATCAGCCGACGAAATTGAAGTCACAATCACCGACACATCACGCATCATCGTGCTTAACGAAGCGATCGCCGAAATCGTTATCTCTCTGGGTTTTGCTGACAAGATAATCGGTCGCGACGCAACTACAACCCTCGCCGCGCTAACGGCAATACCCAAAGTCAGCAGCGGTCATGACATCAGCGCCGAAAGCGTGCTCGAGTTGAAGCCAACACTCGTCATTGGCGACACGCGTTCGGGCCCGCCAGAAGCAATCCAACAGTTGCGTGGCGCCGGCATCCCAATCGTGCTTGCCCCCGAAGTATGGAAACTCTCCGACATCGCGCCGCGCATCAAACTGATCGCTAACGCACTTGGCGCCGGCAGTTTTGGCATCAAACTTCTTGACACAACACAAAGCGACATCAATCAGGCACTCAACACGCTTGACCCTGCAACCAAAGAACCTCGTGTCGCATTTATTTATGTGCGCGGCACCGCCTCGGTATTTTTGCTTGGTGGCAAAGAGTCTGGCGCTGATGAAATGATCCGCTCGGCTGGCGGCATCGATGTTGGCACCGACCTCGACCTTGCAGCATTCACACCGCTCACGAGCGAAGCAATCGTCAAC
>CAMBDT010000055.1 GCA_945865395.1 Acidimicrobium ferrooxidans DSM 10331 | reverse complement strand
GCTTCGTCGACGATTAGTCGAAACATCAGCGGCGGAATCAGGGCGATTACCGAGGTGACGAGAATTGTGGCGAGAAACCCGAGAATTGAGCGTCGATATGGTCGAGCAAATCGCCAAACTCGACGCACCGATGTCTTGCCAATTTTCGCGCCAGCGATGCCTGTCTTGTCACGCGGTATCAGCTGATGTGGATGCACGCAGTCAGGCTATGGCTTTAGGTGAGGTGTTCTTTGCCACTCTTAACTTGTGAGCAGTTAAAAGTTTGTTTAAATGACATTTGTTGTCAGAGAGTTTTCACTTAAGAGAATTACAATATCAAGTGTGAATTCGTCAGAACGCATGGCAATCGCGAGGTTGGTGCATCGCATCGGGTTCGGACCAAAGCCAGGCCAGTTTCGCAAGATGTTGAAACAAGGCTTCAAGGTCTCGGCTCGGCAGTTGCTCAATTCTGGTTTGCCCGATTATGGAGACATAAAAACAGCGATTGGTATCGCCGATTTGGGCACTCAACCCAAACCGAACTCTGAGTTACTGACGCCATATAACGCAGCTAAACGGGCGCAGTTGCGCAATATGAGTTTGTGGTGGCTCGACCAAATGGTTGACCAAGATTTTCCGTTTGTCGAGCGCATGACCTGGTTTTGGCACGGACATTGGGCGACTTCTTACTCAAAGGTCAATGAGCCCGTTGTGATGTTTGATCACATCGCGCGCCTTCGAAAACATGCGATTGGCGACTTCACTTTGATGTGCGAAGAGATGATTTTAGATGGCGGTCTGATTTATTGGCTGGACGGCCAACTGAACACGGCGAATTCTCCAAATGAAAATCTCTCTCGCGAGTTGCTCGAACTATTCACCCTCGGCGTGAACAATTATTCTGAGACCGACGTCAAAGAGGCGGCAAAGGCGCTCTCGGGGCTGCGAGTGGTGAAAAGTTCTGGTCTTGTCACCAAAGATCCGCGGCGAAGTTATGTCGGTACATCTACCGTTCTAGGCACTACGGGAAATTTCGAATCGGCGACTCTCGCACGGTTTCTTTCGGTGAATGTCGCTTGCCAAAGTTTTATTCCTGAGCGAATGACTTACCGTTTTATTTCACCAGCATCTTCGATGATGAGCATTCCGATGAAGCCATCTGAGCGCGCGAAATCCTCTGCACACATTATTAAGAAAGCATTTGCGACTCGTCAGATTCTTCCGACCATGGAGGCATTGGTTTTTAGCAAATCGTTTCAAGATCCGACTAACTCGCAAGTCAAGAGCCCCCTTGAATGGTTGGTGTCGGTGTTGCGAGCCTTGCGAATTACCCCGTCGACATGTTCACAACCAGATCTGCTATTGACATTGCTTGATACTTTGGGGCAGCGACCGTTTTTTCCGCCAAGTGTCGGTGGTTGGCCCGCAGACGAAGCATGGCTCTCGGTTGCATCGTCACAAACTTTGATTCAAGCCGCACAATTGATAGTCAGCCAAGGAGACTTGAGCCCATTGATGGCGGTGGCCAAGAAAGAAAGAATCGAGGCTCTCGCAGATTGGTTGGGTGTCGCCGAATGGAGTGATCGAACCAAGGTTGCGCTGGATGGCGCGCTTCGAGATCCGGCGCGACTTGCTGCCTTAGCGATCTGTAGTCCTGAATATTTGGTCAACGCCTGAGAGGAAACATGGAAAATATCAGCCGCCGAAAGTTTATTAAATTGACCGGTGTTGGTGCAGTTGCGGCCGCACACTCGCTTTCTAGATTCGAGTTTGCTCATGCCGCAGGACCGCGACCATTGCCTCCTGGTACGCCGATTCTCGTAATCGTGACGCTCAACGGCGGTAATGACGGGCTCAACACCGTGGTGCCATATTTGGATCCGATTTACAAGTCGTTGCGTCCTCAACTTGCGTATAAAGAAGAACAGGTATTGCCGATTGGTGATGGTCTTGCGCTTAACGGCTCAATGACGGGTTTCAAAACATTATGGGATAACAAACAGCTCGCAATTGTGCGCGGTGTTGGTTATCCGAACCCTGATCGTTCGCATTTTTCGTCGATGGCGATTTGGCAAAGTGCGTCTCGCACGCCGATCAAAACTGGATGGGTCGGACGGTGGCTCGAAACTCAGACAGAGAATCCGTTTCTTGCAATCAGTCTCGGCTCGACGATGCCGCCACTATTTCAGGGCGACAAACGCTCGGGAACCGTGCTGCCGCTCAGTGGGCTTAAGACACCAACTGGCATGCTTGCGGCAGACTATGCAAAAACATCAAAGAAGACAAAACTTGACGGTCAACTTTCGGCAACCGCCGCGCGTTCAATTCGCGACCTGTTTACCGTTGCCGAAATTGTCTCGCCGATTCTAAAAAATCCTGCACCGCCTGCGGCTGATTTGCCCACGGCCATCGGAGGTAATGCAGGTGGAGAATCAAACCTCAGCGCTCAGTTGGATGTTGCCGCGAAGTTGATTGCCGCAGGTGTGCCAACTCGAGTTTGGTCTGTCTCACTTGGTGGCTTTGATACTCATGCCAACGAGTTGTCAGCACAGTCGCTGTTACTTGGTACGGTCTCGACTTCAATTTCAAAATTTATGTCGCAGATGCGAACAATCGGTCGCAGCAGAGATGTCACGATTATGGTCTACAGCGAATTTGGCAGGCGTGTGCGTGCGAACGCCTCAGACGGCACCGATCACGGCACATCTGGACCGATGTTTATCATCGGCGAACGAGTTGTTGGCGGGTTTCACGGCGAGCAACCGCCGCTCAATCAATTGAAAGATGGTGACTTGGCCGTGACGACTGACTTTAGATCTGTTTACGGCAGCGTGATCGAAGGCGTACTGTACACGCCAGTCGACCGAGTCATAACTGGATGGAACGACAGATTGCCTCTGTTCACTGCCTGATTATTTTTTGGATAGTGAAGCGCGGGCTGCGACTGGATCAACAGTGAAACCTGGTGTGTCGCGACAAAATTCAATCATGATGCCGTTCGGATCAAGGTAATAGTGCGAGTGACACCATCCGTGATCGACGTCCATAAACGGTTTGATGCCGGCTGCTTCTAGCGAGGCGCGAGCTTGCTCTTGAGTTTCTTTGTCAGCTGTAAATGCAATGTGATTGACCCATACAGGTAATCCGTTGCCCGTTGAAACATCGGAGCGCCAATCAGGCTTTTCGCCCATGTTGTGAAGATCAAAAAAAGCAATGCAGGTGCCGTCACCAAGGTCAAAAAACAGGTGGCGAAAATTCGAATCAGAATCTGGAATTTGTGTCACCTCGGTGTGCACTAGAGGAAATCCAAGGATGTCCTCGTAGAAATGCCGGGTCGCCTCGGCATCGCGACAGGCGTAAGCAACATGGTGAACACCGCTTTTTAGTTTCATCTCACCTTAAGTTTCATTCGTGGGCCCTCTGGTCCGTCTATTTCGACGATCGGATCGTCTCGATCGTCGAATTCTGTGCGCAAGGCACGACTCATAACCGCATGCATATCGTACATCGCGACAATATAAGTGAATTCAAGAATTTCTTCGTCGCTCAAGTGAGATTGAAGCGCCGCAAACACACCGTCGGCAACTCTGCCACCGTCGTAGACAAGCGCGTCGGTGTAGGCGAGAATCGCCCGTTCAATGGGCGAGAAACACTCGGCAGTTTGCCAACTGGCTATCGCTTGAATTTTTTCTTCGTCGATGCCGGCAGTGCGACAAGATTTGCAATGTTGCGAAAATACAAATTGGCTGGCGCGCGCCCAACCAACCCGAGTTTGTCCGAGTTCGCGAAGTTGCTCATTAATTTTGCGCGCTGGATTTCGATAGAGCGCAAACCCACGAACCGCGTGCTCAAAAACTTCTGGCACAAGTGCGAACACCGTCCACCAATCGCCAGGCGTGCCAGTCGCCGTGCCAGGGGACGAAACAGGATCACGGTCACCAAACAGCAGGTCATAAACGGGCAACACCGATTTGTCTGCTTGCTCGCGCGGCACTTGTCTTAGTCGTGGCATATTTCCCCTACGCAATTTCTAGCACTTGCGATATAGGGATAATTAATCAGTGATTGTTCGGCGCGGTGTCCAGACGATGTAGTTCCAGATCCAATCGGCGAAAATACTTGTGCGGTTGCGACCACCCGAAAGATATGCAAGATGCAATGCGAGCCATGTAAGCCAGGCGAGTGAACCTTGAAATCGCAACCATGAATTCATTTCAACAACGGCTTTGCGTCGACCAATTGTCGCCATCTGACCTTTGTCGCGATATTTAAAAATCTCGAGAGATTTACTTGATTCGCGTCGCCTGATCTGGCGCGCGACGTGCTTTCCTTGTTGAATTGCGACTGGCGCAACCATCGGCAGTGGTCGCCCTGCAGCATCGGGAAAACTCGCGGCATCACCGACCACCCAAATCGAATCGCTAAGTTGCAAGTTTGAGTTGACTTTAATTCGATTGCCGCGATCTGTCTCGCCGAGAAACTTCCAGTGGGATGGTGCAACGACGCCTGCTGCCCAAATTTTGGTACCGGCGATAATTTCTTTGCCATCTTTGAGGCGCAGTGATCGGATTGTCGCCTCGGTAACGGCGGCGTCAACGAGTACATTCACGCCCATTTTGGTCAACGTCTTTAATGTGTATTTACTGGAGTAAGGATGAAAGCTCGGCAATAATCTTGGGCCCGCCTCAAGAAGTGTCACGGTTGCTTTGGGTGCGATGTGCTCGAACTCACGTTGAATTTCTCGTTGTAATTCGCTGACTGCGCCGGCGAGTTCGACACCAGTTGGCCCACCACCGACGATCACGACATTGAGACTCTCGAGAGGCAACAACCCGTCTTCGACACTTTCATATGTGCTGAGCAGTGAGCGACGAATTTCGCGAGCATCACTTACCGACTTCATTTGTAAGCAGTGCTCGGCAACACCTGGGATACCGAAGGTTGTGCCTTCGGAACCAACGGCGAGAATCAAGTCGTCGTAAGAAATTGTTTTACCAGTAGACAGCGTTAACTCTTTTTTGTTTACATCGACACTTTCAACATCGCCGCGAACGAATTGAACTTCGCGATAGGCGGTACGAATTGGAAATGCAATGTCATCTTCGGGTAGTGATGCCGTGGCTACTTGATATAGAAGCGGAGAAAACAATTGGTATGGATTGCGGTCAATCAAGGTGACACGATAGGACCGTGATTTTCGAAGTTTTTTGGCGCAGGCTAGGCCGCCAAAACCGGCACCTACAACAACAGCATGTTTTTTGGTTGATTGCTCGCCGAATTCAATGAGCATGAAGTCAATGGTACGGCACCAAGTCGCGGGTGTAGAACCTAAACACTGACAAATGTTGGCGCGCTCGGAGGGGCTTGAGCCTCCAACCCGTTAAATCGAAAGCGATGTAAAGAGCTAAACCACGTCTAGATCGGGCCGTCGTTCATTTGCACTCATGGTTGCCATCTTGGTCATTTGGCATCTGCGCTTGGAGACTTCGTCAGAGTGACAAAAAACTCAAGATTATTAATTGGGGTATTCCAAATATTAGTAATTTTGAAACTAGTTAAACCAAGCGCGTTCAAATTGCCGATTAATTCTGTAAAAGATTCTGGCACAAATTGCCAAGCGTGCACATCGATATATGACCCGCTTGCATTTTTGAACTCGCTTATTGCCTGCAAAACACGCTGGTGTTGATTGCTCAGAATATCGCCGTGATTTCCGGAGAAATGAGCTACTGGATCGTTGTGCGTAGTTAAAGCACGGTGCTCAATTACAGACTTTGCCGTATGCACAATTCGCTGTTCGATAAAAGCTCCAACTATGTCGGCAAAAGTGCTTTCGGCAAGATAGTGATCGAAGCAATAACGTTTGTCCGGAATGATCAGAAAGTATTTTCCACTCGGCGAGAGAATTTTTTCGACCTGGTTCAGGTGTTTGACTAAATCTGGCTGGTGCTCGATCGAGTGACAACTAAGTGCGTAATCAAATATTTCTGGAATGTCGGGGAAACCATTTTGATTTGAGATATATGAAATATGCGGAACTTTTTCTGGGTCCATTCCAAGTTCTCTTGCCCGTCGCTTTAGCTCTTCAGAAGTTAGGACATCAAGGTATTTTATGTTTGGCCCATGCAGTTGAGGGTTAGCAAAAGGACCAATTTCAATTCCCTTACCATCGGTTGGAATCTGGGCAAGAAATTCATCTCGATTTGCAAGATTAAATTGCAAACTCTGGTCAGCATTTGATGCTGTAGGGGCATCGCTGTGGGTCTGTTCATTTCGAAATAGTTTCACTTCACCCAACTTCTTGGTCCACGTCGACAAAACATCGACTCTAGATTTAACCACTTAGAACAATTCTGAGAAAATACTTGCAAATATTGGCGCGCTCGGAGGGACTTGAACCCCCAACCCTTTGATCCGAAGTCAAATGCTCTATCCGTTGAGCTACGAGCGCTGGTATTGCTAATGATAACTGCCAACTAGCGCAGCGGGATTAAGTTGAATTCAAATTGCGCCAATGCGAAACAGCGGGCAACTAAAGGCTAATTTTTGGTGTGGGGGTGAGTGTGAAAAACGAGTTCAAGGGCAAGATTGGTCGGACATTTGACGACTCGACGCCGTGGTGGCCGCCATTAACGACCCCGCCCGAAGGCTCGCCAAATATTCTCGTCGTGTTGCTCGACGATGTTGGCTACGCACAATTTGGTTGTTATGGCTCTGATGTTGCCACACCAACTTTCGACAAACTCGCGAGCAATGGTTTGCGCTACAGCAACTATCA
>CAMBDT010000054.1 GCA_945865395.1 Acidimicrobium ferrooxidans DSM 10331 | reverse complement strand
CGACGATCATTGCGCCCGTCCACACCGCCGAATACATCGCGATCATTTGTGGCAACCCATGTTCAGGGGCAATCATTGGCGCGATTGATCGCATCGCCGGCGAAACAAATGCACGAGATGCACCAAATGCAACTGCAATCACAAACATCGGCGCAACACTTGTTGGGTTGGTGCGAGCATAAAACACGAGCGCCAACGCACACATCAACTCGCCGATCATCGCCGTTACCGCCACACGGCGACGGTTATAGCGATCAGCAACTGTGCCGGTTACAAATACGAGCAACGCAACAGGCAAAAACTCTGCCAGGCCAAGCCAACCAATATCAATCTCACGACCTGTGATGTCATAAATATGTTTGCCGAGTGTCGCCGCTTGCAGCATCAAGCCGACATAAAGTGCCGAGTTGGCGATGATAAAAGATTTAACCGCAGGCGCCTGAAAAACTTCTCGCGCAG
Source organism: Acidimicrobium ferrooxidans DSM 10331 (assembly GCA_945865395.1). Classification (GTDB taxonomy): domain Bacteria; phylum Actinomycetota; class Acidimicrobiia; order Acidimicrobiales; family Ilumatobacteraceae; genus BACL27. The sequence continues at coordinate 6,730 of CAMBDT010000054.1, read as the reverse complement.
TGAGTTTGACCGGTTCTACAGAGCCTGAGTTACCTCTAACGCTTGAGTTATCTGGCGAATTCACGGCGTCACTAACTTAGTCTGCCTTTGCACGAACCATAGATATAGACAAGACTTCACTTGTGCCGTTATCTGACTTCGCCCGACAAACACAGTTCATCGACGGTGTTGGTCAAGCCGAACTCGTCGCGAGTGGCAAAGTTTCGGCAAGCGAACTGCTCGAAGCTGCAATCGAACGCAATGCTGCATTCAACCCAGCGATCAACGCGATCAACATCACCTGGTTCGACCATGCACGCGACCTGGCGAAAAAATTCAAACCAAACACGAACAAGAAGTTTGGCGGCGTGCCGTTCGTATTAAAAGACTTGGGTGCACCATACGCGGGCCAACACATGTCAAACGGCAACATTGCTCTCAAAAACGCCAAATATATTGCGCCAACAAATTCAAATTTGGTTCAAAAATTTATTGATTCAGGCCTGATTACTTTTGGTCGAACAAATTCGCCTGAGTTCGGCAGTGTGCCCGTCACCGAGCCGTTGGCATGGGGCCCGACGCGCAACCCTTTTGATGTCAGTCGCACTTCTGGTGGTTCAAGCGGCGGCAGCGCAGCAGCAGTGGCCGCAGGCATTGTGCCGATGGCTCATGCCAGTGACGGTGGCGGCAGCATTCGCATTCCGGCTGCATGTTGCGGTCTCGTCGGTTTAAAAACTTCGCAAGGACGAATCTCGCTTGCGCCATTTGGCGACGAGGCCAACGTCAGTGTTCACTTTGCGGTCACACGAACCGTTCGCGATACAGCAGCGTTGCTCGATGCAGTGCATGGCCCCGGTGTTGGCGACCGAGTCATCGCTCCCGCGCCAATTCGTCCTTATATAAATGAAGTCGGTGCTGACCCAGGCAAACTTCGCATCGGCTTTATTGACCATCATCCGACTGGCGCCACAATCGACACCGAGTGCGTGCAAGCCGTGCGCGACACTTGCAAACTTCTCGAATCTCTCGGTCACCATGTCGAAAACTCTTGGCCACAAGCACTCGACAATACAGATTTCGCCGGAAAGTTCACCGCGATGTGGTCGACCAACATGTCAGTTGGTTTGAACTCACTCGGTCAGATGCTTGGTCGCGCCGTCACTAAAAACGATGTCGAACTGATGAACTGGACAATGGCCGAATACGCGAACGGTAAAACCGCAACTGACTATGCACAAGCCGTTTATCTCTCTGTGATGTTTCGTCGCATGTTGCAACAATGGTGGGCCGATGGTTTTGATCTCTTGGTCACCCCAACAGCATCGCAACTGCCCCTACCGATTGGCACGATTCGCAACATGCCCGAAGACCCGATGGGCGCGCTACGAATTGCAGGCAATTGGATTCCATTAACACCACCATTCAATACATCGGGTCAGCCGGCGATCAATGTGCCCCTGCAATGGACACCCGACGGCATTCCGGTCGGCGTGCAGATCGTGGCCGCATATGGACGCGAAGACTTGCTAATTCGCGTCGCATCACAACTTGAGATCGCCCAGCCTTGGGCACACCACACGCCAACTCTGTAACACCCTTGGGCGAAGATGTCTCTTCCCCAAAAAGAAACAGAGCAAACAATAAAATGAATACATTCACTGAAAACTCAGTCAAATACGAGCGAATCGCAAAACCAAAACACGGCAGCGAAGACTGGCTCAGACTGCGCTGGCGCGACAGCAACGGTCGTTGCACTTTCGGCGCATCCGACGCACCGGCGCTCATGGGCGCTTCACCATATTCGACTCGCTCAGATTTGTTCTTCGATAAAAGTGTCGACCCAACGGTCGAAGATGACAAACCAGTTTTCCGTCGTGGCAATGTGCTCGAGCCGGCGCTTCTCGAAGAAGCCTCACACTTGTTGGGCATCAATGTGTTCACTCCGTCGGTCATGTATCGCGCTGGTCGATTCACAATTTCAAAAGACGGTGTCGACAACGAAGAATGCCCAACTGTCGGCGTCGAGGCAAAAACCACTTCGCGATACAGCGTGCACACTAGTGATGATCTGCCTTTCGAGTGGCGTTGGCAAGGTTGGGCTCAACAGTCGGTGCTCAATGTGCCGTTATTTTTTGTCGTACTCGACCGCGATCTGCGCATCAGTTTCGTCGAACTGCCCCGCAATCAAGAAGCCATCGATCAATTGTGGGCCGAAGCCGAACGCTTTGGTTCTCTCGTCGACTCTGGCGCTCGTGCCGACTCTGAAATCAATCAGTTCAGCGCCGAACAAATCTCGTCGCTTTATCGCGCAACGCCAACTGCGATCGAACTGCCCGAATCTGCGCGTGCAGTTTTGGCAAATTTGCGCGACGCTCGCGAAACTCGACGACTGGCAGAAAAGCAAGAGACAATCGCCAAAGACGAACTCGCGAGATTGTTGCTCGAAAACGAAATCGGCCTACTTGACGGCGAGCAGGTCGTCACTTGGCGCGAGCATGCCGGCAAACAGGCGCTCGACTCAAAGCGTTTGCGCATTGAACTACCCGAGGTCTACGAAAACTTTCTCAAAATTGGCGACCCTTTTCGAGTGATGCGGGTCAAATAAATTATTTCGCGCTGGCCAGTCGCGACATCCAGTGCTTCCAAATAATCACCATCGCCGCGGTGTCGAGTTCACAATATTGCAGCAGCATTTTCTTGACTGCGTCGCGATGTTTGGCGTCATTGCGACTCAAGCCATACATCATTTCTTGATAAGTGCGCATCGCACCAATGCCGTCGCGCACCGCCTCAACTGCAACTTCTTTAGCATCTTCGTCGGCGATATTGCTGCGTTCGGCTTCTAAAATCAAACCAGTCAAGGCGCTGTAGGGGTCAAGTGCACCGTCAAGGCTCTCGCGAAAATATTTTGCAAACCACGGGTCGCGCCAGAGTTCTTCATTGCTGCCCCAAATCGCCGGCAACACATATTTAATGCTCATACTGCCGCCCATTTGTGGGTGGTAATAATGCTCGCGACAAAGTTCGAGCAGGTCTTGCACTCGTCCACCATCTTTGCGATCAGGCACAATCTCATCGATCCATGTTGCTATTTTTTTATCGGCGTGGTTATAACTCGTCATCTGACGGCGAATATCACGCAAAGTATTCTGTTCAAAGTCACTCCACACGAATATCGTGCCAGTTTCGCCTACTGCGTCGCGTAATGCGCTTGCAAAATGAAAACTCGGAAACGCGTCGTCAACGTTTATCCATTCGGTGTGTTGCAACTCTTTGTCACCCAGCTTCAAAATCGTGTGACAACTAAATTGAAATGCAATCTGTTCGTATGGCTGCATGCCTTTGTGATACGGCACCGCCAATCGCGAGGTTTCAAAGTCAACAAAATGCAACGGATACTCACAGGCGTCGAGTTCGTCTTTTAGCAGTGGGTCAACCCATTCAGCGCCGGTTTTCGTGCATTCAAGTTGTCGAATCTGTCGTTTGCCCGTCGATTTGTTTTGGTCGATAATTTTTGGAGGTATCTCAACGAGTTTCGAAATGCCGTTTTTGATCAGCCAGTTGACGCCCTCTTTGCTGTTGCCCGCAGCGTCAGCCAACAAACCAGCACCAAATAGATCGACAATGTGTGGGTCGCCAGCCGCAAGTGCACCCCAACACTCAGCAAATCCGTTGCGCGAACTATCGATCTTGCGATATTCACAATCACGACATTTGCTGCTAATCGGCGGATCGAGAGCAATTGTCGGGTCAGCGGCAATCTTCAACAGCGAGTTGCTCTGCGAGCGCACTGTGGCGATCAACTCGTCGACTTCGAGGCGTACATTTAAAAAACCCAAAAAATGTTGGCTACGCAATGCCGCAATATCGCCATGATAAATCGCCCGCGGTCCGGTGCTGCCGGGGTCTTTGTCGATGATTAATTCAACTTTGTTGAAGATCGCTTCTTCTAAACAAGTCTTCGAAGTGTCGACCAAACAGAGCTCGGGCACGACTTGCATTTTTGGATACGCAAGTTCGAGCACATCTGTTTGAAACGCGATATCCAACAAATATTCGCGCCAGCCACTCAAAATGCCTTCGCGCTTACCGCGAAACGGCGTTTCGCTTTCGCTCGAGTCAAAACTTTTGGCTTTCACTTCAATCAGTCGCAACACATCGTCTTTGCGCTGCAAAATGTCAACTCGCACCAACATGTCATTCACGACAAATGTCGGCTCGAACCACACGCCATCGCCCGGCACTGCCATCAGTCGCGCAGTCGCCTGTTCTGGCGTTTCACCTGCTTGCGGCACGACCCACACGCCATCATCGAACAGCGCTCTCGCTAATGCTTCGACCATGAAACCACCGTCAGCAAAAAACTCGAGAAACGAATTTAAATTATTCAACGACGGGTAGCCCGACTTGAAATATTTTAGTTTGACCGGGCAATCACACCCCAGCAAAAAATTTGATTTTGAAAGCAACTTCCCGCGATCAGTCACCAAAACAACTTACAACGCAACTGTCGCAAGGTTTGCGACTACTTCAACTATTGCGTCGCCGAGGCAACCCGCTCATCACCTTCTGGGTCGCGCCACGAGCGACCAGCGGGCACCACAATCACGCGCTGCAACGCCGATTCGGTAAATGTGAACGGCGATTCAACACCGCGAATCACCGATGACCCACGCAAATAACCAACAGTCATACCGAACACGCCGAAGAACACAGGCACGGTCGCTGGTATCGCACCCGAACCAACTGGCAAATCGTCGTAATACAAATTAACTTCACCCTTGAACCGACCAGTCGATTTAAATTCGACGCGCAGTGTGTGCACGCCAACTGGCAGATCCACTTCTGCCGACACTGAAAAATAATAAAGATCCAAAAAGTTGTGCACATAATGCAACCGTTTGTCTTTGACATACACGGCGTATCCGCCAGCACCACTTCCCTGGGCAATGATCGCACCTTCGACACCAGTCGCAGGCACCGTCACTTCAGCGAAAATTTCAAACGATCGATTACGCAAGTTCGGTGCCACTAATGGCGGTATCGCACCAATGCCTGGTCGATATTCGTATCGCTCTTGTCGATATCGCTTGTCGCCGAATCTGCCTGGCTGATTATTCAGCGGCAGAATTTGTTGCTTGTCTGCAAGCTCCCACCACAAAGCAATCATCTCTTTTAATTTTTCAGGATGCTCACGCGCCAAATCATTTGTCTCCGCGATGTCTATTTCTACGTGGTAGAGCTCCCACTGTTCGACATCGAAACTTATGTTTGGATCTGACCCGTCGTATGTTGGCACACCAGGCAAACCAGGCAACTGATGAAACACCACGGCTTTCCATCCATCGTGATACATCGCACGCGAACCAAGCATCTCGTAACACTGCGTCACATGCTTGCTTTTTGCTTTCGCGTTGCTAAGTGTGTGCGCGAAACTCACACCCTCAATTGGCTGTTGTTCAACCCCTGCAATATGTGTCGGTGGCTCGATGCCAATTAACTCAAGCAAAGTTGGCATCACATCGACCGAATGCAAATATTGCGTGCGCACTTCGCCTTTCGCGGCAAGTTTTTTCGGCCAGTGCACAATCAACGGGTCGGTCACGCCACCCTCGTGAGTTTCACGCTTCCATCGCTTAAACGGTGTGTTGCCCGCCCAAGCCCAGCCCCACGGATAGTGATTGTGCGCATTGGGTGTGCCGAGCAAATCAATTCGTTTGATATTTTCTTCAAGATTTTCAGGCATGAAATTGAAATAAAACATTTCATTGAACGAACCCTTTGGTCCACCTTCAGAACTCGCGCCGTTGTCGCTCATCACAAGAACAATCGTGTTATCAAGTTCACCCATCGACTCAATATGTTTAATCACTCTGCCCACTTGTGCATCGGTGTGCGTCAAGAAACCTGCGTAAACTTCCATCATTCGCGCATAAAGTTTCTTTTCGTCGGCACTGAGACCCGCCCACTCTGGCACCCAATGTGGTCGCTCGCTTAGAACAGTGTCGCTCGGCAATAAGCCTGACTTTTTCTGTCGTGCGAAAACTTCTTCGCGCCATGCATCCCAGCCGTGATCAAACTTTCCGCGGTATGCATCGATAAAACTTTTCGGTGCTTGATGCGGTGCGTGACATGCACCGGGTGCAAACCACATAAAAAATGGTTTCTCGGGGTGTGCCGCTCGCAAGTCGTTAATAAACAGTTCTGCTTTGTCAGCCATGTCTTCGGTGATGTGGTAGCCCTGCTCGGGTGTGCGCGGCGGGTCGACTTGGTGATTGTCATAGACAAGATCCGGATGATATTGATCGGTCTCGCCGCCAAGAAAACCGTAAAAGCGTTCGAACCCGCGACCGAGTGGCCATCGCTCGCGTGTCGAACCCATTTGATTTTCGCCTTGCGGCGAAAGATGCCACTTACCAAGCAGATATGTCGCATATCCGTTGCGCACCAAAATTTCCGAAATCATTCCGGCGCTCGCCGGCATGATCGAGTTATATCCCGGAAACCCAGAAACGATGTCTGCGACGCGCCCCATGCCCACGCTGTGCGGATTTCGACCGGTCAGCAATGCAGCGCGCGTCGGCGAACAAAGTGCAGTCGTGTGATAGTTGCTGTAGCGCAAACCATTGCTCGCGAGTTTGTCGAAAGTTGGTGTGGCAACATCAGAGCCATAACAACCAAATTGTGCGTAGCCAACATCGTCGAGCAACACGACGAGAATATTTGGCGAGCCTTCGGGCGGGGTCGTTAA
>CAMBDT010000053.1 GCA_945865395.1 Acidimicrobium ferrooxidans DSM 10331 | reverse complement strand
CGAATAGTCACTGAATCATCTTCAAGCGAATCAAAATCAACCGTTACACAATATGGAGTGCCAATTTCATCTTGGCGGCGATATCGGCGTCCAATCGCCTGTGTTTCGTCAAAGTCACACATGTATTTTGCGCCAAGCATCGCATGAATTCTTTTGGCTAAAGGCATCAGAGTGTCTTTTTTAGAAAGTGGCAATACGGCTATCTGAAACGGCGCTAATCGTGGATGAAGGCGCAACACCGTTCGTGGCTCGTCATTAACCACATCTTCGTCGTAAGCCGCAAGTAAAAAAGCCGCCATAGTTCGATTTGCCCCGGCTGCTGGTTCGACAACATACGGCACATATCTCTCGTTTGTCGCTTGATCGAAATATTCAAGTTTTTGTCGTGAGTGTTCGGCGTGCTGTTTTAAGTCATAGTCAGTGCGTTGCGCAATGCCTTCGAGTTCGCCCCAACCCCATGGGAACAAAAACTCAATATCGCTCGTGCCGGCCGAATAATGTGACAACTCATCTTTGGCGTGCTCACGAATACGCAACATTTCCGCCGGAATGCCGTAGTCGACGTACCACTGCAATCTTGACTTACACCAATAGTCATACCATTGTGCGCTCTCGCTTGGCGGCACGAAAAACTCGAGTTCCATCTGCTCGAATTCTCGGGTACGAAAAATAAAATTTCCGGGTGTAATTTCATTTCTAAAACTTTTGCCTACTTGGGCAATACCGAATGGCGGTTTCTTGCGACTTGTCTGCAGCACATTGGCAAAGTTGACGAACATGCCTTGCGCTGTTTCTGGCCGAAGATAAACCGTTGCTCCTTCGCCTTCGACTGGTCCAGCGTGAGTCTTAAACATCAAATTGAATGCCCGCGCATCGGTGAACTCGCAACCTTTTTTCGATTGCGGACAATCGCGGTCTTCAATCTGATCTTGTCGAAAGCGACGCTTGCAAACAGTGCAATCAACTAGTGGATCGCTGAAATTACTTAAGTGGCCACTTGCTTCAAAAACCTGTGGAGCGCCAAGTATTGCGGCATCAATCAAAACGACATCGTCGCGTTGCTGCACCATCGTGCGAACCCACGCTTCTTTGACATTGCGCAACATCAACGAACCCAACGGACCGTAATCGTAAGACGACCTGAATCCGCCATAAATCTCACCACTCGGATACACGAATCCGCGACGCTTACAAAGGTTGACGACCTGATCTAAATCTTTCGCTGGCACCCGATCAGACTATTACAAATCCGTCCAAATTTACGGCCAGGTATTGCGACTAGTACTCAGGTCGTTCGAAAACTGCGACCGATTTAAGGCGACGCTCGAGATGATGCTCCATGCATTTCGTCGCAAGGTCAGACACCTCGCGAGTTGCCGCACTCTCTGGCAAAGAGAGAGCCAGATTCAATTGTCCACCAACGATATTTTGAATTATCTTTATCGCGTCGCTTGAGATAGTCGCGCCACTGCGACAACTTTGACACTGCCCGCCGCCACGAGAAAGGTCGAAAGCAACAATTTGCTCACCTGGCGCACCACAACCGACACAACTTTCAATGTGTGCACCAACACCTTCGACGACAAGCAATTTAAAATAAAACGCAGCCAGAACCAACGCCGAGTCGTTTTCTGAAAGCCATTGCAACGCCCCGACCAACATCTTGTATAGATGAGGTGTCGGCTCGCCCTCCATACCGAGTTGGTCAACTGCTTCAAGCATCGCCAGACCGCGTGTCAGACGATCTAAGTCGCTGTATAGACCCCTTGCGCTGGTAACCAATTCAACCTGATTCACCGTGTCTAAGTCTTTTCCCTTGTTCAACAAGACATCAATGTGACTGAGAGGTTCAAGCCGAGCGCCGAACCGCGACGACATTTTTCGCACACCGTTGGCAACTGCGCGAACCTTTCCGTGTTCTTCGCTCATCATCACAATTATGCGATCTGCTTCGCGTAAATCATATGTACGCAAGACAACCGCCTTATCGCGATACAAACTCACGAGTCAACACCACCAAAGCGACGATCGCGACGCTGAAAATCACCGATTGCCATTTGAATGTGCTCGACATCACATTGCAACCACGGCACATTTAAGAACACAAGTTCGCTATACGCAAGTTCCCACATCAAAGATTCAGGCACCTGAGTAGGTGCACCCAACACCAGAACCAAATCGGGTTCACCAGATGCAGGCGAGAGAAGAGTCGCCGCGAGTTTTTCTTCATCAATTGCTTGGCTACTGCTCAGTTGAGCGACAGAATTGACAAATCTCTCTTGACCGTCTGCGCAAGTGTCGACCACAACAATCAGCCCATGTTCGGCGATCACAGAAACTCTGTCACCAGACCGCTGACCCCCGAAAACCGAGACAATCGAGTTACAGATTGCTGTGCGCTCAATTGCGCTTGCATTTCCTGAATATGGATAAATAGAAAGCCACCTAACACCAACTCCGCCGACTGAACGCACCAACGCATCGATCTGAACTTTCCATTGGTCAGGTGTAGTTTTTAGCCATTCGAAGATGGTTCCGGCACACACCAAGACATGGGCCAATTCGCTATTCAAATCGCGCGTTGTCTTAGCCACCATCACATTCTCTCACTTTCAAACGACTTAACTCGCCAATCAGAGTTGTTAGCGTTGAACAAATGAATTCGAAACCACTTCACGTTGCCTGCATCATGGACGGCAATGGAAGATGGGCTCGCAAGCGGGGGTTGCCCCGCACAGCGGGCCACACCGCGGGCGAAGAGTCACTCGCCGATGTGGTTCGCGTTGCTTCAAAACGCGACGTTGCATACCTGACGGTATTCGGCTTTTCTACTGAAAACTGGGTGCGCCCGCGGGCAGAAGTTCGTCATATTCTCGGCCTGCACAAGAAACTTTTCGGCCGAATTTCTGAATTAAACGAAAACAATGTTCGCGTCAATTGGATCGGCCGACCTTTCGACGAACCGGGTTCGCGCACACCGCTTTATGTGCAACGAGCAATTCGAAAAGCCATCGAAGACACTCGAAGCAACACTGGCATGGTTCTAACCGTTGCATTTGACTACGGCTCGCGAAGTGAACTGACTCGTGCCGCCAAACACCTTGTTGCATCAAGTGATGATCTCACACCAGCGAACTTGCAGCGACATCTTTACGACGCGTCGTTGCCACCCGTAGATGTTCTCGTTCGAACCTCGGGCGAATCTCGAATTTCAAATTTCTTGCTCTGGCAAATAAAAGCCGCAAATATTTATTTCACCGAGCGGCCTTGGCCAGATTTTGACTCTGTTGATCTTGATGCTGCTATCGCGTTGGCAAAGAATTAGTCGATCAGACAAGACGATCCGCGAGACTTCATAGTGCCACCGAACATCGCCGACCAAGAAATTCTCGATGCATTGCGGCGTGTCACCAATGAATTGACTAATGCTGAAGAACGACAAGGTCAAGACGAGATGGCTATTTTGGTCGGTCGTGCTCTGCGCAAAAACCGACATCTGATCGTGCAAGCAGGTACGGGCACGGGCAAAACGCTCGGGTATCTGGTGCCTGCAATTGTGTCGGGTCGACGCATCGTCGTTTCAACGGTGACGAAGGCTTTACAAGATCAACTTTCGCAAAACGATCTTCCATTGTTGGCTAAAGCCTTGAATCCGACCCTTGATCACGAATTGACGTGGACGGTTCTCAAGGGTCGCAGCAACTATTTATGTCGGCAGCGAATCGCCGAACTCGCCGATCGCACTCAATCGCGACTCGAACTCGACGACCTCTCTGTGCGTACAAAAGCAGATGTTAAAAAACTCTGCGAGTGGGCCGAGTCGACTCAAACGGGAGATGAGGGCGAACTCGATTGGCAACCACAACGCAATGCTTGGTCGATGGTCAGCGTCACCAGCGAAGAGTGTCCTGGCGCATCTCGATGTCCGCATGGTGAAAGTTGTTTTTCAGAACGCGCACGTGACGAAAGCCAAACGGCCGACATCGTGATCGTCAACGGCTGGTTATATGCATTAGACATCGTCACCGAGGGCACGATTATCGGCGAGCACGACGTAGTCATTTTTGATGAGGCACATGAGCTTGAAGATGTCGTTACCGATTCTGCAGGGCTAGCCCTTTCGCCGAGTCGTATCACGACTATTGGTTCGGCGATGAGGTCGATTATCCGCGACGACGCAATGTCGGGTGGTTTTGCCAAAAGTGCAGCACGACTGCGCGATGCGATCGTGCCGTTCATCAACAAGCGAGTGTCATTGCCTCTTGACAATGAGTCTCGCGAGACTCTCGTCGAGGTTCGGGGTCGCGCAAATGAGGCCCTCGAGTCGTTGCGCACTATCGCCACAAAAGATGAGTCGGCCAAACAACGCAAACTGCGCGCACAATCTCTTTGCACTCGATTCATCGAAGACCTTGATCTGGCTCTGACAGATCGCAGTGGATACGTCGCCTATGTCGCTGGCACGCCTGACCGATGCTCACTTGAAATGCGCCCATTAAATGTGGGTTCAGCGCTGCATGAATCTGTTTGGTCTCAGCGCACTGCAATTTTGACCAGCGCGACAATACCCACAAATCTGCCCGAGCGACTTGGTCTTGTGCCCGAGAGTTTTGACGCATGCCATGTGGCAAGTCCGTTTGACTATGAAAATAACTCGCTGCTGTATTGTGCTTCGCACTTGCCCGATCCGGCGCAGGGTGCGCGCGACAAGGCGGTGCATCGCGAAATCGAAGAGTTGATCAATGCGGCAGGTGGTCGAACTCTCGCTCTATTTACGAGTTACGCACGATTGAATAGCGCTTACAACGACCTTGAAGACAAGCTTGAATTCAAAATTCTCAAACAAGACGATCTGCCAAAAATGGAGCTATTGCGCAAGTTCGCCGAAAGCGAAGCTACATGCTTGTTCGCCACACAAAGTTTCTTTCAGGGCGTCGACGTGCCAGGACAAACGCTAAGTCTCGTGATCATCGACCGCCTGCCGTTTCCGGTGCCGACAGATCCGCTGATGAGCGCACGTCGCGATGCATTTGGCAAGTCGGCATTCACCGCAATTGATATTCCCATTGCCGCGACAAAGTTGGCACAAGCAGCAGGTCGACTAATTCGAACACAAACCGATCTCGGTGTGGTCGCCGTGCTCGACCCTCGACTCGTGACGAAGGGTTATGGCAAATCAATTATTGCGATGTTGCCGCCAATGGAGTTCACAAACAAAATTGCGCGAGCCAAAGAATTTTTGGCTTATGCAGTTAACAGTCGATAACCCATACCGCGCACCGTCGCAATTATCTTCGGATCATCTGGTACATCTTCAATTTTCAATCGCAGACGTCTAATGTGGGCATCGACCAATCGACTGTCTCCTAGATATTCATAACCCCAGACAAGTTCGAGCAATTGATCACGCGACAGCACCTTGTTTGCGTTCTCCATGAAAACATGTAGCAGGCGATACTCGGTTTTGGTCAACGGAAGCTCAACATTATTTTTTAGGACGATTCCTTGATCACTGCGCATCTCGACATCATGTACCGAGAAGCGATCGAGTGTTGCGAAATTCGTCGACAATAAAGTTGTTCTTCGCAGGGCCGCTCGAATTCGCGCGGCAAGTTCTTTGGCCACAACTGGCTTTGTCACATAATCGTCGGCCCCAGCTTCAAGCCCAGCCACCAGGTCGTGAGTGTCGGTCTGCGCCGTCACCATAATTATCGGCACGAGACTCTTACTTCGAAGTTCACGACAGACATCAAAACCCGACATGTCTGGCAATCTCAAGTCGAGCAACACCAGATCTACTGTTTCTGTCGAAAAACTTTTCAAACCAGAAGTTCCGTCCGCAGCCTCGAGAACTTTGTAACCTTCGTCCTCGAGTGCGAGTCGTAATGCCGCCCGAATGTCGCGGTCATCTTCGATAAACAACAAAGTCTGCACGGTGCTCTATTCTGCCCTGAACTTCAATTTTGTTACCAGAAAGTCACAGTTTTATCAGGGTTCCGTCAAATAGGCCAAGCAGTATTTGGGTGTCACACCGGCGGAAGTCTTGCTCCCCCTTGACTCCCGCCGGTGGGGGTTGGCAAAAATCCCGCAATGCTTGAAGCGTGCAAGCTCAATCTGCGGCATCTGAGTCGGGTCAAAATTCTCTATTAACTCGGCTGGTCAAATTAACAACGAATTTGCGTGGTCTTCGCGGACGCATCGTTTTGTATTTCAGTCTCAGCGCCTTCGCTGCAGCAGTTTCTTTGAGCATCGTCACCTATGCATCGACACGTGCATACTTGCTCGACCAAAGATCTGAATTTGCAACTAGTCAAGCCATTAACAACGCACAGTTGTTGCGCACACTCGTTGCTGTGAATCCGCAAGAGGCCGGCGACATCGTCACCAATATTCGCACCGAGAGTGGGGGCTACGCGGTGCTTCACCTGGTCAACGAAGAATCGTTCTTTGCCCAAGAACCGTTGCGCTTTACTCAGTCGAACTTACCAACCGAACTCTTGACCAAAACTCTTGGCGGCCAAAGCGCACGTCAGAGGTTCGACTTCAACGGTGAACCGTATGAAGCACTTGGAATTTCGATCGCGGCGATATCTGCTAATTATTTTGAAGCGTTTCCACTCACTGATGTTGAACGCACATTGAACACAATCCGCACGACACTCACATTCGGCATCATTTTGATTACGATCGCTGGGGGCATTTTGGGTTTTTCAAGCAGCAGCAGTGTGCTGCGACCTCTTCGTCGAGTTGCGTCAGTTGCGACAGATATCGCATCAGGCGGGCTTGATGTGCGCTTAGAAGATGAGCGTGATCCAGAACTCTCGAGACTTGCAAGTTCATTCAACAACATGGTCGATGCTGTGCAAACTCGAATTCAACGTGAAACACGATTTGCCAGCGATGTGAGTCATGAACTTCGCTCGCCAATCACCGCGCTTGCTGCAGCAGTCGAGGTGATGCAAAGTCGCCGCGATGACCTCAATGATCGCAACAAACAAGCATTCGACATCATCGCCAGTCAGGTTCATCGTTTTGATCGCACCGTTCTTGATTTGCTCGAACTATCACGTCTCGACGCAGGTGCGGGTAAAACTCAAGAAGAAATCGTGAATCTTGCCAATCTTGTAAAGCGTGTTGCGCAACGCCACGGTTTTAGTGAAGTCGCAATTACAACAACGCTCAATAACGAAGACGAGACCATCCTCGACAAACGACGAATCGAACGGAT
>CAMBDT010000052.1 GCA_945865395.1 Acidimicrobium ferrooxidans DSM 10331 | reverse complement strand
ACATCTTGGAAGCCGGGCAGTTTGTTTGGCAAGGCACCCATGTCGCCGCCACCTTGAACATTGTTCTGACCGCGTAACGGACTAAGCCCTGCGCCAGTTCGGCCAACATGACCGCACAAAAGTGCGAGGTTGATCAGACTGAGAACATTGTCGACACCGTTGTGATGTTCGGTGATGCCGAGTGTCCAACACATCTGCGCACTACCGGCACGAGCATAGGCATGTGCGAGATCGCGAATTGCTTCTGCCGGCACACCTGTGACTTTGCTGCCGACTTCGAGAGTCCAGGGTTCGACCGACTTTGCGTAAGTCTCGAAATTAGCCGTGCTGCCTTCAATGAATTCTTTATTTGCTAAACCGGCATGAATAATTTCGCGCGCAATCGTGTTTGAGAGTGCGATATCGGTGCCGACATTTAGACCGAGCCAGATGTCGGCAAATTCAGCCGAAGCCGTTCGTCGCGGGTCGACTACGAAAAGTTTTGCTCCGTTGCGTATGCCTTGCAGAATGTGATGAAAGTAAATTGGGTGCGCTTCGCGGGCGTTCGAACCCCACAACACAACCACATCGGTGGTTTCAACTTCGGCGTACGAACTTGTGCCTCCGCCTGCTCCGAAAACGGTGGCCAGACCGACCACCGAAGGTGCGTGTCAAGTTCGATTACAAGAGTCGATGTTGTTCGTGCCGATCACGGCACGAGCGAACTTTTGGGCGATGAAGTTCATTTCATTCGTCGACTTCGAGCATGAGAAGAAGCCGACTGCCGACGGCGAGAAAGCATCTCGCGTTGTGGCTAATCCTTTTGCTGCTCTGGCGAGCGCTTCTGGCCAAGTCGCAACGCGCAACACGCCATTGTCGCGAACCATCGGTTCGGTGATTCGCGTGAACGGGTCAAATTTGTGCTTTGCCATTGTGTCTTAACTTTAGCGACTCAGGGTAGTTTGTCGGTGCCTAAAGCGCGGTCTATAGAGTGAAGGTTCGCATAAATGCCGAACACGTATAAATGATTCTTAATTGAAAGAGGAGTAATGGGGTTTCCATCAGATCTTGAAATCGCGCGTAAAGCAACCGCAAAGCCGCTAACTGAGATTGCCGCCCAAATGGGTATTGGCAGCGAGTTTCTCGAACCGTATGGCAAAAGTCTCGCCAAGATAAGTCTCGACGCGATTGATTCTTTGAAGTCGCGCCCTAAGGCAAAATATGTTGTCGTCACGGCTATTACGCCGACACCACTCGGCGAAGGTAAGACGACGACAACTGTTGGTTTAGGCCAAGCGATGAAACACATCGGCAAAAAGGCGACGATCAGTTTGCGCCAACCGAGCATGGGACCAACTTTCGGCATCAAGGGCGGCGCCGCTGGTGGTGGCTACAGCCAAGTGATCCCGATGGAGTTGCTGAATTTGCATTTGACCGGCGACTTTCATGCAGTGACTGCGGCGCACAACTTGTTGTCAGCGATGGTTGATAATCATTTGCACCAAGGCAACGAACTCGATCTTGATATAAACAACATCACTTGGCGACGAGTCATGGATGTCAATGATCGATCGCTACGCAACTTAATTATTGGTCTCGGCACCAAAGAAGACGGTGTTGTTCGCCAGACTGGTTTTGACATCACCGCTGCATCAGAAGTGATGGCGATTCTTGCGCTTGCAAAATCAAAAGAAGATATGCGTGCGCGTTTTGCGCGAATTGTTGTCGGTTACGACTCGCAAGGCAAGCCGGTAACGGCTGAACAATTAAGTGGTGCGGGTTCGATGGCAGTAATCATGGCCGATGCGATCAAGCCGAACTTGTTGCAGACAATTGAGAACACGCCGGTGATCGTGCACTCAGGACCGTTTGGCAATATTGCCCACGGCAACTCGTCGATTGTTGGCGACTTGATTGGCATTCATTCGGGTGATTATCTGATTACTGAAGCGGGTTTTGGTGCAGACATGGGCGCAGAGAAGTTTTTTAACATCAAGTGTCGTGCATCGGGTCTCGTGCCAGATGCTGCCGTGCTTGTTGCAACGGTGCGTGCGTTGAAGGCACACTCAGGCAAATACAAAATTGTTGCGGGCAAGGCGTTGCCAGAAGATCTGCTCAAAGAAAACCCCGACGATGTTATTGCCGGTGCGGCGAACCTGGTCAAGCAAATTGAAAACGTGAAAGCACACGGTGTATCGCCAGTTGTGGCGATTAACGGATTTCCGACTGACCACAAATCAGAGCACGATGCGATTCGTAAAATCGCCGAGGGCGCTGGTGCGCGCGTTGCTGTGTGCACGCACTTCGCCGATGGTGGCGCTGGGGCAACTGATCTTGCCAAGGCTGTTGTCGAGGCTTGCAACGACAAGAACTCATTCCACTTCTTGTATCCAGACGAGGCGTCGCTCAAGGAGAAGATTGAAAAGATCGCGACGACAATTTATGGTGCGGCAAAAGTTGAATATACGAGTCTTGCCAGCAAGCAAATCAAGAACTACACAGACAATGGTTTTGCAAAACTGCCGATTTGCGTTGCCAAGACTCACTTGTCTATTTCTGGTGACGCGTCGTTGCGTGGTGCCCCAACGGGTCACACGTTGAACGTGCGCGAAGTGCGGGCGTCAATTGGCGCAGGCTTTATTTATCCAATCTGTGGAGATATGCGAACGATGCCGGGACTCGGCACGAAGCCTGCCGCAGCAATCATCGACTTCGACGCGAATGGTGAAATTGTCGGCCTGTCATGAGTGCTGAGGTTAAACGCACGCCAGGCGGGGCGATTCTGCTTGACGGCGTTATGTTGCGCGATCAAACGGTTGCAAAAATTAAGTCGACGATCGTTGCAGCTGGGAACCCAAAGATTTGCCTGGCAACTGTGCTCGTCGGAGACGATGCACCGAGTCATATATATGTAGACAACAAACACAAAAAGGCCCAAGAAGCAGGCATGGTTTCGCGTGGCGTCAATTTGCCGGCAACTTCGAGCCAAGCGGAGGTTGAGCAGGCGGTTGCAGAACTAGTTGCCGACAAAAGTGTGCACGGCATTTTGGTTCAATTGCCGTTGCCAAAGCACATCGACACCGAGTCTGTGCTTAGTTTGTTGCCCGTTGAAAAAGATGTAGATGGTTTGACCGAGAGGTCGCTTGGTCGATTGGTGCGTGGACTGAAGGGTCATGTGCCATGCACGCCGCTCGGAGTGATGCGGCTACTTGAAAAGTACAAAATCGAAACTAAAGGCAAGCGCGTTGTTGTTATCGGTCGGTCGGCTCTAACCGGTTTGCCGCAGATGTTGCTGCTTGTACGTCGTGGCGCAGATGCCACCGCAACGGTCGCGCACAAATCGACCCTAGATATGGTCGCCGTTTGTCGTGAGGCCGACATAATTATCGCTGCGGCCGGGTCAGCCCGCATGGTCACTGCTGCCCATGTTAAACCTGGAGCGACAGTGATTGATGTTGGTGTGACACGCATTGACAACAAGATTGTTGGCGATGTTGATTTTGAAGCGGTGCAGTCGATTGCTGGGGCGATTACGCCGATGCCTGGCGGCACCGGACCGATGACGATTGCGTGTTTGCTTGAGAACACGCTCGAGGCCGCGCGCATGTTGGGTGCGATTTGAAAAAACTCAGAAACACTTACGACTACATAGTTGTCGGTGGTGGTTCGGCTGGTTCGGCGCTTGCAAATCGATTGAGTGCAGACTCAAGTAAGAGTGTTTTAGTTCTTGAGGCGGGGCGACCAGATTATTGGTGGGATGTTTTCATTCATATGCCCGCGGCCTTGACGTTTCCGATTGGAAGTCGCTTCTACGACTGGCTTTATGTTTCTGAGCCAGAGCCACATATGAACAATCGTCGCGTTACTCAGGGTCGGGGCAAAGTTTTGGGCGGGTCATCAAGTATCAACGGCATGATTTTTCAACGCGGCAATCCGCTTGATTATCAGCGATGGGCGAGCGACCCAGGCATGTCGACTTGGGACTATGCGCACTGTTTGCCATATTTCAAGCGTCTTGAAAATTGTTTGGCGGCGCCAGCTGGTGATCAATATCGCGGACACGACGGACCTCTCGTGCAAGAGCGTGGGCCAATTAAGAATCCATTGTTTGGCGCATTTTTTAAGGCTGTGCAGCAGGCGGGGCATGAGTTAACAGCCGATGTGAACGGCTACAAGCAAGAAGGCTTCGCAGCATTCGATCGAAATTTGCGTCGTGGGCGCAGGCTTAGTGCGGCGCGGGCGTATTTGCATCCGGTAATGCATCGAAAAAATCTGAAGGTGCAATGTCGTGCGCTTGTTACAAAATTAATAGTCGATAACAAAAAAGTAACTGGCGTAAATTTCGAGTTGCCGTTTGGTCGCAAGCGAAGTGTTTCTGCTCGTGAGGTTATTTTGTGCGGCGGTGCGTTTAATTCACCGCAGTTGCTGCAGGCTTCTGGCATTGGTGACCGCGAGCATCTCACGAAAGTTGGCGTTGCACCCGTGCATCACTTGCCGGGTGTGGGCGCGAACCTACAAGACCATCTTGAGGTTTATGTGCAGCACTCGTGTACTCAGCCGGTATCTCTGAACCCGATGTTAAAGATGTATTACCGACCCTTTATTGGATTGCAGTGGCTGTTTCGTCGTGGGGCTGGGTCGTCGAATCACTTCGAAGGCGGGGGATTCATTCGCGGCAATGAATCGTTTAAGTATCCGAACTTAATGTTTCACTTTTTGCCGATTGCAGTTCGCTATGACGGCACGGCACCCGCGGGGGGTCACGGTTATCAGGTGCATATTGGTCCGATGTATTCGAATTCGCGCGGCAGCGTAAAAATTAAATCACCTGATGTGCGCGTGAAGCCAGAATTGAGGCTTAACTATTTGTCAACGCCCGAAGATCGCCAAGAGTGGGTCGAGGCGATTGCGGCGGCGCGAAAAATCTTGTCACAGCCGGCGTTTAGAGATTTTGACGGAGGCGAGATTTCGCCAGGGCCTGATTGTAAGACTGATTCACAAGTTCTCGAATGGGTTCGTCGTGACGGTGAGACGGCATATCATCCTTCTTGCACCTGCAAAATGGGGGTCGATGAGATGGCGGTGGTTGACCCGTTGACGATGCGTGTGCATGGCATAGCGGGGTTACGAGTCGTAGATGCATCTGTGATGCCGTATGTGACTAACGGCAATATTTATGCCCCAACGATGATGATCGCCGAAAAAGCTGCCGACATTATTCTTGGTGCCGAGCCGCTCAAGCCCGAGAGTGTTCAATACTTCAGCCACTCAAACTGATAGCGTTCAATCCGTTGTGCTGGAGACCCAGTTGACGATAATTTTCGATAAGTAATGGAGAAAACGTGAGCAACGAAGAATTCCAAGATATTGATCTCGCCAAATTATCAGACGAAGATCTCACTGCACAGATGCATGACGACCTTTATGACGGTCTTGGTCCAGAAATTATCGAAGGCACGACGATTTTGCTTGACCGCGGTTGGTCGGCGACGAAAGTTTTGGAGACAGCACTTGTTGAAGGCATGCGCATCGTAGGCATCGACTTTCGTGACGGCATATTGTTCGTGCCAGAAGTTTTGCTCTCAGCCAACGCGATGAAGGGTGGCATGGCAATCTTGCGCCCGCTGCTTGCAGAGACCGGCGCCGAGTCGGTTGGCAAAGTTGTGATTGGCACCGTCAAGGGTGATATTCACGACATCGGCAAAAATCTCGTCGCGATGATGATGGAAGGTGCTGGGTTCGAAGTGATTGACCTTGGCATCAACACAGATGTCAATAAATATCTTGCTGCGCTTGAAGAGCACAAGCCAGACATTCTCGGTATGTCGGCACTGTTGACGACGACGATGCCATATATGAAAGTCGTGGTTGACACGATGAAAGAAAAAGGCATTCGTGATAAATACATAATTTTGGTTGGTGGCGCGCCGTTGAACGAAGAATTCAGCGTTGCGGTCGGCGCAGACGCCTATTGTCGTGATGCCGCTGTGGCATCAGAAACCGCCAAGCAACTCGTGGGTGCGCGTCGCCTGCGCAAAGCCGAACCTCCTGGCCCTTCAGTCGCCTGAGAACTCGTTAGCGATGTCGTCTGACACGCGACCATTGATAATTGCGTGTGGTGCTCTTGTCAGCGAACTTCGTGCGGTGCTTGACGCATCTGGCATCGAAGATGCTGTAGAAGTGCGATATCTTCCCGCGAACTTGCATAATCGCCCTGAAAACATTTCGCCTCAGGTTGAAGAACTGTTGGCGCAAAACTTCGAGCGTCGAGTGTTCGTCGCCTATGCCGATTGTGGCACGGGCGGGCACTTAGACATGGTGCTGGCAAAATATCCGAAGGTGCAGCGATTGCCGGGTGCCCATTGCTATGAATTTTTTGCGGGAACTAATGAATTTATGGCTGCACATGACGAAGAGCCCGGCACTTTCTATTTGACTGATTTCTTGGCCAAGCACTTTGACGCGCTGGTCTGGCAGGGTCTCGGGCTCGACGAGCACCCCGAACTGCGGGACATGTATTTCGGCAATTATCGCCGTGTGGTGCTTTTCACACAAACGAACAATCTCGAAATAGTTGACGCCGGTCGTACTGCTGCAGAAAAGTTGGGTTTAGAATTTGAGCACCGACATGTCGGTCTTGAAAGTTTTGCGAAGTCGGTGCCGGTTTCATTTCTGAAACATTCCGACAAGCAATAGTCGCAAGAATAAGTCGAGGGAGACAATCAAGTGCCACGCGGAAGCAATGAAGTGATCGTGATCATGTGGCGCGATATACCCGCGCAAGTCAATGCGCAGATGGGCCGCGAGCGCAAGCAAGTGCAACTGGACGAAAAGTTTCAGCGGGCGATTGATCGCGCCAAGCGCAAGGCGCACATTTACACAGCCGAAGAAGATATTGCTCAGTGGCGCCGCGTGAGTTCGCCGCTTGTCGGCGACATGACCGAGGCTGCCCAGCGCGAAGCCGACCGCTTAGACAGCGAGTATTCTCGTGAGCGCCTTGGCAAACTCGCATTTGCTGGTGGATTCGAGGCAGATGTGAAAGACGATGAGTTCACCAACCAGCAACTATTGGATCTCGAAGAACTAGAAGAAAACGAATGAACAGAGTTTTAAAGAACAAAGAGGAAAGAACAAAATGACCGACACAGTTATCTCATCTGCGACCAAAGAAGTAGTTATTGGCTTTGGTCGCCCGTTCGTAATGATCGGCGAGCGTATTAACCCGACAGGTCGCAAGTTGCTGGCTGCCGAAATGAAAGAGGGCAACTTCAGTCGAGTTGAAGCAGATGCTTTGGCACAAGTTGCTGCTGGCGCACACATGCTCGACGTCAATGCGGGTATTCCGTTGGCAGACGAGCCGGC
>CAMBDT010000051.1 GCA_945865395.1 Acidimicrobium ferrooxidans DSM 10331 | reverse complement strand
GAAGATCCCGAATGGTTGCTTGAACGTATTGACGATTTCGGCACGGCGAAGTGTGAGAACCATTTCAATGTTGGTTGGGCATGGGCCCTTGACTCACCATTTCAGTGGATGAAACAAGTTGCTTCACACTTCGGCGGCACCCGCAATGCAATCGCAATTTCGTGGCCGAAACAAATCAAAGCAACCAACGAATTGCGCTCTCAGTTTCACCACGTCATTGACATCGCACCCACGATTTATGAAGTTGCAGGCATCACTCCGCCAGATTTTGTCAACGGCATCGAACAATCGCCAATACAGGGCACCTCGATGAGATATTCGTTTGAGAGTGCAAGCGCACCAAGTACGCACACCTCGCAATATTTCGAGATCTTGGGCAACCGAGCCATCTATGAAAACGGCTGGATCGCCTCGTGTTTTCACGGTCGCTTGCCTTGGATTCGCCTGCAAGGTTTCGAATTTGATGGCCCACAAGAACGCTGGGAGCTTTACAACATCGAAAAAGACTTCTCGCAAGCAGTTGACCTCGCAAAAGTTCACCCAGAGAAACTCAAAGAACTGCAAGCGTTATTCGACAAACAAGCATTTGAATACGGTGTCTACCCACTGCGTGACCCAGGCTCACCGCGTCATGGCGACTTCTCAGTACCCCATTCATTGGACGGCTTCAAAAAGATTCGATATACATCTGCTCACACCCGCATGCCAGAGAGTTCAGTTATAAATCTAAAGAATTGTTCATCTCGAATTAGTGCCGAAATCGAAGTCACGAACGAGTCGAATCACGGTGTCATCGCCTGCCAAGGCGGCAACATGGCTGGTTGGTCGCTCTATCTTGACGACATGGCACGACCAACATTTCACTACAACTGGTTCGGTCACGAACACACTTCTTTCGCAAGCGCAAAGTCACTAGATGTCGGAAAAAATCTAATTGAAGTTTTGTTTGCCTACGACGGCGGCTTCGGCGCGGGTGGCATCGTTTCGATGCTGGTCAATAAATCAGAAGTTGCAGCGGGTCGGATCGAAAAAACCGTGCCGATCGTTTTTTCGATGAGTGGCGAAACTTTTGATGTTGGCATCGACACTGGGTCGCCAGTCGGTCCGTATCCACACAATTATGAATGCACTGCTCAAATAATTGGCGTCACACTCGAAAAACTAGATGAACCACCAAAAGAGATTAAAGAAAGAATGCGCGACGGAGAATTTCGTGCCAGTCTAAGCACGCAATAAAAGTTAAGACGCGGTGAGTTCAAGACGTTTGCGCACGGCATCACGAACTTGGGCATCGAAACTGCGCACATGTGCCGCTGAAAGTTTGTAGACCAACTCACTGTCACCCGATTCAAGTGCTTCAAGAATCTCGTCATGTTCGTCGAGTGCATGACCCATGTCGGCAACATCTGACAAATACATATGCCACAGACGATCGCTCTGCGCATAGAGCACATCAAGCGTGTCTGTAAGAAACCGATTGCCGGCCGCATCCCAAACAATTTCATGACACTGCGCGTCGTATTGAATTTGATCTTGCGCCGTCGCGGCATGCTTCTTGGCTTTGTCGAGAACTTTGCGCATCTGCTTCCAGTGATCGACAGTGCCGCGTTCACATGCCAAACGCGCAACATACGGTTCGAGAATCGCACGTGTCTCATAGAGCGTCGATAACTCGGTAATGTCAATATTCGACACGATCATTCCTCGACGCGGCATCACGATCAAGAACTGATCTCGGGCCAAACGCTGCAACGCTTCACGAATCGGCGTGCGGCCAATCTCTAATTGGTCTTGCAATTCGTCTTCACGCACAACAGCGCCAGGGGTCAACTCAAGGCGCACGATCATGCCCCGAATCAGCCGATATGCCTGCTCGCTCAAAGACTCTTTTGCCATTTGAAATAATCCTATCCGAGTGATATCGTACTGATATATCACCAATCGTTAAAATATTAATGGGGACAAAATGAGCGAATTTCCAAAATCAGCAAAGTGTGTAGTCATTGGCGCGGGCATCGTCGGCAACTGTTTAGTTGGTCATCTTGCAAAACTTGGCTGGACAAACATGGTGCAGATCGATAAAGGCCCACTGCCGAACCCTGGTGGCTCAACTGGTCACGCGTCAAACTTTATTTTTCCGACTGACCACAACAAAGAAATGGCGTTGTTAACACTCGCATCACAAAAGCAATACATCGAAATGGGCATGAACAATACATGCGGCGGTATCGAAGTGGCCCGCAACCCAGAGCGTCTCGAAGAATTTAATCGTCGCATGACGTCTGCAAAATCTTGGGGCATCGATGCAAAACTATTGTCGCCGGCAGAAGTCAAAGAACTCGTGCCATTCATCAACGAAAAAATTGTTCTTGGTGGTTTCTACACACCAAGTGTTTCATGCGTTGACTCTTTGCAAACTGGCACACTAATGCGTGAAGGTGCTGTCAAGTCAGGCAACTTAAGCGTGTTCGCAAATACCGAAGTGCTCGACCTCGAAGTCGAGAATGGCACGATCAAAGCAGTCGTCACCAACAAGGGTCGTATTGAAGCAGAGTATGTCGTTGTCGCATGCGGCGTATGGAGCCCAAGAATTGCAAAAATGGCAGGAGCAAATATTCCGTTGACTCCGGCAGTTCATCAAATGGCAGACGTTGGTCCGATTGATATTTTACAAAAGTCAAATGCCGAAGTCGCCTACCCGATCGTGCGCGACATGGACACATTCTGTTACGAGCGACAAACCGCTGGCTCAATGGAAGTTGGCAGTTACGCCCACCGCGCAATTTTCATGCACCCAGATGACATTCCGTCGAACGAAGCGTCGGCACTTTCGCCGACCGAATTGCCACTCACGCAAGACGACTTTGATCCACAAATGGAGCAAGCAATCGAATTGATGGACATGCTCGGTGACGCAGAAATCAAATATGCAATCAACGGTCTGCTCTCACTCACACCTGATGCGATGCCAGTGCTTGGTGAAACGGTCGAAGTCAAGAACCTCTGGTCGGCAGCAGCCGTGTGGATCAAAGAAGGCCCAGGCATCGCCCAACTTGTTGCCGAATGGATGACTTACGGTTACCCACATTTGTGCGACCCGCATTCGTCAGACATTTCACGCTTCTATGCACACGAAAAGACAGAGCATCATATTTATGCACGATGCGATGAACACTTCAACAAGACTTACGGCATCGTGCACCCGCGCGAACAATGGGGCACACAACGCAACATGCGTCGAAGCCCGTTCTACCCACGCGAAGAGGCAGCGGGCGCAACTTTCTTTGATGCGCGCGGCTGGGAGCGTCCACAGTGGTTCGCTTCAAACGAGAAACTAGTCACGAAATTTGCATCTGTGTGCGAACCCCGCCCGCACGAATGGGATGCCCGCTGGTGGTCGCCAATCTCAAACGCCGAGCACTTGCAAATGCGCGAGTCGGTCGGCATGGTCGATCTCACTGCGTTCAACGAGTTCGACTTCACAGGCCCAGGCACAATGAACTTCTTGCAACACATGTGCGTCAACAATGTTGATGTACCTGTTGGTCGTTCTGTCTATACGCCGTTGTTGACGCCAGGTGGTGGCTTCCGTGGCGACTTAACGATCATGCGCCTCGGTGCTGAGCACTTCAGAGTTATCACTGGCGCATTTGATGGCGGTCGCGATAACTATTGGTTCAAGCGCCACATGCCACAAGATGGTTCAGTCATATTCACCGATATGTCAAGTGCGCTATGCACGATCGGCGTGTGGGGTCCGAACGCAGAAAAGACAATGGCTAAGGCAACGCAAAACATCAACGCCGAAGGCAAACTCGTGCCGTTTGATGTTTCGCAAAAAAACTTTCCTTATGGGTCGGTTCGCGAAGTGCTGATTGACGGAGTACCTGCGACGATGTTCAGAATCTCCTATGTCGGCGAGAACGGCTGGGAGGTCTACACAAAAATGGAGCACGGTCTTCGCCTGTGGGACTCAATCGCCAAGGCTGGCGAAGAGTTCGGCATCATTCCAGTTGGCATGGGCGTCTATGCCGTAACTGGTCGCATTGAAAAGGGTTACAGACTGATGGGTGCAGAACTTGAGAGCGAATACAACCCAGTTGAGGCTGGTCTCAATCGCGCAAAAGTTAAGTCGGCTGACTTCATCGGCAAGGCTGCATACATGAAAGCACGCGACGAAAAGCCGTGCGCGATCATGTGCACTCTCGAAATGATCGACAACACCAGCAAGGCTGGCATCAAGCGTTACCCAACGGGTGGCAACGAGCCGATCTTGACAAAAACCGGCGAGCGAATTGTCGATGCCAAGGGTCGCGTCTCGCGCGTAACAACAGCAGGTGCGGCACCATCACTGGGCAAATATTTGTTGCTCGCCTATCTGACGCCAGAACATGCGGTTGAAGGTAACGAACTTCGCGTGATGTACATGAACGAGCTCTATCCAGTTCGCGTTGCACGAGTTGGCAGTCAGCCGTTGTTTGACCCAACCGATGCACGAATGAAGAGCTAGCCGGCTACATCAACGAAGATGAACATTCTCGTCTGCGTCAAGCGAGTGCCCGCACCTGGCGCGCGCATCAATATCACCAGCGATGGTCAACAGGTTGATACTGCGTTCTTGGGTTTCACCGTGAGCCCGCACGAAGAGTGTGCCGTTGAACAAGCAGTGCAGTTGATCGAGAAGCATGGTGGCGATGTCACCGTATTGACACTTGGCCCAACAGAAGCCGAAGAACAATTGCGAACTGCAGTCAGCACTGGCGCAACGAAAGCCGTTCTTGTGCCGATTGATACAACAGATTGGGATCCACAACGCACCGCCCAAGCGATCGCCAAAGTGATCGGTGAACTAGAAGCAACAAACGGCAAATACGATTTGGTTTTGTTCGGCAACGAATCAGCCGATTCTTGTGGCTACCAAGTCGGGGTTCGCGCTGCGTTAAAACTGGGCAGACCGATAGTCAACGGCGCTAAAGGCCTCGACATCGAAAACGGCGTCGCAGTCATTCGTCGCGAGAGCGATGCAGGCGTCGAGATTTATAAGTTAAAGATGCCCGCGTGTGTCGGCGTGAAAGAAGGCATCAACTTGCCGCGCTACCCGACCATGAAGGGTCGCCTTGCATCCAAAAAAGTTGAGATCACTCAAAGCACTGCTAGTGGCGAAATTGGTGGTTTGAAACTGATCACATTGAAGCGCCCACCCGAGCGCGCGAGTAACACGAAAATTCTGGGCAATGGCCCAGAGGCAGCGTCTGCAGTAGTTGACCTGCTTGAAGAGTTAGGTGTTTTCAAATGACCGTCCTTGCAGTTGTCGAACATGATCGAGGCACGATCACCGATGCATCTCTGGGCGTTTTGACTGCTGCACGCAACCTGGCTAAACAGATGGGCGCAAAATTCGAAGCGCTAACAATTGGCGCGAACGCCGATGCACTCAGTGAAGTTATTTCAAAATATGGTGCGACGACTGTGCACCAAGCTCACAACGCGATGCTCACCGACTTCGGGCCAGAAGCATGGGGTGAGTCGATTGCTCAAGTTGTGCGTAAGACTTCGCCTCAGGTAGTTATTAGTTCGGGCACCGAACGCGGACACGAAATAATTGCGCAAGCAGCAGCGCGGCTTGACTTGCCTGCAGCGATGAACTGTCTCGAGTTTGATAAAGACTTCAACGGCACACAGCCACTTAAAGTTGTGCGAGCCCGTTGGGGTGGTTCGCTGATGGAAGAAACTGAAATTGATGCGCCGATCAAATTGGTGACACTTGCAAATCACATCGTTGAAGGTGCCGAAGAACCGACTTCATCGACAATTGCCGTGTTTGAAGTTGACTTAGATGATTCAGTGAAACAAACATTTGTCCAAGACAGAGTCGAGCGTGTTGCCGGTGTAACTCTCGCGACATCTCCAGTAGTTGTAAGTGGTGGCCGAGGCGTTGGTTCGGCCGAGGCATTTGCCCCGCTTGAAGAACTCGCTGGACTTTTAAATGGTGTCGTCGGCTGCTCACGAGCGGTAACAAACAACGGCTGGCGCAATCACACCGACCAAGTCGGTCAAACGGGTACTCGCATCGCGCCAGATATCTATATCGCGTGCGGTATTTCTGGCGCGATTCAACACTGGGTTGGGGCGATGGCGTCAAAAAATATCTTGGCTATCAATATCGACGCACAGGCGAACATTGTCACTAAGGCTGGCTACGCCGTAATCGGCGACTTGCATGTTGTCGTGCCAGCCATCTCGGCAGAGATTCGCAAGCGCCACCCAAAATAAAACGACTGCACAAGCGCAAATAACGTTCTATTTTTGGCCGTTTAATACGCTGAGTCCACCCTTCTAAAACTAGAGTCATATCTCGTGACTACAGAGCATCTTGAGCCAAATCGTCGGCGTGGCCGAGCCCGAACTGCAACCACTGAAGCCAAGTTGCCCGACCAAAAGCCTTTCAAACAGCCACGCATGCGTTACGCGCCGACGAAAGTAGTCAGCGATGACGAACTCGAGTCAATACATCTCGCCAGTCTGCGAATACTTTCAGAATACGGAATGGATTTCTTAGATCCAGATGCGCGTGACCTGTTAAAGAAGGCTGGCGCCAAAATCGATGACCAGCGTGTCCGATTTGACCCCGAAATGGTACTTGAAACAATCAAGACTTGCCCGAGCGAGTTTAAACTTCACGCACGAAACCCGGCACACACACTTAATATCGGTGGCGATTGGATGTCATTTGGCTCGGTTGCGAGCACACCGAACTTCATCGGTCTTGATGGCATTCGCCACCCTGGCACTCGCCAAGACTTTCAAGAATTACTTAAACTAACTCAAGTTTTTAACATCATCCACTTCATTAGTGGCTACCCAGTTGAGCCGATTGATCTGCACGCTTCAATTCGTCACATCGAAACTACTTACGACATGTTGACACTCACCGACAAAGCAATCCACTGTTACAGCCTCGGACGCCAGCGCAATCAAGACGTTCTTGAGATGTCACGAATCGCCCGGCAAGTTGACAACGAAACCCTCGAGCGTGAGCCATCGGTTTTCAGCATCATTAACTCTTCATCACCACTTCGTCTTGATACCCCGATGTTGCAAGGCATCATGGAGTACTCATCTCGCAATCAAATAATTATCATCACTCCGTTTACTTTGGCTGGCGCGATGGCACCAATTACTTTGGCTGGGGCACTCGCCCAACAAAACGCCGAAGCGTTGGCTGGCATGACTTTCACTCAAGTAGTTCGACCAGGCGCACCAGTTGCTTACGGCGGCTTCACCAGCAATGTTGATATGCAATCGGGTGCGCCAGCATTCGGTACACCCGAATATATGCGCACAGCAATGGCTGGTGGTCAACTTGCGCGACGCTACAAAGTGCCGTATCGCTCAAGCAATGTTTGCGCCTCTAACGCACTTGACGCTCAAGCCGCGTATGAAAGTGTGTTCTCGTTGT
>CAMBDT010000050.1 GCA_945865395.1 Acidimicrobium ferrooxidans DSM 10331 | reverse complement strand
TGTTGGCGACACCAGTAACTGGCGCTTACGGTCACAGCATGGGTTCGAACTACAACAAGGTGACGCGTCCGCCTGTTGTTTTTGTGCGTGATGGTGTTGCTCGAGTTGTTGTGCGACGCGAGACATTTTCTGATCTCGTTAATCTCGACGTCGCAGATAGCGTGTAAATATGGTTGCGCAGCCCAATGCACAGGTTGTTCGCCTTGGCGTGCTGGGGCACGGTGTCGTCGGTTCGGCGTTTGTCAAGCTTGTGACGCAACAATCTGATCAGATTTTGGCGCGAAGTGGCGTGCGGCTCGAAGTGACAAAAGTTTGCGTGCGCGACGCAAAAAAGAAACACAATTTGCCAAAGGGCGCTGTGTTGGTGACTGATTCAAACGGCCTTGTGCAGTCGGCTGATGTCGATTTGGTTGTCGAATTGATGGGCGGCATTGAGCCAGCATTGAAACTGATTTCTGAATCTTTAGGCAAGCACAAACCGGTTGTGACGGCGAACAAAGCTTTGTTGGCGAAGCATGGTGTCGAACTTTTCGCCGCGGCTGATGCGGCATCAACCGACTTGTTGTTTGAGGCCGCGGTCTGCGGTGGCATTCCGCTGATTCGGCCGTTGCGAGAAAGTTTGCGTGGCGAGCCGATTTCGCGAGTGATGGGCATCGTCAACGGCACGACGAACTTTATTTTGACCAAAATGAGCGAAGTCGGCGCCGATTATTCGGTTGCGCTGGCAGAGGCACAAAAACTTGGCTTTGCCGAAGCCGACCCAACTGCCGATGTTGAAGGGCACGATGCGGCTGCCAAGATCGCAATTATTGCCAGCATCGCATTTGGCACAACCGTGCGTGCCGAAGATGTCTATGTAGAAGGCATCAGCAAATTGACTGCTGCCGATATAACTATTGCGCGCAAGTTTGGCTATGCGGTGAAGTTGCTTGGCGTTGCCGAACTTGATGCCACAACATCGATGGTTTCGGTTCGCGTGCACCCTGCGCTTGTGGCGTTGAATAATCCGCTTGCAGCAGTGCGTGAAAGTTTTAATGCGGTTCTGGTCGATGGAGAGTCGTCGGGCTCGTTGATGTTTTATGGACGAGGTGCCGGTGGTGAACCAACTGCATCGGCCGTGCTTGGCGATGTGATCGATGCGGCAATCAATTTGCGCAAAGGCACGCACGCTCTGCTCGGTGCATTTAAATCGACGAAGTTAAAAGAGATGAGCGCGATCAATTGTGAATACATGATTGGACTCGAAGTTGCCGACAAGCCGGGTGTGTTGCATGCTGTGACTGGTGTGTTTGCGCGCAACGGCG
This sequence comes from Acidimicrobium ferrooxidans DSM 10331, assembly GCA_945865395.1. Taxonomy (GTDB): domain Bacteria; phylum Actinomycetota; class Acidimicrobiia; order Acidimicrobiales; family Ilumatobacteraceae; genus BACL27. Next base: position 6,217 of record CAMBDT010000050.1, on the reverse strand, counting down.
TAAGCATTCGTGCAGCCGAACAAGACGGCATCGGCGAAGATGCGCGGCTGGTGTTTTTGACTCATGATGCAAATGAGGCTGCGGTGCAAAATTGTTTGCGCGAGTTTAAGTCGCAAGATGTCGTGAAGCATGTCGGCGCGTTGTTGCGCGTCGTTGCTAACTCGTAACGATGCAATATATTTCGACGCGAGGTCAAGCACCGAAGATTGGTTTTTGTGATGTATTGCTCGCTGGTTTGGCGCGCGACGGCGGGTTGTATGTGCCCGAGATATGGCCGAAGTTGGGCGAGTCGGCAGCTGGTGCCTCGGTTGCGTTAGCAAAAAATAGTGCGGCGGCGAGTTATGCGAAGCGGGCAGCGAGCATTATGGTGCCGTTTGTCGGCGATGAAATTGATCAACAGGTTTTTGAGAGACTTTGCGTCGAGGCATATTCGACATTTCGTCACAAAGATGTCGCACCGCTCGTAGAAATCGCGCCAAATGAATATTTGCTCGAACTGTTTCACGGGCCGACACTGGCGTTTAAAGATGTGGCGTTGCAACTTGTTGGCAAGTTGTTTGACTATGTTCTGACGCAACGCAACGAACGCGTGATGATTGTTGGTGCGACCAGTGGTGACACTGGTGGCGCGGCGTTTGATGGTGTGGCGTCGTGTCGAAATGTCGACCTCGTGATGCTCTACCCAAACAATCGAGTGAGCGATGTGCAGCGCCGACAGATGACGACACTGACTGCGCCAAATGTGCACGCTGTCGCTGTTGATGGCACATTTGATGATTGCCAAGACTTGGTTAAAGCGATGTTTAACGACCAGAAATTTCGTGACGCCAACCAACTTTCGGCTGTTAACTCGATCAACTGGGTGCGGGTGATGGCCCAGGTTGTCTATTACATAACTGCGATCGAGAAACTTGGTCGTTCGGCTGTGTTTAGTGTGCCGACGGGAAACTTCGGCAATGTGTTGGCAGGTTGGATCGCCAAGCAGATGGGTGCGCAAATTGAAGGCTTCGTTGTCGCCTCTAACACGAACGACATTTTGACTCGGTTTTTTGAATCAAAGCAGATGGTTGCCAATGAAGTTGTGCCGACGCTGAGCCCGAGTATGGATATTCAAGTGTCGTCGAACTTCGAGCGATTGCTCTTTGAAACCAACAATCGTGACGGTGCCGAAACGGCGAGACAACTGACTAGTTTTAGGGCAACGGGCAAACTTGATATAGCCGAAAGCGTTTATCAGAAATGGATATCAGGTGTGTTTGTTGGCCGACGTTGCAATGACGAACAAACTTTGGCCACGATGCGAGATGTGTATAAGCAGTCGGCGATGTTGATCGATCCACATACGGCGGTGGGGTTGTGCGCGGCGCGTCAGAGTGCGGGCGTTGATTATCCAAAAAATATGCCGATGATTACTTTGGCGACTGCGCACCCGGCGAAGTTTCCGGATGCTGTGCGTCGAGCAACTGGTCAGACACCGAAATTGCCGGAGCATCTTGCAGATTTGATGACACGGCCTGAGCGCAGTGTTTCGTTGCCCAATGATTTGAAGGCAGTGCAGGCGTTTGTCGCTGGTTGCCGCAAGTAAGGCGACTGTTGCCATTGAGTTGATTGTCGGCTAGAGTTGGGTTGCTCGGGTTCCCGAGCGAGTCTCCGCCAATTCGTGGCAGACGCATTTCAACGCAATCTGATTTGTGTTCTTGCATATTGAGTTTTGGCGGCAAGTTGGGTAACAAAAAATTCTGTTGCCCTGAAAGAAGGCATTGTGGCTAGTGAAGCCCTTGAACAATCGGCACTTGAAGCAAAAGATCGCGAACAACTTGTTGCGATTGCAAAGGCGCTCGGCGTGAAGTCGGCGGCGCGTGCGAAAAAAGAAGAAATTATTGAATTGATTCTTGAGCAGACTGCGCCTGCCAAGCCAGTTGCGCCCGCCAAGCCAGCTGTGGCGAGTGCCAAGAAGGCTGATGGCCCGGCGCTCGGTGCAGACGGACAAGCGCTTGCTGAATGGGAAATCGAATTAGCCGAGCATGAAGGCACGCCGATTGCGCCTGATGCGCGACGACAAAGTGATGCTGGTGATCGCGGCGATTCGCGCGGTGATCGCAATGATCGCAATGATCGTGGGCCGCGCAATGACCGCAATGACCGCAACGATCGCAACGATCGTGGCCCGCGCAATGATCGTAACGATCGCAATGATCGTAACGATCGCAACGACCGAAATTTTCCGCGCAACTACAACGACCAAGACGGTGGCAATCGCAATCGCAATCGTCGACGCCGTCGTGGACCTGGTGGTTTTAGAAACTCGCGCGACGAAGGCCCACAGGGCGACGATCGTTACGAAGTGAACGAAGCGCCAGAGCAGAACGAGCCGATTAGCAATGAACCAATTGAAGTTTCGGGCTATTTAGATTTGCGTGACGAGGGCTACGGCTTCTTGCGTGTGAACGGTTACTTGGCTTCAGCGGGCGATGCATATGTTTCGGTTCGATTGACTCGTCAATTTAACTTGCGCAAGGGCGACCATGTGACTGGAATGTGCCGTCCGGTAGGGCGTAACGAAAAGAATCCGGGCATGATCGATATTCGCACGATCAACGGGGTTGATGCTGACAAGATGAAGGCACGACCGAAGTTCGAAGATCTCACACCGTTGTTTCCTGACGAGAAGTTAGAGCTCTCGACTGCGAGTGATCCGGCGAACATGACGGCACGAATCATCGACTTGATTTCACCGATCGGCAAGGGTCAGCGCGGCATCATTGTGTCTCCGCCAAAAGCCGGTAAAACCACCGTGATGAAAACGATCGCAACTTCGATCGAAAAGAATCACCCAGAAGTGAAACTGATCGTGTTGTTGATCGACGAGCGACCTGAAGAAGTTACCGACATGCGACGCACCGTGAAGGGCGAAGTTGTTTCATCGACTTTTGATCGACCTTCCGAAGAGCACACGCATGTTGCCGAACTGGTGATCGAAAAAGCCAAGCGCATGGTTGAGATGGGTGAAGATGTCGTGATAATTCTCGACGGAATCACTCGTTTGTCACGCGCTTATAACCTCGCAGCGCCGACAACCGGACGAGTGATGTCGGGTGGTATTGATGCGGGCGCGTTGTATCCGCCAAAGAAATTTTTTGGTGCGGCGCGCAACATTGAAGAAGGTGGCAGCTTGACGATTTTGGCGACTGCGCTCGTTGAAACGAATAGCCGAATGGACGACGCGATTTTCGAAGAGTTCAAAGGCACGGGCAACATGGAGTTGCGTCTCGATCGCAAACTTGCGGAGCGACGCGTTTATCCGGCGATTGATGTTGATGCGTCGAGTACGCGCCATGAAGAGTTGTTGTTTAATCGTCAACAGTTGCAGATGGTTTGGAAGTTGCGACGCGTGTTGAGCGGTCTTGCAGCCGATGGCAACGCGGCGCCGGGGCTTGAGTTGTTGATTGATCGTTTGAAGACTTTCAAAAACAACGAAGAGTTCTTGGCTGAAATCGCCAAACAGCCGACTTCGTAAGTTTTTGTCGCGCCATGGCGAGCAGCGCTGGTAACTCGTCTCATTCGTCTCACGCGTCGCGTGTGGCGCAGTTGCGTTTGCGGGCGATTGTCGGTGCTCATACCGAGAGTGAAGTTAGCGAGTTTGGTCAGGCAGTTGGTTTAGTTGCTGAGGATGTGGCGTGGGTGCTCGTAACGGGGCGGCACGAACGCAGTCTCGGGCCGGCGTTGATGTGGGCGTTGCGCAAGAATGCCAAAGTTTTGAAACTTTTTTCGGATGAAAGCGCTGGTGATTTGGTGCGGATCGCGACTCATTTTGACTTTGCGATTGAAGTTTTCGTAGTTGATGCGTCGGGCGTGGCTCAAGTTGCCGTGCCAAAAAATGTCGAGAATCTCGAGGTCAGTGTCGCCGACGAAATGTTTGCCGAGTTTATTAAGTCGGCCGGCGCTGAGGTTGTGCGTGAACATGGGGTCGTAGCCGGTGAGGTTTGTGGGCTTGAAGTGTGTCGCGTAGTGCGCAGGGCCGACGCTGATGCGAGCGGTGTGGGCACTGTGAGCGAATTAGAGATCGGCGTTGGTGCACATGATCGCGAGACTTTTAAACTGCTGCACGGCCGAACCGCGACGATCGAAAGTTTGCGCAAAGTGGTTGCTGAGGTTGCGGCGCGTCGTGTTTTGGGGGCGCAGGTTCATCCGTTAAATCAGTTGGCGCGCGAAAGAATGTTGCGGCACTATGTTTGCCAGTCGCCACAACTTGTTGGCGCCAAAAGTTTGCAGCCCGCGCAACCGCCGACTGCGCGAACGAATTTGAAAGATGCCGTGCCATGTTGCGCGGTTGGTGTGTCGACGTCTGGAGACAAGATGGTTGTGATTTTCAGTGTGGGTGTTGACCCAGATGTCGTTGCATTCGGTGCTGATGCTCGCGGGCAAATAAATAGTGCGGCCGAATTAGTTTTTGCGATGCCGACGCGCGATATTGTGCCGGCTCTCGAGCGAGTTGCTCAGTTGTTGCGACGACCTGCTCGTTTCGTCGGCGTTGATGTTCTGCGTGCGTAGGCATGTGAGGGGCATGTGTTTAAGCACGAGTGCGCGTTTGATGCCATAGTCTGATCATCGTGCTTGAGCGACTTGACGGTATTGAACGAGATTTTTTAGATCTTGAAGCGAGCATGGCTACATCTGATGTGCTCGAAGACCAAAACAAGTTGCGCGAGGTGTCGCGAAAATACAAGCAGATGACGCCGCTTGTTGAGTGCATTCGCAAATATCGCGCTGCGGCAGGCAATGCTGATGCGGCGCGCGAATTGATCGCCGATGCCAGCGGTGCCGAACGCGATCAGTTGCAAGCCGAGTTAAGTTCGGCGACGGCGATGATTGCGAAACTTGAAGACGAGTTGAAAGTTTTGTTGTTGCCGTCTGACCCGAATGCGGGCAAAAATATAATTGTTGAAATTCGTGGTGCTGAAGGCGGCGAAGAAGCAAACTTGTTTGCCAACGACTTGTTTGACATGTACAAGGCATATGCGGCGCGCAACAACTGGAGCGTCGAGGTTTTGTCACTTGATCTTTCGCCAAAGGGCGGCATTAACCAAGTGGTGATGATTTTTAAAGGCGAGACCGCCTGGACGCGAATGCGATTCGAAGGTGGGCCGCATCGTGTTCAGCGAGTGCCGGCGACTGAAAACCAAGGTCGAATTCATACCAGTTCGGCGACAGTTATGGTTTTGCCCGAAGCCGAAGAAGTTGAACTGCATATCGACGAAAAAGATTTGCAGATCGATGTTTATCGAGCCAGTGGCCCTGGGGGTCAAGGTGTGAATACGACCGACTCTGCGGTGCGAATCACACATCGACCGAGCGGTGTTGTTGTGGCGATGCAAGATGAACGCAGTCAGTTGCAAAACCGTTTGCGGGCGATGCAAGTTTTGCGGGCGAGATTGCTGAAGCGACAAGAAGAAGAGTTGCAGGCGCGGGCGTCGGCAGAGCGCAAGGCGCAGGTCGGCGGCGGTGGGCGTGGCGAGAAAATTCGTACTTACAATTTCAAAGACAGCCGCGTGACCGACCATCGCATTGGGTTTACATTGCATCAACTGCAAGAAGTATTGGCAGGCAATTTAGATCCAGTTATTGATGCGCTGACACTCGAATATCAGACTGAGCAGTTGGCTGATTCTGGCGAGAAATAATTTCGTCGTGGTTAGCGACGAGACAATCACTTGGGGAGAGTTGCTGCAAGTTACCGCCGTTGAATTGGGCAATGAACAAGAGGCGCGTTGGCTTTGTGAGCATGCGAGCGGATTAGATCGCGTCGAACTTGATGCGGCGCGCGATGAAGTCGTTAGCCAGCGATGCGGTGTTGCGTTGCGAGCGATGGTTGCGCGTCGTTTGACTGGCGAGCCCCTGCAGTATGTGATGAAAAGTTGGGGGTTTCGACATCTCGATGTTTTAGTTGACAATCGCGTGTTGATTCCGCGGCCAGAAACTGAAGTTATGGTGCAGGCGGCACTTGATTTAGCGCGCGAGATGATTAGCAAGACAAATTCAAAGTTGCGAGTTGCTGATCTGGGCACCGGTAGTGGCGTGATCGGTTTGTCATTGGCAAGTGAATTGCCACTTGGAAGTAACGAAGTTTGGCTGACCGATTTGTCGGCTGACGCTCTCGAAGTTGCACGCGCAAACTTGGCGGGGTTGGGTTTGATCAACGGTGATGTGCGAGTTGCTC
>CAMBDT010000049.1 GCA_945865395.1 Acidimicrobium ferrooxidans DSM 10331 | reverse complement strand
GTAAAAGTCATTGCTGCCCAACCCAACTCGTTGGCGACGCGATCGATCAATTCGGGAAATGTGCTCGCAGAATGTCGAGCGTCGTTGAGCGCAACCGGAAAACCATGACACAACAACATGCCCGGTATCGCGCCGGTCTTGCCTGCAGGCTTGGCGAGATAACGCGCGATCGAAATGCCACCTGAGAGAAACGAACCGTTCACAGTTGTGGCACTCGGTCAGTTTTTAAGAGTGAGGTTTGAGGTGACGACGAGTCTTGCCTTCGGTTGCCAATGTGTATCCGCGATTGCGAGCCTCAGGCAATGTGTCGGGCGCGAAACAAATGCCGACGTCGCTGTTGCAGATTTCTTCGATCAACGATGCATACTTGGCGTCGTCGAGTGAATCAACGTCGTAAACGAATTGAGTTCGCTTGTCGCCCAGGTATCGCGTGTGGGCAAATCGAGTTGGTCTTTGCATGATTCAAATCTAGCCTCGGCTCGTTTTCGATATCGGCTTGGTGACTAGTCTGATAGCGATGGCGAGTTCAAAAATCAAGCCGCAGAAGATTGATTTCTTCTTTGACATCATGTGTCCGTGGGCGTATCAGACTTCGATCTGGATCCGCGAGGTGCGGTCGCAGATCGACCTTGAAATCAACTGGAAGTTTTTCAGTCTCGAAGAGATAAATCGCGAAGAAGGCAAGAAGCACCCGTGGGAACGCGAACTTGCCTACGGCTGGACACCACTGCGAATTGCGGCATGGTTGCGTCGCATTGATGTCGACCTCTGTGACGATTGGTATCTTGCGGCAGCAAAGGCATTGCACGAAGATGGATTGCGCCCCTACGAAGAAGCAACCGCTCGCGAACTTCTGGCCAGCATCGCCGCACCTGAAAACACATGGGATGAAGCACTCGCCGACAAGACGACGCACGACGATGTGCGTCGTGATCACGAAGAGTCGGTTGGCAAATTTGCGGCGTTTGGTGTGCCGTTAATCGTTTTTGAAAATGGTTGCTATATTTTTGGTCCGGTTGTTGTGCCGCCACCGCGCGGCGAAGAGGCGATGAAACTTTGGCAACTCGTGAATGACTACAGCGAGATAAATGGTTTGTACGAAATCAAAACTCCGAAGACGAACAAAGATTTAGAAAATATTGCTCAAGTCTTTTCGCCATACATCAAAGCGCGCGAATGGCGCACCGTGCAGACACCAGCACCATGAATGATCTCGACTACAAATTGACACTTCGTTGTCTCTTTGAGACATGGCAGTCAACCCAAGAACTTTGCGAGACTCTGACCGAAAACGAATGGAAGACGGCGACTGCTTGCCCAGGCTGGTCGGTGCAAGATAATTTGTCACACATCATCGGCACCGAGAAGGCGCTCGGTGGTCTTGGTGGCACCGAACACAAGGCCACCGATCTGCAGCATGTGAAGAACCCAATCGGTGAGATGAACGAACATGAAGTTGATGCACGACGAAATTTGCCCGGAGCACAGGTTCTTAAAGAGTTCAAAGAAATAGTTGCGTTTCGAAAGTCGTTTTTTGATTCGGCCCCAGAGAGTTATTTCACCAATGAATCGATGACCCCGATCGGCAACGCACCGATGGCGGTGTTCTTGAGCATTCGAGCAATGGATAGTTGGGTGCACGAGCAAGATATTCGCCGCGCAATAAATAAGCCGGGCACTCAAGGTTCGCTTTGCGCAGAACTAAGCGTTGACCGACTTTGTCGCACTTTGCCAATGGTCGTTGGCAAACGGGCGAAAGCACCAGAGGGTTCTGTGTCGACCGTGAAAATAACGGGGCCAGTTCAAAGAAATATTGTGATTGCTGTTAAAGACGGACGCGCGGCGGTTCTTGAAGCAAGTGATATCGCACCAATCGTTGAAATCGAATTTGATAGCAACGTGTTCATTGAACTTGCCACTGGTCGTGCCACGAGCGATCAACTACGGGAGAAAATAAAAATTGTTGGCGATGTCGCACTCGGCGAACGGGTTGTTGGCGCGCTAAATATGATGATCTAACTGCGTCTGATCTAGTTAGATATCCTTATCTAGTCATGGTGTCGCCTACTTTCGACCCTGCTGTCGTGCAACAAAAGATCGAAGTTCTCGCCGAGCGCGATGCTGAATTCGCCAAAATGGCCAAAACACGCGAGCAGCAAAGACAACTTGAACGTTATGGCGAAGTGCGCGAATATTCGTTTCCGCCGAATACATCGCAGGTGCATGTAACTAACTGGGTGCACTCAGGCTGGATGCGTCCCGTGCGATTTATCTACCGCAATATTCCGCGACCGTTGCGCAAGATGATAAAAAAACTTTCAATATGAGCGAATTTTTGGTAGTCACTGATGCCCAAGGGGCGACGCTTGACGACTTGGTGGCGACGCACAAATCTTTGGTCGTTTCAGGTTCGAAAGACATCAAATGGTTCGTCTATGGCGCGGTGCCTGATGCAGTCAAACACTTGCAGCGTCGTTGGTCGTTTCGTCGCATACGCGTTGTAGCAACAGCTGACGAATTCAAGACCAGTGACTTCGTCATTTTCTTGAATGCAGGCGATGGTATATATCGCGAGTCTTTGGTAAGTTTGCGCGAAGTTATCCGCAAAGATTCGACGGCTGATTTGATTTACGGCGACTCTGCTCACCCGACAGGCGTTAAAGCCGAGCCGTTAAGTTTCGTGCGCCGCCCTGGTTGGTCGCCCGAGCGATTGCGCGGCCACTGTTATGTCGGCGAAACCCTTGTTGCCCGCACCGAAGTTGTTGATCGCGCAGGCGGTATAACTGATCTCGTTATGCGACACGTGCATGATCGCGCTTTTCGGCTAACAGAAGTCGCAAAGAATATTTTGCGGATGCCCGAACTTTTGACGATGGCCAAAAGCCACGACACTCGCCCATCGGCTTCGCTAGACGCGGTAGTTCAGCACTGCGCACGACAAAATATTGATGCGAGTTGCGAACTTGATGCGCCTGCGCCGAGCGTGCGCGTCAAGCGAAACTTGACGACACAGCCGAGTGTCGCGGTGATCGTGCCAACCCGTGGCACTTCGGCCGAAGTGTTTGGTTCAGAGCGCGTGCTGGTGGTTGAGGCGGTGCGCAGTCTGTTTGAAAGATCGACATATCAGAACTTTGAAGTTGTCGTTGTTGCCGACACGCCGACGCCGCAAACTGTGCTCGACACATTGCGCGAGATTGGTGGCGCGCGATTAAAAATTATTAATTATGACCGTCCATTTAATTTTGCCGAGAAAAACAATCTCGGGGCGATGTCATGCGAATCTGAACTTATTTTGCTACTTAACGACGACACCGAGATAATCACCGCTGAAGCGCTCGAAATTATGGTGGCGATGTTCAATGACCCGACTGTCGGCGTTGTCGGCCCGATGTTGTTGTTTGAAGACTCGACGATTCAGAGTGCCGGCCACATTTTCAGCCCCGACCCGACCGACCTCTATCGCGCACGCAGCCCCGAGACGGCTGGGCCGCAGAACTTGTTGCGAGTTCAACGCGAGGTTTCAAGTTTGATCGCTGCGTGTGCATTAATTCGTCGCGATGTTTTCGAACGCGTTGGCGGTCTATGCATGGGGTTTCCGGGCAACTGGAACGACATCGACTTCTGTCTAAAAGTGCAACTTGCTGGATATCGAGCCGTGTTCACGCCGCATGCTCATTTGTTTCACTTTGAGTCAAAGACTCGAATTGCCAAACGTGTCGAAGCCGAAGTTGCCAAACTTGGCGCGCGGTGGGGTTCGGTGCTGGATGATGATCCATATTTCAACCCGAACTTGCAGCGCTACACAAATATTTGGAAGACAGATTCAACTTCGAAACAGTCGCTTGACGAAGCGCTGAGTTTTTTGCTGTCAATCGCCTAGTCGTTTGATTGCGGGCCGATCGCTCCGATTGCGTCAAAATATTTGAGATGTGCTTTGACGACATGCACGGCGTCAACATCGTCGAGAATCTCGATGTTGTTCTTCTCGGCAGCGTCTAACAAATAGGCCGTGAGTGTTTGCTCGTCGATCACAACTTCGTCAACGATGTCTTGCCGACGATCGACTACGCCAGATGGTTGCAGACCCTGGTCATGCAGCCAACGCATGTGAAATACCAACAATTTGCGCAACTCGGCATATGTCAACCGAGCTTGGGCTTCACTCGGCAAATTATCGGCGACGAACTGTGTCGCTTGTTCGAGTTCATAAACCGCTCGTGGCGCGACACTGTCGAGACGACGAGCCTCTCGACCGATAATTGCTGCCGCTATTGCAAAAACCAATGCCGCAGCAATAACGATGGCGACGATTAAAACCGCAGACATGCGGTGCTGTGCGTTTTAGATGCCGATGCGTTGCGCGAGAAGTTCGCGATGGTAAGTCGGATCTCCGAACAGCAACTCACTCGACTTGGCGCGCTTGAAATAAAGGTGCGCTGGGTGCTCCCAGGTGAAACCGATGCCGCCGTGAATCTGAATGTTCTCGGCTGCGGCATGAAAGTAGGCCTCTGAGCAATATGCCTTTGACAAAGATGCAACCGATGGCAACTCGTCGTTCATTTCTGCGGCGCACCACATGCCGTAATAAGCGGCCGACTTTGCCGACTCGACTTCGAGCAACATGTCTGCGCACTTGTGCTTGATCGCCTGGAAAGAACCAATCGGACGGCCGAACTGCACGCGAACTTTTGCATATTCAACGGCCATGTCGAGAACTTTTTGCGCGCCGCCAACTTGCTCGGCAGCAAGCGCGACGACGATCAAGTCGTTGACTCGCGAGAGAACTTCCCAACCTTTGCCTTCGGTGCCGATCAAAGTCGCTGGCACATCGGCGAATTCAAGTTTTGCTTGCTTGCGAGTTTGATCCATTGTCGACAGTGCTGTGCGTGTGAGACCCTTCGCGTTGCCGTCGACTGCGAACAAAGAAACACCTTTGGCGGTGCGCGCCGAGACGATGATCATCGACGCGGTGTGACCGTCGAGTACGAACATCTTCGTGCCCGTCAAGGTAAAACTTGAACCCGAGCCTTTGGCTTGCATCGTGACGCCCGATTCATCCCATTTGCCTGATGGTTCGACTGATGCAAGAGTTGCAGTTGTTTCACCACTCGCGATTGCCGGAAGATACTTTTTCTTTGCTGCTTCGTCACCCGATTGCATCAATGTGTTTGCCGCCAAGACGACCGTCGAAAAATATGGCGCACAAAGTAACGAGCGACCCATTTCTTCAAGCACGACGCCCAACTCGATGTAACTAAAACCCATGCCACCAAATTCTTCTGGAATATGAATGCCCATGAGTCCCATTTGCGAGCCCATCTGCGACCAAACTGCTGGGTCGAAACCATTTGCAGTTTCCATTTGTTCACGCACTGCAGTCTCTGGCGACTTGGCGTCTAGAAACGCGCGGACGGTTTTGCGGAGCTCTTCTTGTTCTTCTGTAAAGGCAAAGTTCATGGGTATATCTTGCCAGCGCAGAGGTGATTTTGGCTAATCGGGGCTTTGGGCATAAATAACGAAATCACCTGAGATACTTGAGCAATATGGCGAATTTGGACCTTGACCCAACTTTGCACTGGCGCGATGCCAACGTCGACGTGCACAAAGTGGTGGTCGGGCCGTTTGACAACAATGTTTTCGTCGTGCGATGTCGTCGCTCGGGTGATGCCGTACTAATCGACGCCGCCAACGAACACGAACAGTTGTTGCAATTGTGCAAACGCCTTGGTGTCAGGCGCGTGCTCGAAACGCACGGACATTGGGATCACATTCAGGCGGTGCCCGCGATGCGCGAAGCAGGCTACGAAGTTGCAGTTACGGCGCTCGATGCACCGCGCTTACGCGATGTCGGCTACGACGTGTTTATTGACGATGCAGAGATTATTGAAGTTGGTGATTTGCGATTGAGCGCGATTCACAACCCTGGGCACACAGAGGGTTCGATTTCGTTTCATGTTGTTGACACGCCGTTGTTGTTTACGGGTGACACGCTGTTTCCGGGTGGGCCGGGCAACACGCAACTTGAGGGTGGTGACTTCGCGACGATTATCGATTCGATCGACAACAAGTTGTTGACATTTGCAGCTGAGACAATTGTCCTACCAGGGCACGGTCTTGACACGACGATTGGCGCTGAGCGACCGCAACTTGCCACGTGGGTTGCTCGGGGTTGGTGAAATTAATTACTACTACGGCCATAGTGCAAATATCTGGGTGCGCAATTACACTTATTTAAGTGAGCGAACTGTTTCGCATTGACGATCTTCATGCCAAGCCTGCTGAGGCTGACACACAAATTTTGCGCGGATTATCGCTGACCGTAAACACGGGCGAAGTGCACGCGATCATGGGACCAAACGGTTCGGGCAAATCGACACTCGCGACAACTTTGCTCGGTGCCCCCGAATACGAAGTAACTAGTGGTCGAATTTTTTACAAAGGCGAAGATATTTCGCTATGGCCGACAGAAGTTCGCGCGAAAGCCGGCATCTTTTTGGCGTTTCAATATCCGCAAGAGATTGCCGGTGTTTCGGTGATTCAGTTTTTGCGACAGGCGCTTTCGGCGCGCAAAGGCATTGATCTTTCGGTTCTCGAATTGCGTTTGTCAATTATTAATTGGATGAAACGACTCGGCATGGATTCGTCGTTCGTCGACCGCTATCTCAACGAGGGTTTTTCGGGTGGCGAAAAAAAGCGCAACGAGATTATGCAGATGGCGATTCTTGAACCCGAGTTGGCGATTCTCGACGAGACAGATTCGGGGCTCGACATTGATGCACTGCGAATTGTCGCCCAGGGCATTCGCGAAGTGCGACAAGATCGACCAGAGATTGGCATCGTGCTGATCACCCACTATCAGCGTCTGCTCGACGAAGTGAAGCCTGACTTCGTGCACATTTTGATCGACGGACGCATCGTCAAGTCGGGCTCGATCGAACTCGCATCCGAACTTGAAAAAAACGGCTACGACGCATACCGAACGGTTGCATAACCGTGGTTGGTGCGAACTCGGTGCTTGATGCAGCGGCGATTCGCCGTGAGTTTCCGGTTGTTACGAGCGAAATCAACGGCAAGCCGATTGTTTATTTAGACAGCGCGAACACTTCGCAAAAGCCGAATGTCGTGATCGACGCGATGACGACATTTATGCGCGAGTCGTATGCGCCGATTAATCGCAGTGCATATACATTGGCCGCGAGTGCGACCGAAAAATACGAAGGTGCGCGTGCGGCCGTGGCGAAATTTATCAACGCCAACAGCACTAACGAAATTGTCTTTACCAAAAACGCGACAGAAGCGCTGAACCTGATCGCCTATTCGTGGGGTCGCGCCAATTTAAAGCGTGGCGATGTTGTCGTGTTGACGCATATGGAGCATCACGCCAACATCGTGCCATGGCAAATGTTGCAGCAAGAACGCGGCATCGAATTGCGTTGGGTGCCGTTGACAAGCGATTTTCAACTTGACTTGAGTTCACTGCCGACTTTGCTCGCCGGAGCGAAAGTATTTTCGTTCACCGCGATGTCGAATGTTTTGGGCACGATTAATCCTGTCGAAAAACTTTGTGCGGCGGCTCGGGCTGCTGGTGCGCTGGCAATTGTTGATGCATGTCAATCTGTGCCACACTCACCGACCGATGTTCGCGCACTCGGTGCCGACTTTGCGATGTTTTCAAGTCATAAAATGTGTGGACCGTCGGGTGTCGGTGTGTTGTGGGGCCGCGAGGCATTGCTCGAGGCGATGCCACCATTTATGGGTGGCGGCAACATGATCTCTGAAGTACGACTGGATGGTTTCAAGTGTGCAGAACTGCCGGCCAAGTTCGAGGCGGGCACGCCACCGATCACCGAGGTTGTTGGTTTGGGTGCGGCGGTTGAGTTTTTGAATGGTGTCGGCATGGCCAACATTCG
>CAMBDT010000048.1 GCA_945865395.1 Acidimicrobium ferrooxidans DSM 10331 | reverse complement strand
TTGACCGAGCCAAAGGATTGTTGATCGATAAGTACAAAATGTCCGAGGCCGATTCGTTCGCGTACATTCAGAGCATGGCGATGTCAGAGCGCAAGAAGATGGGCGAGATCGCTGAGCAAATCATCGCCGGCAAGTTACATCCGTAATCGGCAAGCGCAAAGTGCGTCGTTCGCCATGACGGCGTGACGGCTAGTTTCTAGATATGAAGTTGATGGCGCTGGATGGCAACTCGCTGGCGTATCGGGCATTTTTTGCATTGCCGACCGACATGGTTACTGCGAACGGTCAAGTGACTAACGCGATTTACGGATTCACGTCAATGTTGTTGACGTTGATGCGCGATCACAAGCCCGATGGTGTTGTGGTCGTATTCGATCGTAAAGAACCGACTTTTCGCCACGAAGCGGCACCCGAATATAAAGCGCAACGCGAGGCGCAGCCCGATATTTTGTATCAACAGCTGGATCTAATTCGCGAGATGCTGTCGAAAATGGGTGTGACTGCAATTGACGCGGCTGGTTTCGAAGGCGACGACTTGATCGCGACGATCGCCGACAAAGCAATGAAGTTGGGTGATGATCTGATTATCGTCACCGGTGACCGCGACAACTATCAATTAGTCAGTGATCCGCACATTCGCGTTCTCTACAACAAGCGCGGCGTCAGTGATTATGCGCTTTACGACGAGGCGGGCATTTTAGAGCGCACTGGTGTAACGCCAAGACAATATTCCGATTATGCGGCATTGCGCGGCGACCCGAGCGACAATTTGGATGGCGTGCCAGGTGTTGGTGAAAAAACCGCTGCAAAATTGATCAACAAGTATCAAAACATCGAAGCGGTATTTGATCATGCGGATGAGCAGACACCAAAGCTCAAACAGGCGCTGATTGAGAGTCGTGAGAGAGTTTTGCGCAACGCGAAACTGATGGTGTTGCGACGCGATGCGCCCATGACGATCGATCTTCACGCACTGTCACCGAAGCCAAATGCAAATGCTGTCAAAGAAGTTTTCGCACTTTTTGAATTCAAGACAATGTTCAGTCGGTTCACCGAGGCGACGATACATTTCGCTGGCATTGATTTAGCGCCAGCCAAACTGACCGAGAGTGGCGCCAAGCAAGATGATGGAGCAACTTCGGCGATTTCTGCTGTAGTTGAGAATTGTGAAACCATCAAAGATGCAGTCGCCGCGCTGCAAAAGCACGACGTAGTCGATGTGTCTGCGGCATGGTTAGGTGACGCAGGCCGAACTGAACTTCTTGGTCTCGCAGTGGTTGATGATGCGAAGAAGTCGAAAGTCTTTTGGATCTCCGCGAAAATGCTCGTTTCGGTTGAAGTCAAGAGTTGTCTCAACGGTGCCTTCAAATTTCGTGGTCACAATGTCAAACCGCTGATGCGCAGTTGCTTGGGCATCGGCATCGACCTCAAAGAGATGGTTCTTGACACGGCGATTGCTGCATATCTGCTTGACCCGTCTGAGTCTCGATATGAAATCAGACAAGTTGTGTCGCGTTACCTCGATGTCGAATTTGCGAATGCAGATTCGAAAACGCATGAAGGCCAACTCAATTTCGATGCACCAGACGCTGCAAGTGTGGCCAGCAGTGTTGCGGCGGTGGAGGCTCTAGGCGTCTCGTTGGTATCGCAAGCCTTAACAGCAGCACTCGCAAGTCAAAAGTTGACGAAGCTTTATTCAGAGATCGAACAACCGCTGGTGAGAGTGTTGGCACGAATGGAATTTCTCGGCGTTGCCGTCGACAAAAAGCAACTCAGCGAAATCAACAAGCGTCTGACCGCCGAATGTCTTGCACTAACTAAACAATTGCATAGCGTCGCCAAACAAGAGTTCAATCTGAACTCGCCGTTGCAACTGCGAAAGATTCTCTACGAAGATAAGAAATTGACACCGGGCAAGAAGAACAAAACAGGACCAAGCACCGACGCCGCTACCTTAGAAAAACTCAAAGACCAGTGGCCAGAATTTATTGAACCGTTGCTTGAGTATCGCGAAGTTGAGAAATTACGTTCGACATATGGCGAGGGTTTGCTTAGCGTCGTTGAAAGTGATAGTCGCATTCATGCAACCTTTAATCAGACCGTTGCACGCACAGGTCGTTTGAGCAGTGATCAACCAAACCTGCACAATATTCCGGTGCGCAGCGAACAAGGAAAGGTTTTTCGCACAGCATTTGTGCCGCGCAAGAATTGCCAGTTCTTGGTGGCCGATTACAACCAGATCGAATTGCGATGCATTGCACATCTGGCAAATGATCCTGGGTTGATTGAGGCCTTCAACAAAAATGTCGACATCCACAATGTGACCGCGGCGAATGTTTTCGGTGTCGCTACCGACAAGGTGACGAGCGAGCAAAGATCGAAAGCAAAAATGATTTCATACGGGCTCGCCTATGGCATGGAGGCATACGGTTTGGCGCAACGCCTTGCGATCGGGGTGAGTGAGGCGAGCGAAATACTTGAGGCATACTTTGCGGCATTCCCGAGAGTGAAGAAATATATGGATGAGACGGTCGAAGAAGCTAGAAAACGCGGCTACACAGAGACATTGTTCGGTCGCCGACGAGCGATCCCCGAACTGCAAAATCCAAATTTCAGAATTCGTCAGATTGGCGAGCGCCAAGCAATGAACTCCGGCATTCAAGGTTTGGCTGCCGACATTTTCAAGGTGGCAATTGTGAGTCTTGATCAGGCACTCGAGAGCGGAGGCTTCGAATCTCGGTTGGTTTTACAGGTGCATGACGAGGTAATCGTTGAGGCTGTCAGCGCCGAACACGACAATGTCGAGGCACTAGTGCGTGACTCGATGCGAGATGCCGCCGAACTCGCGGTGCCTCTTGAGGTCAATCTGGCATGGGGCGATAGTTGGGCATCGGCAAAAGCCTGATTTTACGCCCCACAAAGTGCTGTCGCAGGTAGGCTGAAGCGTCCTATCCACCTCTCCTATCCACCGAAAGTAATAACAGTGTCTACAACTCAATTGATGTCGAGCCCAGAAATGGGAACATTCGACGCAGAAGGCAATTACACACCGCGCAAAGTTACTGAACGAGATGTCTCGTTCGTAGATTCAATCAACGAAACGATCGTTGAACTCAAAGAAGGCAAGCTTGTCAGCGGCACAGTCGTGCGAATCACTCGCGACGAAGTGCTTGTTGAGATTGGTTACAAAACTGAAGGTGTAATTCTGAACCGTGAACTCTCGATTCGCCATGACGCCGACCCGAACACAATCGTGAAGTTGGGTGAAAAAATCGAGACATTGATTCTTACTCTCGAAGACAAAGAAGGCCGCTTGTTGCTTTCAAAGAAGCGCGCACAATATGAGCGTGCGTGGGGCGACATCGAGGCGATCAAGAACGCTGATGGCACCGTCGAAGGTCTAGTTATTGAAGCCGTCAAAGGTGGTCTAATCGTCGACATTGGCTTGCGCGGTTTCTTGCCGGCGTCACTTGTTGAGTTGCGTCGTGTGCGCGACCTCGCACCGTACCTCGGTCAGCGCATCACCGCGAAGATTCTCGAACTTGATCGTCAACGCAACAACGTTGTGTTGTCGCGCCGCGCATTGCTCGAAGTCAGCCAAAAAGGCACCCAGACCGATTTCCTTGAGAACATCGCAGTTGGCGAAGTACGCACTGGTCGTATCTCGAGCGTCGTTGCATTCGGTGCTTTCGTTGATCTCGGTGGTATGGACGGTTTGATTCATGTGTCCGAACTCTCGTGGAAGCATGTCGATAACCCAGGTGCTGTTGTTAAAATCGGCGATGAAGTTTCGGTAAAGGTTCTTGAGATCGATCGTGAACGCGATCGTATTTCGCTTTCACTCAAGGCGACTCAGCAAGACCCATGGCAAGAGTTCGCATCAAGCCATCAGGTTGGCCAGTTGGTTTATGGTCGAGTTACAAAACTTGTACCGTTCGGTGGTTTCGTGCAAGTGGGTGACGGCATCGAAGGGTTGGTTCATATTTCTGAGATGTCAACTCATCATGTTGAGGCCCCAGAGCAAGTTGTGACTCCAGGTGAAGAGCTTTGGGTCAAGATCATCGATCTCGACCTTGCGCGTCGACGCATCAGCTTGTCGATTAAACAAGCTGCCGAAGGTGGCGAATTGGCCGAAGAATACCGCGGTCAGTTTCAAACAGATGAGCAGGGCAACTGGGTGAGCGGTGACGATTCAACTCGAGAGTCAGCATGGGCCGAATTCTTCGATCCAAACGCTGCGCCTGCAGAAGAACCGAAAGCCACAGAAGAACCAAGCGCAGGCTGATAAAAAACCTAGTTTTAGATACGGTGAGTATCTGATGATTCTCATTGGACTCACTGGTGGCATTGGCTCTGGTAAATCTGAAGTTGCTCGACTCTTAACAGCCCGTGGCGCCGAATTAATCGATGCCGACCAAATCGTGCGTGAATTGCAACAGCCTGGCGCAGAGGTCTACACCAAAATGGTTGCGATTTTCGGTAACGAGGTTGTTGCGCAAGACCAAACATTAGATCGAGCGGCGATAGCAACCAAAGTATTCAGTGACGCGACATTGCTCAAGACTCTTAACGAACTCGTTCACCCGATCGTGCGGCGGGTGATGAATGAGCGAGTTGAAAGCTTTCGTGGTACGAGCAAAGTAGTCGTGCTAGATATTCCACTTCTCGTCGAGAACCCGCGCGAAGGTCTTGACGGCGTACTTGTAGTCGACTTAGATGTCGAACTAGCAATTGAACGTTTAGTTGAACAGCGCAACATGAAAATCGACGATGCGCGGGCACGTGTGGCAAAGCAGGCAACTCGCGAGCAACGGCTTGCAATCGCCGATCATGTCATCGATAATTCGGGCGATCGAGATCAACTAGTGAAAAAAGTTGATGTCGCATGGTCGTGGATAATTTCTCTGAAATGACTGACCGTAAATTTGTTGTTGAGTCTCCGTTTAAACCAGCGGGTGACCAGCCCGAGGCGATCGCCAAGCTTGCCGCAGGTGTAGAGCGAGGCGATCGGTTTCAAACTTTATTGGGCATCACTGGTTCAGGAAAATCAGCAACGATTGCTTGGACGATCGAACAAGTTCAGCGCCCGACGCTGATTTTGGCACCGAATAAATCGCTCGCAGCGCAGTTGGCCCAAGAAATGCGCGAGTTTTTTCCGAATAACCGAGTCGAATATTTCGTCAGTTATTACGACTACTACCAGCCAGAGGCTTACATTGCCTCGAGCGACACATTCATTGAGAAAGATTCCTCGATCAACGATGAAATTGATCGACTTCGACACTCTGCGACTGCCGCTCTGTTAACTAGGCGTGACACCATCGTTGTCGCCTCGGTCAGTTGTATCTACGGCATGGGTGACCCCGGCGAATATCGCGGCAACCTTCTCGAATTGCACACGGGTGTCGACTATGACCAGAGAAGCATCTTGGCGAGACTGGTTGATCTGCAGTATGACCGCAACGACATGACGCTTGGTCGCGGCAACTTTCGTGTTCGCGGCGACACGATCGAGGTTCACCCTGCGTATGAAGAAACTGTTACACGACTAGAAATGTTCGGCGACACAGTCGAACGCATTTCTGTCGTTGATCCACTCACTGGCGAGACGCTGCGTGACTTGACCGAGATCGTTATCTTTCCGGCGACTCATTACGTTGCCGGTGAAGAACGCATGCGAGTGGCGATGCTGGGCATCGAAAAAGAATTGGCATCGCAGTTAAGCGTTTTTGAAGCCCAAAACAAACTTCTTGAAGCCCAACGAATTCGGATGCGCACGATGTTCGACCTTGAGATGATGAAAGAAGTTGGTTATTGCAACGGCATTGAAAACTATTCGATGCATATTGACGGGCGTCAACCGGGCGAACCGCCGTTTACTCTTCTGGATTATTTTCCGAAAGATTATTTGCTGGTAATTGACGAGAGCCATGTGGCCGTGCCCCAACTACACGGGCAATTCGCGGGCGACAGGAGTCGAAAACAAACTTTGGTCGAGCACGGCTTTCGCTTGCCTTCGGCGATGGACAATCGTCCACTGCGATTCGAAGAAACAATGGAGCGTCTGAATCAGTGTATTTTTCTCTCGGCAACGCCCGCAAAGTTTGAAATTGAATTAAGTGATCAAGTAGTTGAGCAGATTGTTCGACCAACGGGTTTGATCGACCCTGAGGTCATCGTTCGTCCGACCAAGGGCCAGATCGACGACTTGATCGAAATGATCAAGAGCAAGACAGCGCAAGGCGACAGAACCCTGGTCACGACTTTGACCAAAAAAATGTCAGAGGATCTTTCTGAATATCTAATCGAACAAGGTCTGCGGGTTCGATATTTGCATTCAAATATCGACACGATTGAACGCATCGAGATTTTGCGGGCATTGCGACTGGGTGAATTCGATGTCTTAGTTGGCATCAACTTGTTGCGTGAAGGTCTTGACTTGCCAGAGGTTTCGCTCGTGGCGATATTAGACGCCGACAAGCAAGGTTTTCTTCGCAGCCAGACTTCGCTCGTGCAGATGATCGGTCGTGCCGCGAGAAATGTTGACGGTCAAGTAATCATGTATGCCGATAATCGGACTGCCGCAATGGAGTTTGCAATTTCAGAAACTGCCCGTCGCAGAGAACTGCAGATTGCCTATAACACGAAGCACGGCATCAACCCGCAGACTGTTCGCAAGGCGATTGGCGACATTTTGTCGGTGTTGCGTCCGAGCAATACCGCGCCGATGCCGGGCAAAGGTAGGCGCAAAGACCACGAACGCGACAAGGTTGTTCGCGAGTTGCGGGCATTGCCCGAAAGCGAGTTGGCCCGATTGATAATGACCCTTGAAGAAGAGATGAATATGGCGGCCGAAGAATTGCGGTTTGAGTATGCCGCACGTCTCAGGGACGAAGTAAAAGAACTCAAGCGCGAGTTACGGGATGCCCACTAACACTTTGTAGCCTGCCTGTGATGGCAAATCAGATAGTTGTCCGTGGTGCTCGTGAGCACAATCTAAAGAACATCAACGTCGAACTGCCACGCGACAAGTTGATCGTGCTGACAGGTTTGTCGGGTTCGGGTAAATCGAGTCTTGCATTTGACACCATTTATGCCGAAGGTCAAAGACGCTACGTCGAATCTCTCAGTTCATATGCCCGTCAGTTTTTGGGACAAATGGACAAACCAGATGTCGATCTAATTGACGGTTTGTCGCCGGCGATTTCGATTGATCAAAAGTCATCATCGCGCAACCCGAGATCGACTGTCGGCACGATCACCGAGGTCTACGACTATCTGCGTTTGTTGTATGCCCGTATCGGGGTGCAACATTGTTCGCGCGATATGACGAGACTGTCGCGTCAGACGCCTCAACAAATCGTGGATCGAATTATGAAGTTCGACGAAGGTACCCGGTTTCAGATTCTGGCGCCAGTAGTGCGTGGCAGAAAAGGTGAGTATGACACTTTGCTGCAAGAACTTGCCTCCCAAGGCTTCTCACGTGCTCGAGTTGACGGTGAGGTTGTAGAGATCAGCGAATTCTTACAAAAGAAAACACGGTTGGCTAAATATGAGCAGCATCAAATTGATATCGTCGTTGATCGTCTTGTGCGTCGTGACGGAATCACGCGTCGCTTGACCGATTCGCTTGAAACAGCATTGCGGCTGGCCAATGGCGTCGCCGAGATCGAAATTGTCGATGGTGGCGAACCAATTACTTTCAGTCAACACTTGGCCTGCCCAAAATGTGGCACGAGTTACGAAGAACTAGCACCTAGAAATTTTTCTTTCAACTCACCTTTTGGTGCGTGTGATAACTGTCTTGGTCTCGGCACGAAATACGAAGTTGATGTCGAACTTGTGGTGCCAGACCCGAACCTGAGCATCAACGAAGGCGCAATCGCACCGTGGCGTTCGGCGCACACGCAGTACTTCACTCGCATGCTTGAAGCAGTAGCTGACCGATTTGAAATTGATCTTGATAAAAAGTGGTCGAAACTTTCGCCAAAGGCGCAAAA
>CAMBDT010000047.1 GCA_945865395.1 Acidimicrobium ferrooxidans DSM 10331 | reverse complement strand
GAACCAAATCTTTTGCGCCAGATTGATCGCCAGTAATTGCTTCGACACCCGCCCACTGTACGAACTGCGCAGTGCAACTTTCTTCGTTCGTATTCAGTTTTGAAATTCGATCCACAAGATCACGCGGACCGATTGCGGCACCAAGTCGCCAGCCGGTCATTGCAAACTTTTTTGAAAATGTATACAAGATGACAGTGCGATCTTGCATGCCAGCAAGAGAAATAATGCTCTTACTTTCACCTGCATAGCGAATATCAAAATAGGCCTCATCTGCAAGGACCCAAAGGTTGTGTTTATTAGCCAAGTCGGCAAGAGCCTGTCGCTCAGCGTCGGTCATTTCGGCAGCCAAAGGGTTCTGTTGGTCGTTGAGAATCAGTGCTTTTGTTTTGCTCGTAATCTTCGATTTCAGATAGTCCAAATCGATTTGAAAACCATTCGGTGTGTCTAGGTATTTGTAAGGCACCGCCACACCATCATTAAATTCGATCTGACTTTCATAAATCGGAAAGCCAGGATTTGGATACAAGACTTCGTCACCAGGGTTCATCACCGAGCGCAAAAACTTGCCGATAACCGGCTTGCCGCCCGGTTGCACCGCGATGTTCTCTGGTGAAAAAACCACATTACGTTGCTTGCCGAGACTCTCGGCAAGAGCAAGTCGTAACGGCGCGATTCCCGCGTTCGGACAATAACCCGTCTTACCTTCGGCAACAGCCCGTTGCATCGCTGCAGAAATATTGGCTGGCGTCGCGAGATTCAAATCACCAAGATGAAACGGGAATACTTCGTTGCCCTTCGATAACCAGTCAGCTGCAGTCGCGGCGACAGCGAATGCCGTCTCAGTACCTAAACGATCTAAACGATTTGCCAACTTCACAATGCCTCCAGAATCAGAAAACTATGTTTACAAAAAGTAAATACTAGACAATGGTGAAAAGTTTGTCGGGCTGGCGGGATTTGAACCCACGACCTCTTGTCCCCCAGACAAGCACGCTAACCAAGCTGCGCCACAGCCCGAAACTCAACTAATTGACGTCTGTCAAGGTATCTCAGATAAACAACGACACAACCCGCCATGACAAATAGACGATCAGAGCCGCGACCAACAATTTGAAGTGCCACGGTGCTTTCTCGTCCTCACCCGTCGATCTGGCAAGACTTTTAAGATCTAGAGTTTTTGCCGTTACGGGCTGCAATATCGGACGACCATTCACGTCGCTTTGCGCAATGATCGAACCACACATTGGGCAATTACCTTCGGTAGTCAATGCATTCGGTACAAAATATTTTGTGCACTCTTCACACCAAGGCATAGACGTCTACTCGGCCCGCTTTCGTACACGAATTTTGATCGGCACCGAACCAAATTCAAAGCCTTCGCGAATTGAACGTTCGAGGTAGCGCAAATATGTCTGTGGCAGTTCTTTGTTGACGAACAATGTGAATGTAGGTGGATCAGATGCACCTTGCAATGCATAAAGTACTCGCCCACCACTCGGCGCTGGTTGTTGCTGTTGTGCACGAGCGATAACACGATTGACATCGCGTGTCGGCACACGACGGTGATATTGCTCTATTGAGTCTTGTAATACAGGTAGCAACTTTTGAACACCCTTGCCAGAAAGGGCGCTCATCTTGAGCACGGGTGCGTCACCGACAAAAAACAGTTTTCTTCCGATTTCGATATCTATTTCTGCGCGTTGATCTGCATTGAGAATTTCCCACTTGTTGAGCACCACCACAACCGGGCTTCCTGATGCGTCGATTCGCTCTGCAAGCCTTTGGTCTTGACTGGTGATTCCTTCAGTCGCATCTATAACTAGAAGCGCAATGTCTGATTCGTCCACGGCGCGCAGCGCACGAACGAACGAGTAATATTCGGTTGATTCATCCACGCGACTGCGTCGTCGCATACCCGCGGTGTCGACGAATGTGATCGGTCCATCGGGTGTTTGCACGACCGTATCAATCGAGTCGCGAGTTGTGCCTGGCATGTCGTGCACGACAGATCGATCTTGTCCAACAAGTCGGTTGAACAGAGTGCTCTTGCCAACATTCGGTCGACCGACGATCGAAACTCGTGGAATACCCGGCGTGCGATTGGCGTCGTTGCGATCGGGCTTCAAAATTTCTTGATCGTCGCCTTCACGGCGCGGCAAGCGGATCAAAATCTCATCAAGTACATCGCCGGCCTTGCGACCATGAAGCGCTGACACTGGATAAGGATCACCCAAACCGAGCGACAGAAACTCCCATTTATCAAATTCGCGTTTGTCGGTGTCAACTTTATTTGACACCACAAGCACTTCTTTGCCGCTGGTTCGTAACCACTTCGCCATCGCCTGATCATCATCAAGCACGCCCGCGGTCGAATCAACTACGAACAAAACCAAATTTGCTTCTTTCACCGCCGATTCAACTTGTCGACTCACCTTGCTGTCGAGCTCTGAACCACCTGGCATCCACCCACCGGTGTCGACAACATTGAAATAACGGCCTTGCCACTCGACTTGACGCTCAAAACGATCTCGGGTTACACCAGGTTGGTCTTGCACGATTGCAACCTGCGAACCCATGAATCGATTGAATAGTGTGCTCTTGCCCACATTTGGGCGGCCAACGATTACAACTGTTGCAAGGTTGGTCGTCACACCGCACAGTTTACCTTTGCATCTTCAAGGTAATCTTCGAAGCGGTGAATAACGTCGAAAAAATTATTCTCGCATCGCCCCGTGGTTTTTGTGCAGGTGTAGAAATGGCGATTAAGGCACTTGCGTGGATGGTGCGCACATTTGACGCACCCGTCTACTGCTATCACGAGATCGTGCACAACAAAATCGTCGTCGATCGATTCAAGAATCTCGGTGTTGTATTCGTCGACGACTTGAGTGAGATACCTGGGGGTCGTCCGATCATGCTTTCTGCCCATGGTTCGGCACCATCTGTCGTGCAACAAGCAATTTCCAAGGGCAGTTATGTCGTCGATTCGGTTTGCCCGTTGGTCACCAAGGTGCATCATGAAGTCAAAACGCGTGCTTCAAAGGGATTTCATATCGTCTATATCGGCCACGACGGACACGAAGAAGCCGTCGGCACAATGGCCGTTGCCCCAGAATCAATCACGCGAGTTGAGACCCTCGACGAAGTTGCCGCATTGCCGAACTTTGTCGAACCAGTTGCCATCTTGGCCCAGACGACGCTTTCACATCGCGACTGGAAGGATGTCGCAGATTCGGTGAAGGTTAAATTTCCACAGGTTTGGTCGCCAGGTAAAAGCGATTTATGTTTTGCCACTACGAACCGTCAAGGTGCATTGATGAAAATCGCCGAACAATGCGATGCGATTATCGTGATTGGCTCTGAAAACTCTTCCAACACCCGTGCTCTCGAGAAATTGGCGCGCGAGGTTGGTTGCGAAAATGTTTATCGAGTCAACGATGTTTCTGAACTGCCAAAGTCACTCGAAGGTGTAGTCGGTATCACTGCTGGTGCTTCTGCCCCAGAAGAACTCGTTTTGCAGATTATTCGCGTGCTCGCACCACAACACGGAGTAGAAGAAGTGAGCATCGCTCAAGAAGACGAATACTTTCCGCCACCACGACATATTCGCCAGTTGCAAATTGCTATCGAAACTGCGACGACCGTCATGCTCGGCGGTGCATTAGCCGATCGAAAGATTGTGGACGATCGCAAACTTGCGGCGAGCACGGTGCTTGCCCTGCTCGCTAGCTAATTTTTGCTAGTTGCGCGGTGAAGCTTGCTGAAAGGCGCAACTATAATTTTTGTTAGTTGCGCGGTACTTCGTGCCATGGCTTATCGCGGTCGACGCGAACATCGCCGGGCAGGCCGAGAACACGCTCGCCAAGAATATTTTTCATAACTTCGGTGGTACCACCTTCAATGCTGTTGGCGCGACTGCGTAAAAAAGCTTTCGGCACAGAATCAAAACTCATCGCAGTTTCAGGTCGCACCATCGCGTAACTTCCGTAGAGCATGCCATTGGCACCAAGTAAATCGACACAAAATTCGTAAGTGTCTTTGTTTAATTCGGCGCTGGCTACCTTGCCGATTGAACCTTCAGGGCCGGGCGTGCCCATGCGCCGATTTTGACCTGCACGAATGTTCGTCAATCGCAAAACTTCTGCCTTAATCCAAAGTTTCATCAACTCGTCTTTTTTCGCCTGTGATTGCTGGTCACTCGGCAACGACTCCCAAATCTTTAACGCCTCACGAATCGGTCCGGTTGCTTTGCGCGGTATCGCTCCGCCAATCGCGACTCGTTCGTTCATCAAAGTTGTCAGACTCACTCGCCAACCGTCCCCTGCACCACCCAGAGTGTCGGCGACTGGCACGCGCACATCTGTGAAATAGACCTCATTGAACTCGGCCTCACCAGTCATTTGTCGCAATGGTCGCACTTCAACGCCAGATGCATGCATGTCGACAATCACTGCAGTCAAACCAGCATGCTTGACCGCTTGCGGATCGGTACGCACAACAAGTAATCCGAGCTTTGAAAGATGCGCGAGGGTTGTCCAAACTTTTTGTCCATTGACAAGCCATTCATCGCCGTCACGCACACCTTTGGCTGACAAACCAGCGAAGTCTGAACCCGAGCCTGGCTCAGAAAACAACTGACACCAGATTTCTTCGCCAGTAAATAGTGGTCGCATATATTTTTGCTTCTGCGCATCGGTGCCCCACTGCGCGATCGTCGGCGCACACATGCCGTAACCAATCGGGTTTCGTGCATAGCTCGACGGCCCATTTGCAGCTGCGATTGCTTCGTTGACAATTTTCTGATGTTTCGGCGATGCACCCAGACCGCCATTGCCAATCTCAAAATGCACCCATGCGAGACCGGCATCAAATTGTGCACTCAAGAATTCAACTGGTTTGGTCTTGTTGGGCGGATATTTTTTAATCAGTAAATCAACCAGCGCACTGATCTCATTTTCAGTCACGATATTTTCGGTTTCAATTACAGCCATGATGTCTCCAACTTACAATGCTGGCGAGAATTTCTCGTAGTTGGCAATATCTAAACCAAACCGACTAGTTTTCAGTTATGTTCCCTGGGGCAATCGCCGTTGATTCACCAGATAGGCCGGCCGTGGTGATGGCGTCATCTGGACAAGTGATCACATTCAAAGAACTCAATGATGGGGCTAACCGCCTCAGCCAAGTTTTGCGCACCGCCGGCCTTAAAGTTGGCGACCATATTGCGTTCTGCATCGAGAATCATCCACGATATTTTGAAATTTTGTGGGGCTGCCATTATGCAGGTTTGATTTACACCGCATGCTCATCGCGCTTGACGACGGACGAACTCAGTTACATCATCAACGACTGCGGTGCGAAGGCCTTCATCACAAGCAAATATAAAACAGACCAAGCGACCGAGGTTTTGAACACAACACCGAATGTCACGTTGCGTCTAATGCTCGACGGCACAATTGACGGCTACGACTCGTACGAAACTGCAGTGGCTGATGCACCGACTACAGAACTTGCAAACCGAATTGACGGTGTTGACATGCTCTATTCAAGTGGCACTACAGGTCGACCTAAAGGAATCAAACTTGGCCTGGCGATGACACCTGTCGGCACAGCAACTGGTTTGAGCACACTCTGCTCGATGCTGTTTGGCATCGACAAAGATTCGACCTACCTCTCGCCCGCTCCGCTTTATCACGCTGCGCCGCTGCGATTCACTATGACGACTCATCGCCTCGGTGGCACGGCGATCATCATGGAGCACTTCGACGCTGAAGAATATTTACGGCTGATCGCCAAACATAAAGTGACACATTCGCAACTTGTGCCGACAATGTTCGTGCGAATGCTGAAACTTGACGACAGTATTCGAACGCAATTCGACACTTCAAGTCTCAAGTGCGCTATTCACGCCGCTGCACCGTGCCCAATCGAAGTAAAAAAGAAGATGATTGATTGGTGGGGACCAATAATTCACGAATATTACGCGGGTAGCGAAGGCAATGGCTTTGTCTATTGCAATTCAGAACAATGGCTCGGTCACCCTGGCACGGTTGGCGTGGCAATCAACGCAACTGTGCATATATGCGGCGAGGATGGCGCCGAGTTGCCACTGAACGAGCCCGGCACCATCTATTTCGAAAGCAAAGTCGACTTCGAATATCACAACGACCCCGAGAAGACAAAAAGTTCGCGAGACCCACTGGGTCGGGGTTGGACGACGCTCGGCGATGTCGGCTATCTCGACAAAGATAACTTCTTGTATCTGACCGATCGCAGGGCGTTCATGATTATTTCAGGTGGCGTAAATATCTACCCGCAAGAGGCAGAGAATATCTTGATCAATCATCCAAAAGTTATAGATGTTGCCGTATTTGGCGTTCCCAACGACGAGTTCGGTGAAGAAGTCAAGGCAGTGGTGCAACCAGCCGCGATGCCAAAGTCACCACAAGATGCACTCGCGCTCGAGCAAGAACTGAAAGCATTCTGTCGTGCATCGCTAGCCGATCTCAAATGCCCGAGGTCAATTGATTTTCGCACCGAATTGCCAAGACATCCAACGGGCAAACTTTACAAACGCTTATTAAAAGACGAGTACTGGAAGAACTCAGGCCGCGCAATTTAAGTTTGCGCGAGTGTCTAGTTAACCCGTCGTGCGACATCCATTTCTTAAATACAACACGCCGATCGCTTTTGCGCATCGCGGTGGCGCCAGCGACGCACCAGAAAACACGATGCCTGCGTTTCAGCGAGCAATCGATTTGGGATACATATATATAGAGACAGATGTGCATGCGACCCGAGATGGCGTCTTGCTCGCCTTTCATGACGACGATCTATCGCGAACATGCGGAAGACCCGGCTTGATTAGCGAACTCAATTACGACGACGTCAAAAGTGCCCGAGTCAATGGCACTGAGCCAATACCACTGCTTGAAGAGTTGATTACCACTTGGCCACACGCCCACATCAACATCGACTGCAAGTCAGATCAGGCACTGTCACCACTGGCGAACCGATTGGCTCGAGGCGATATTTTTGACCGAGTTTGCATCGGTTCGTTCAGCGACAAGCGACTT
This sequence comes from Acidimicrobium ferrooxidans DSM 10331, assembly GCA_945865395.1. GTDB lineage: Bacteria > Actinomycetota > Acidimicrobiia > Acidimicrobiales > Ilumatobacteraceae > BACL27. The sequence goes on along the minus strand of CAMBDT010000047.1, from coordinate 1,256 downwards.
AATAGCCTGCGTGATCAGTTTGGCGAGAGACTGTGCTCATCGATGGGCCCCCGAGACGTAACCAAGCTACGTTTGGGCAGTTGGGTGCGACGTTCTGGCAGTTTTCAAAATATTCATGCGGCTCAAGTGCCAGTTAGTCAGGGGCCATTGACAATTGTCGATAAGTCGTTTATTCAGGCAGCCCATAATGCTGAGATCCAAGTGCATGTCTGGACAATCGACGACGAAGACGAGATGGTTCGACTATTAGATTTGGGCGTTGATGGCATCATGACCGACAGGCCTGAATCTTTAAAAAAAATATTAGTTTCGCGTAATGCCTGGCATGGCAACTGAGATATTGTTAGCACCATGAGAGTAGATGCCAACTTTTTCTGCACAGTGCCAATGGATGACGCCGGCAAGGTTGCGCCAAAAAATCGACGCTACGGCAACGACAGTGTGATCGAGTGTTACAAAAATCTTGTTGCATGGGCCAAGACCGCTGAAGAGGTCGGCATCGACACTATGTGGCTCACCGAGCATCACTTTCAATACGAAGGCTACGAAGTTCTGCCCAACTTGATTTTGTTTGGTCAGCACCTTACGAGTGTCACAAAAAACCTTCGCCTCGGACAGATGTTCAATGTCGTTCCGCAGTGGCACCCTCTGCGGCTTGCCGAAGACTTCGCGATCGCCGACATCGTCACGGGTGGTCGCATGGAGTTCGGCGTTGGTCGGGGCACTGTGCCACGCGAAGCCTGGAGTCTCGGCACTGTCGTCGCATCAGGCGACAACGCGATGAGCGCGGAGCACGACCGCATTAATCGCGAGGTGTTCGAAGAAAGCATGGAAATTATCAAACTCGCTTGGTACAACGAGCGCTTTTCATATCGCGGTAAGCACTTCGTGTTTCCTCCGGACGAAATACCTGATCGTGGCAGTTATGTCGATGATCTGACCTTGATTCCCAAGCCATTGCGAAATATCGACATCTATCAACCTGTCACCTCCCCAGAGACAATTGAGTATGTTCCGCGAGTTGGTCACAAAGCCATCTACTGGCTGCAAAATGCTGACAGCCAAAAACAGAAGTGGGATCGTTACGCCCAAATTCGCGAAGAGATTGGCAACCCAGTAGCCCCAGGCGAAGACCGCACGCTGGTGATGAACATTCATGTCGCCAAGACTCGCGAAAAAGCGATGATCAAAGGCAAGCCGGGCCACGACGAGTTCGCCAACTTTTTGTCGCCCTACGGTCGCTTCTCGTCATATCG
>CAMBDT010000046.1 GCA_945865395.1 Acidimicrobium ferrooxidans DSM 10331 | reverse complement strand
ATCTCGACCAACGCCGAATCGACTCGCGGCTGCGGAAAGAAAACTGAAGGCGGCACTTGTCCGACGATTTTAGAACTTGCCCAATAATCGATCTTCACGCTGACTGCACCGTAGGCATCGGTGCCGGCGCGTGCCACGAGTCGATCAGCTACTTCACTTTGCACCATCACCAGCATGTGTTTTACTTCGGCGATGCCATCGAGTAGGTCGGCGACGATGATTGTCGCCACGTTGTAGGGCAAGTTTGCAATGACATGCCAATGCTTCGACTTGGTGAGCAATGGTTGCCAGTCGAGTTGCATTGCATCAGCATGAATAATTTCAACATTTGCAAGATGTTTCGTGTTCGCGCGCAACACTTCGACAAGCCCATTGTCGATTTCGACGGCGACAACATTTGCACCAGTCTCGGCCAGCGCGAGTGTCAGAGAACCGAGACCCGCACCGATCTCGAGCACGAAGTCGCCATCACCAACATCGGCGAGGCGAGCGATCTTGTGAACAGTATTGGCGTCAACGACAAAGTTTTGCCCAAAAGCGCGCCGTGGCGCGAGACCATGCTGCTCGAGCATCGCGACAATTTCGGTGCGAGAAAAAGTCACGAGCGAGTGACTACCAAGAAACAGTCACGGGTATTGGTGCGTCGACAATATTCGCCAGCGACTCAAAAACTTTAGTGTGCAAAAGCATCGTCACACCCGACGGCAGAGATGTGCGAAAAACATTCGTGCAGGTTGTCGTACGTCCGTTGTTGAGATTTTGCACAGAGATCTTGATGCCCAGTGGTGCTTCGGGCATGTAGCAAACAATGTCGGGTGCATTGTCGAAACTGCTGAACGAAGCGATCGCTTGAATGCCGATGAGACTGCTGGAAGGGTAGGCGATTTGTGCCGAACCGTCCTGCACGATCGGTGACGGACCGCCCAAAATAATTGCTTCAAGCGAACCGTCTTCAGACTCTCCGCCGAGACTCGCGTCGAGTTGTGTCGTTGTTGTGACTGTGACAACTGCGTCGTCGGCTTTGTCGTTACCTTGGCTGATCATTAACAGTGGCAGCACGAGGACCGTAACAATCGCCGCTAACGCGATTCTTCGTCGTTCAAAAGTTGAAAGTAACAATATGTTCAGGTTACGCAGCGATGCCAGGGAATGCAATCGTTGCATTTTGTGTCGTTTGTCGTGCGATCTCTTCGACCGAAACATTTCGCACCTCGGCAAGACACGCGCCAACTTCAACCAAGAATGCGGGCTGATTTGATTTGCCGCGATGCGGAACTGGCGCAAGAAACGGACTGTCAGTTTCAACGAGCATTTTCTCTCGGCTACAAATTTTAGCGGCGTCGCGAATTTCTTGGGCTTTCTTAAAAGTGACGATGCCGGAAAACGAAAGATATGCACCGATGTCGAGACATTTTTTTGCCTCAACGGGCGAACCCGTGAAGCAGTGAAAAATTGTGCGTTCGGGCACGCCGCATGAATCAAGAATCTCGAAAGTCTCATCCCATGCTTCGCGCGTGTGAATAACCAGCGAGAGTTTGTGTTGATGGGCGAGCGCAATCTGCGCCGCGAAAATTTCGCGCTGAACCGCGCGATCAGAATGATCGTAAAAATAATCGAGCCCGCACTCGCCGATTGCGACCACGCGAGGATGGGTGATCAACTCTTGCAATCCGTCGAGACCGTTTTTGGCGTCGTGCGGGTGCAGACCTACCGTGGCCCAAACATCGGCGTTCGCACTTGCCAGATCGATTGCCGCCTTTGATGTCGTTAAATCGGTGCCGATCGTGATCATTCGCTTAACGCCTGCTTCGCGCGCCGCGACCAACGCAACATCAGCACCGCCCGGGATATCTTCGTAGGTCACGTGACAATGAGTGTCGACCCACTCGGGTTTTTCAGTCTGCATCGCACCCACAACTAGATTTTTTTTCGCGGAAACAGCGGCTCGCCCTTCGTCACGCTCGTGCCACCGGGGTAGCGACCCCACTGCGTGTCAGCGCCAACGCGTTGATCTGCAACTTCGCCCACCATGCCGAGGCGTTGCCAAACATCTTGACAAGTTTTTGGCATTGCCGGGCTCGCCAAGATGGTGACGATGCGCAACGCTTCGAGCGCATCGCCCATGACGATGTCGAGTTCTTTGCCCGGCTCCATCTTCCATGGTTCGTTGGTTTCAAGAAACGCATTTGTCGCGCGGATCAACGACCAGGTGGCATCAAGCGCACGACTTGGTTGCACATTTTGCCATTCGCGAATTGTTTCGCTGACACTTTGTGCCGCGATCGCCGCGAGCGGGCTCGTGGCAGAGGGCACTGGCCCGATGCCACCACACTTTTTTTCGACGACGGTCGCAACGCGCGCTGCGAGATTGCCGAAGTTGTTGGCGAGATCTGAGTTGTAGCGCGAGAGTAATCCTTCATAAGAAAAATCACCGTCGTTGCCGTAATTTGTGTCGGCCAAAACGTAATAGCGAAAACCGTCGACACCAATTTCGTCAATCAAATCAAGTGGGTTCACGACGTTGCCAGTTGTCTTCGACATTTTTTCGCCGCCGACCAAAAGCCATCCACCAACGGCCCAACCATTTGGCGGCTATAAACCTGCCTACATCAACATCGCCGGCCAATAAACGGAATGAAAACGAATGATGTCTTTGCCGATGAAGTGATAGTCGACTGGCCAGTTGGCGGCAAACTGTTTTTCGTCTGTGCCATAACCATGTGCGGTGATGTAGTTGGCCAATGCGTCGAACCAAACGTATGCGACGTGCGATTTGTCCCACGGCAGTTCGATGCCCCAGGTCAGAGTCTTTCGACTGACAGAGAAATCGCGCAAGCCTTGTTTGATGAAACCAGTTACTTCGTTGACGCGATGGTCGGGTTTGATCGCATCAGGATGATCGGCATACCACTTGAGAAGTTTTTCTTCGTAGCGCGACAGGCGAAAGAAATAGTTTTCTTCTTCGACATATTCGGCCTTCGTGTTGTGGATTTTGCATTTGCCATTGTCGAGTTCTTCGGGGGTGTAGTAGGCCTCGCATGCCACGCAGTAGTGGCCACGGTAAGTGTCGACCTCGATGTCGCCGGCGTCGTAACAAGCCTGCAAAAGTTTTTGTACACCGACTTTGTGCCGCTCTTCTGTGGTGCGAATGAAGTCGCTGACATCGATGTTCAGGCGCTGCCAAGCGTCGGCGAATAACGGTGCGATCTTGTCGCAGAATTGCTTGGGTGAAACCCCTTCGGCGTCGGCGAACTGCTGAATTTTCAAACCGTGTTCGTCGGTGCCCGTCAAAAGGTGCACTTCTTCGCCGCAAAGTTTGTGCCAGCGGCAAACTGCGTCAGAGATAATCGTCGTATACGCGTGCCCGAGGTGCGGTTTGGCGTTGACGTAATAAATTGGCGTCGTCGCCGAAAACTTTTTCACTGTTATATCTTAGAGTTTTTAGGTTGCGACCGACTGTTAGGTGCTTGATTCTGTGTCGTCGCGCAGTTGTAATGCGAGTTCATAGACATGGCGCTTGGCGACGCCGAATCGCGCTGAGACTCGAGCGGCAGAATCTTTACGACTGACACCTTTGGCAATCTCGGCACGAATCGCCTCGACAAGCTCTTCGTCTGTCGGCGGCGCAGGTGGCTTTGCAGGTTCAAGAATGACTACAAATTCACCGCGCGGTTCGGTTTCAGAAAAGTGCATGTTCGCATCTTGCAGTGTGCCGCGCCAGATTTCTTCGTGCAGTTTTGTGAGTTCACGAGCAATCACGACTCGGCGAACCGCGCCACAAGCGGTCGTCAGGTCGCTCAGAGTTTTAATCAGGCGATGCGGTGCTTCGTAATAGACAGTCGTTCGTGATTCAGTGGTCGCCATTGCTAATCGTTCTGTTCGTTCGGCACCACTGCGCGGCAAAAAACCTTCGAATACGAATCGCGAAGTAGGTAAACCGCTAATTACGAGCGCCATCGTCAACGCCGACGGTCCAGGTATTGCCGAAACTTGCAAGCCCGCATTGATAACAGCAACGACAAGTCTTTCGCCTGGGTCGCTGATGCCAGGTGTGCCTGCATCTGTGATTAGTGCAACGGTCTTTCCGGATGCGACGAAGCCGATTATTTCTTCTCGGGCGTCATACTCGGTGTGCTCGTTGATCACCATAAGTTTTTTGCCAGAGACGCCGAAGTGGCTCAACAATTTGCCTGAGTGACGAGTATCTTCGCAACAAATTATTTCGGCTTGTTTCAGTGCATCAATTGCGCGTTGCGACATGTCGCCGAGATTGCCGATTGGCGTTGCCACGAGCACGAGCGCCCCGGTCATGTTCGGCGCGCTTCAAGCGTGTGGCCAATTACTAGTCCCCAATTTTCGAATGTGCCAGCACTTGCTTCGAGAACATGACTTGCGCCAAACACGGGCATTGCAACTCGCAAGGGTTTGATCTGCTGAATCTTGATGACTTGCATCATCGCATCGAGATACGCCACATCCAGCGGGCGTTTGACGCCAAAGGTATGAATCCACTTGCAAGAGTCGATCAACAAGGGCGTTTCAATTTCGGTCTGACCGATCAAACCACGCCGACGCGCGGCCGCCGTGTCGGCAATGTTCAAACTCGAGAGCACTTGTGCCTGACAAACAAGCCAGCCAGATTTGAACTCAACTGCTTTGCTCATATTTATAGAGTATGCGCTTCGAAAGTTACGTGCGTTCGTTTTATTAGGTTCGAGCCTTATGTGTTGTGGCGAATTTCGAGCGTGTCACCATCGATGACTTCATAGTCTTTGCCTTCAACGCGAATCTTGCCTAGGTCTTTTGCCTTGTTCCAAGAGCCGATGCGCAAAAGTTCATCCCACATGATGACATCTGCCCGAATGAAGCCACGTTGCAAATCACTATGAATCTTGCCCGCACACTCGGGGGCCTTTGAGCCTGCATGAAATGTCCATGCTCGAGTTTCTTTTTCGCCAGTTGTAAAAAACGTACGCAAACCGAGCAGGTGATATGCCGAGCGCACCATTCTTGGCAACGCACCTTCGCCGAGGCCGAGCGCTTCGAGCATTTCTTTGCGATCTTTTGGCTCTAACTGTGCAGCCTCGGCTTCGAGCTGCACGCTCATGCCCAGCACTTCAACTTGACTGGCACTCGCAGAACCTGGCGGGGCAAGTTCTTTGCGCACGAGCTCTTCGAATTCTGGAATTCGCGCCAAGTCATTTTCGGCAACATTGACAACAGCCAAAACTTGACGAGTCGTCAACAAGAAGTGCGGCGCCAGCAATTCTGCATCATCTTTTGACAGCGTCGCACGGTAGAGCGGTCGACCTTCCGCAAGGTGCGCCTGTGCGCGAGTCAGAGCACCAAGTTCTTCTTCGAGCGATTTATCCATTCGCACGGCTTTTTGCATTCGATTAAGTTTTGTTTCGACCGATTCGAGGTCGGCGAGTGCGAGTTCGATCTCGAGCACACGCAAGTGTTCGAGTGGGTCACTCGGCCCCGGAATATCGTCGTCGGCGAACGCCCGCAACACGAACACGATTGCATCCACTTCGCGAATGTTGGCGAGAAACTTGTTGCCGAGACCTTCACCTTTGCTCGCGCCCTCGACCAACCCACCGATGTCGACGACTTCGACCGTGGCGTAGACAGTTTTTTGTGTCTTCGACATTTCGGCCAGTGCGTCGAGTCGCGGGTCGAGCACTTTGGCCATGCCGATATTCGGATCTTTGGTCGCAAACGGGTATGGCGCCGCAAGCGCATTCGACCCAGTTAAAGCGTTATATAAAGATGACTTACCCGCGTTGGGCAGACCGACGAGACCAAAGCGTTCCATGAAGACCGTCACGCTATCTGTGTCGCGTGCCGCGCTGTGTCGAACAACCAGTCTCGGGTGAGCATTCGTCGCCAATAATTGTTACTATGCAGATAGTGCTAATTAGTTCACTAGTTGGCGACCTGGTTAACCGACAGTAATCCACCCCAAGGAGCAGCAAAAGTGACTTCATTTGACCTCGATCTTTCGAAGTATCAACTCGGTTGGAGCGACGAAGTCGAATATGCGTTTGAACCAGTCAAAGGATTAAACACGGGCGTCGTCGAGCAAATCTCGTGGTGGAAAGGCGAGCCCGAATGGATGCGCAAAATGCGTCTGCGCTCGCTGCAAACTTTCGAACGTAAACCGATGCTCGATTGGTTCGCAGTCAACATGCCCGATATCGATTTTCAAGACATCTACTACTACTTGAAGCCAGCAACTGCGCAGGTCGACGAATGGGAAGACCTACCCGAAGAAATGCGCAGAACCTACGAGAAGTTGGGCATTCCTGAAGCGGAGCGCAAATATTTGGCGGGTGTCACCGCGCAATACGAGAGTGAAGTTGTGTTTCACCGCAATCGTGAAGACCTCGAAAAACTCGGCATTTTGTTTTGCGACATGGATACTGCACTTCGCGAATATCCAGATCTTGTCAAGCAATATTTTGGTTCGGTCATTCCGCCCGGCGACAACAAGTTCTCGGCGCTCAATACTTCGGTATGGTCGGGTGGCTCGTTCATTTATGTTCCGCCAGGTGTCGAATGCGAAATGCCATTGCAGGCTTATTTCAGAATTAACTCTGAAAATGCCGGCCAGTTTGAGCGCACGCTGATTATCGCCGACGAGGGTTCGAAAGTTCACTACATCGAAGGTTGCTCGGCGCCCGTCTATACAAAAGATTCGTTGCACTCGGCAGTCGTTGAAATCATCGTCAAGCCGAGTGCGCATGTCACATATACGACTATTCAAAACTGGTCGCCGAATGTTTACAACTTGGTCACCAAGCGTGCACGTGTTGAAGCAGAGGGCCACATGGAGTGGATCGATGGCAACATCGGCTCGAAACTTACGATGAAGTATCCAAGTGTTTATTTGATGGGACCAAAAGCCACGGGCGAAGTTTTGTCGGTGGCTTATGCAGGCGCAGGGCAGCACCAAGATGCTGGCGCGAAAATGGTTCACGCGGCACCTGAGACATCTTCGAAAATTGTTTCGAAGTCGATTTCAAAAGACGGTGGCATCACTGCTTATCGTGGCTTAGTGCGAGTCGAAGAAGGCGCAACAAACTGCAAGAGCCACGTGCAGTGCGATGCGTTGATTCTCGACGAACAGAGCGAGAGCAGAACGTTTCCTTACATGGAAGTCGGCGCGCGCGACGCACAGATCGGCCACGAAGCGACCGTTTCAAAAATCGCCGATGAACAACTTTTCTATTTGCAGAGTCGCGGCTTGTCACAAGAGCACGCGATGAGCATGATCGTCAATGGTTTCATTGAGCCTGTAACACGCACGCTGCCAATGGAATACGCCGTTGAATGGAGTCGTCTAATCGAATTGCAAATGGAAGGCTCGGTCGGCTGAGACAAGCCAACTGCAGTAAAATTTTTCTATGGCGATGCGAACTGAGTGCAAACACTTTGAGAGTCGCACGTATTCAAACGGTGATGCGATGCGCCGATGTCGACTCGACTTGGCACCTGATGCACCATGGCGTTGCCCAGATGAGTGTGCGAAGTTTGATCACCGTGCTGTTGACATCGGCTGGGCACATGGCTCGGTCGTGCCGACCGCCGTGTCAGTTGAGCCTGAAAGCGTCAAAGATGGCAGCGCAGCATCGGTGCTGAGCGAAGCCGAGGCGATTATTAACGCAATGGCGAGCGACATTGCAGCCGAAATTAAAGAGAAAAAAAATAAAAAGAAGAAGCGCAAACGCAAATGAGCACACTCGCGCTGCCAACCGTTGACGAAGAAATCTGGCGATACAGCCGTATCGGCGAACTTGATCTTGACAGTTTCAAACTTGGCAAACTTTCGACCAAAGTTGATGCTTCAAGTGCTGCAAAACAAATAGTTTCGTCGACGACGAATGTTGTGCCACGCGACGCAACCGACATTTTTGAAGATCTAAATGTTCGACATGCTCAACTAACGGCTATCAGCATTGCCAAAAATCAAGTCGTCGCAGAGCCGATCGTGATAACTCATTCGCTTGGCGAGACTGGCGTCATGGCTTATTCGCGCCTGGTGATTGACGCCAAAGAAAATAGTGAAGTAACGGTTGTCGAGCGCTTTGTATCGAGCGCCGACATCAACTCGTTGATCGTGCCGGTTGTCGATGTTCGCGCTGCTCAGTCGGCACGGGTTACATACGTAGCGATCAATGAACTCGGCGCGGCAACCTGGCAAATCGGTTATCAACAAGCGGTCGGTCAACGCGATTCAACGATGAAATTGTTCACTGTTGCGCTCGGTGGCGATTATGCCCGCATGCGTGGCGAGGTTCGCCTTGAAGGCCAGGGTGCCAACTCACAACAAGTGGCGCTCTATTTCGCAGACGAAAATCAAATGCACGACTTTCGCACGCTGCAAGATCATGCGGCACCTCGTACGCACAGCAGTTTGCTGTTTAAGGGTGCCGTTAAAGACGCGGCAAAAAGTGTCTATACGGGTTTAATTCGCATTCGTGAGAACGCGACAAAATCAGAAGCATTTCAAACGAATCGCAACTTAACTTTGTCGAATGGTGCATGGGCAGAAAGCGTGCCGAATCTCGAAATCGAAACAAATGATGTCAAGTGCAGTCACGCCAGCACAGTCGGGCCGATCGACGAAGATCAGCGCTTTTATCTCGAGAGTCGCGGCATTCAACCCGAGAT
>CAMBDT010000045.1 GCA_945865395.1 Acidimicrobium ferrooxidans DSM 10331 | reverse complement strand
AGCGACACTATTTGCGAATTTGAACTGGTGTGCCGAGTGCTGTCGCGTTGACGATTTCGAAAAAGTCGTTGCCTTTGTCGTCGACGACGATGAACGCTGGAAAGTTTTTTACTTCGATCTTCCAGACGGCTTCCATGCCGAGTTCTTCGTATTCGAGAACTTCGACTTTGGTGATGCAGTCTTGCGCGAGGCGCGCCGCTGGGCCGCCAATTGATCCCAGATAAAAACCGCCGTGTGTCTTGCAGGCTTGTGTAACTTGCGTCGAACGATTGCCTTTGGCCAACATCACGAGACTGCCGCCGACGCGCTGAAACTCTTCGACGTAACTATCCATACGGCCTGCAGTTGTCGGGCCGAAAGAACCTGATGCGAAACCCGTCGGCGTTTTTGCCGGGCCCGCGTAATAGACGCAATATTGCTTAAAGTAATCGGGCAGGCCTTTGCCTGAATCGAGGCGCTCTTTGAGTTTGGCGTGCGCGAGATCGCGGGCGACGATCATCGGGCCGGTGAGCATGACGCGAGTTTTCACAGGATATTTCGAAAGCGTGGCGCGCACTTCGCTCATCGGACGGTTGAGATCGATGTTGACGATTTCTGGCGAGAGATCTTCGTCGGCAATTTCGGGCAAGAATCTTGCGGGGTCTTGCTCGAGTTGTTCGAGGAAGATGCCGTCTTTCGTGATCTTGCCGAGTGCTTGGCGATCGGCGCTGCATGAAACCGCCATCGCCACTGGGCAACTCGCGCCGTGTCGTGGCAGGCGAATGACGCGAACGTCGTGGCAGAAGTATTTGCCACCGAATTGTGCGCCGATGCCGGTTTGTTGGGCGAGTTTGAGAACTTTGGCTTCGAGATCGATGTCGCGAAATGCGTGACCAGTGCGCGAACCCTTTGTCGGTAGTGAATCTAAATATTTTGTGCTGGCCAGTTTTGCAGTTTCGACTGCGTATTCGGCAGATGTGCCGCCGATGACAACTGCGAGGTGGTACGGCGGGCAGGCAGAAGTGCCGAGAGTTTGCATTTTGTCAAACAGCCATGGCAACAGAACTTTTTCGTTGAGCAAGGCTTTTGTTTCTTGAAACAAATAACTTTTGTTTGCCGAGCCGCCACCTTTGGCGATGAACAAGAATTTGAATTCGTCACCGTCTGTTGCTGAAATTTTAATTTCTGCAGGCAGGTTCGTGTTGGTGTTGACTTCTTCGAACATCGTGATTGGTGCCAGTTGGCTGTAACGCAAGTTTGATGTTTGGTATGTGTTGTAGATGCCTTTGGCGATTGCTTCTTCGTCGCCGCCACCTGTGAAGACGAGTTGTCCTTTTGAGGCTTTGACGATCGCCGTGCCCGTGTCTTGGCACATTGGCAGCACGCCACCCGCGCTGATGCTGGCGTTTTTCAGCAAGTCGAGCGCGACGAAGCGATCGTTGGCGCTGGCTTGTGGATCTTTGAGAATATCGGCGAGTTGCTGAAGGTGTTCGGTGCGCAACAAATGTGCGATGTCACGCATCGCGTGCTCGGTGAGCGTTGTGATCGCACTCGAATTGACGCGAAGAAATGTGCCGAGATTTGTTTTTTCGGTGGTTATGCCGTCGCTGGAGATTTTGCGATAAACGGTTTTATCTGCGCCAAGTGGCAATAACGGCGAGTTGACGAATGGCTCGGGTTGTTTTTTTGCCACGACTACAGGCTATTCACAAAACCGACTTAGACGAGTGCGGGTGTGCCTTTGAAAGAACCTGGGTCGCCTGCAGATGGAATGCTGGGCTTGCGCCACGAGACTACGGAGGCGATGTGTTCGGCGACACTGCTCCAGGCTTTGGCGTTCCAGCCTTGTGCGTTGACTGGCACTGTGCCGTCGATCTGCACATAAACGAACGCCGGAAGTTCGGTGAGCGCAAGTTGCTTGACGAATGTGCGTGACGGATCGCAGAACACGAGAAATTCGTCGGCGAATGGGCCGAGAAATTCGCGCGCTTCATCTGGAGTTGCAGTGATCACAAAGTTCGTGCGAACTGAAGCGCCGGCAAATTGGCGCAAGATGCGCACCGCAGTCGGAAGTATCCATGCACTTTCGTTTGTGAATGGGTCGAGCACGATAGACGCGAGATGAAATGTCGTCAGCCATTCTTCGAGTGGGCGGGCGTCGCCGTTGAGCGGCTGCAATTGGGTGTCGAGATTTGGTGAAATAATCATCAGCAAAGACCGTAGCAAGTCGGGGGTAGCGTTTTGGAAATGCACCCGATTGAGCACTTGCGATATGTGGCTCGGGCACGCGGTGCCGACCCTGTTTCGCTGGTGCGTGAGACCGCGGCAGCGCTCAGTGGCCTAGGTCACGAACCTGCGGGCATCGTGCTGGCGACGCGACGAATCGTGCAACGACACCCGACTTGTGGGCCGCTGTGGTGGCTGTGCAGTCATGTGCTTGGCGCGCTCGACCCATTTGCGACGATGCGTGACCGCGAAGACGAAATTAAGAATGATACGACGATTAAAAGTTTGCGTGATGCTGTGCCGCAAGATGCCGTTGTGTGTGTTGTGGGTTGGCCAACTGCGGTGTTGCATGCGTTGGCGTCTCGGGGTGATGTGCGAATATTTGTCGTCGAGAGCAATGGTGATGGTGATGCCGCGGTCGAGCGACTTGTATCTATGGATGTCGACGCGACGCTGGTGCAATTCGAAGAACTTTCGCGAGTGGTTAGTCGTTGTGATGTTTTAATTGTTGAAGCACTGGCCGCGGGCCCGACAGAAGTTTTGTGCAGTGCCGGTAGTCATGCAGTTGCTGCGCTGGCATATTGCTTGCAAAAACCTCTGTGGTTGGTGACGGCATGTGGCACACGATTGCCTGCTGCGTTGTGGTCGGCGATGGTTGCCGGTGACGCGGCCAACGAAGTTGATCTGTTGTCTACAAGTTTGTTTTCGCGTGTGGTCTCGAAAACTGGCGTGAGCGACGATCTGTCGCAACCATTCGAAGCCGAGTGCCCACCGACAACTGAGATGCTTCGCCACAGCGCGATGTAATCGCGAGCGATGTAGGATTTTAAGTATGTCAGCACGCTCACGAGACTTGCCCCGCCGCTCATGTTTATCGATCCCAGGATCTTCGGAAAAAATGATGGGCAAAGGTCCGGGCATTGCCGCCGACATGGTGTTCTTGGATCTTGAAGATGCAGTTGCGCCAAAAGAAAAAGAATCGTCGCGCGCTCGAGTTGCGATGGCGATTCGCACACAAGACTGGGGCGACAAAGTTTTGTGCGTGCGCGTCAACGACTGGAGCACGAAGTGGACGGCGTTTGACATCATCGAAGTAGTCGCCGGTGCAGGTGAGCGACTTGATGAAATTATGTTGCCAAAAGTCGAAACTGCTGCCCAGATTGTGGCGACAGATTTGTTGTTGCGCCAAGTTGAAATCGCCAATGGTTTGCCTGTCGGCCATATTGGCATTGAAGCGCAAATTGAAACTGCGCGCGGGTTGATCAATGTCGAAGAAATTTGTGCGGCGAGTTCGCGACTTGAGACGATAATTTTCGGGCCAGCCGACTTCGCGGCGAGCATGGAGATGCCGGTGCTTACGGGTGGTGTGCAGATCGCCGAATATCCTGGCGATCATTTTCATTATGTGTTTTCAAAGATCTTGATGGCTGGTCGCGCAAACGGCTTGCAAGTAATCGACGGACCATACCTATATATACGCGACTCAGAAGGCTTCAAAAATTACTGTCAGCGCACGCGAACACTTGGCTACGACGGCAAATGGGCCTTGCACCCAGATCAGGTTGCGATTTTGAACGAAGTTTTCTCGCCGACCCAAGAGCAGTTCGATCGGGCGTGGGCAATTTTGGACGCATATTCATCGGCGACCGAAGGTGAAGGCAAAGGTGCCGTGATGTTTGGTGACGAGATGATCGACGAAGCGAGTCGCAAGATGGCATTGAAGTTTATTTCGCGCGGTAGTCGTGCTGGTTTGAAGCGCAGTAAATAACTTCGCGGCGTAGAAGTTATTTATAGATCGCGATTCAAAATTTATGGCTAAACGCTTTGACGCTCTGTTGTTTGATGCGGGTGGTGTGTTTGTCGTGCCCGACCCGTTGACAACTGGCATGGTGCTTGAGCCATTTGGTGGCACGACAAGTCTTGGTGCGCTGGTTCGATGCCACTACGCGGGCATGGCGGCAATTGACGAAGCCACGGCGTCGCAAGCGGCTGGATCGATTGATCAGATCTCATGGATCTCGTATCGACAGGCATACGCACGTGAAGCAGGTGTGCCGGCAAACAAAATTGACAAAGCCGCCGAGGCTTTGTTGAAGGTGTTCTCGGCGTTTTTGTGGCGGTTTCCGCTTCACGAATCTGTCGCAGGTTTATGGCGGTTGCACTTATTGGGTGTGCGAATCGGCATTGTGTCGAATGCCAGCGGACAAATCGAGCGAACTTTAGCCAACGAAAATGTTTGTCAAGTTGGCGACGGTTCTGGCGTGCCAGTTTTGATCGTTACTGACTCGCACGTTGTTGGCGTGGCAAAACCTGAGCCACAAATTTTTGATGAGGCCATCGCTGTGATGAATGTGCCACGAGATCGCATTGCTTATATTGGCGATTCATTTGTCAACGATGTGGGTGGTGCACGCAACGCGGGTTTGAATCCGCTATTGCTCGACCCATTCGGGTTTCATCTAGATAAAGACTGCGAAAGAATCGAGAGTCTGCACGAACTCGTGCGATTTGTAAGTTAGTTTTTGAGATTAGTTATTTTGCAGTTTCGACGAGTTTGCGCGCGATAACTTTTAGGCACAGGGTTTCGTCTGCACCCTCGAAGATGCTCAATACGCGAGCGTCAACGAACAAGCGACTGACCGAATATTCTTCGGCGTAGCCGTAGCCACCGTGAATTTGCATTGCTTCGCGCGTAACCCACTCGGCGGCTTTGCAAACATATGCCTTGACCATGCTTGCTTCCATTGCACCTTGACCTTTGCCCATGAGTTTGGCAACTGCGTAACTGAATTGTCGTGAACCCTGGATAACGACTGCCATGCGACCGAGTTTGGCCTGAATAATTTGATATTCGGCGATATTTTTGCCGAATGATTTTCTGTTTTGCGCATAGTCGCATGCGGCTTCGTATGCCGCTTGCATCACGCCGACTGCGCGGGCGGCAGTTTGTAGACGACCGTTTTCAAAACCTTCCATTTGATAGTAGAAACCTTTGCCGAGACCGGCTATTTCGCCAATCAGATGGTCGGCTGGCACCCACCAATTTTCGATTGCGATTTCATATGAGTGCATGCCGCGATAGCCGATTGTGTCGATTGGACGGCCTTCCATTTTGCCGCCGCCTG
The DNA here is from genome assembly GCA_945865395.1 of Acidimicrobium ferrooxidans DSM 10331. Classification (GTDB taxonomy): domain Bacteria; phylum Actinomycetota; class Acidimicrobiia; order Acidimicrobiales; family Ilumatobacteraceae; genus BACL27. The sequence continues at coordinate 3,499 of CAMBDT010000045.1, read as the reverse complement.
GCTGCGTGAAAACGAAACCATGGGCTTCGCCGCGGGGCTTGGGCACGATCAGCACGCTTAATCCTTTATGTGATTTAGTGCGATCTGGATCAGTGCGCGCGAGAAGCATCAATACATTTGCGCGTGCGGCGAATGTGCACCAAGTTTTTACACCGTTGATGACGTAGCCGTCTTTGCCGTCTTGCTGTGCTGCGACTGCCGTCGTTTTGATTGATGCAACATCGCTGCCGTAGTCAGGTTCGGTGACGGCGACTGCGACCATCACTTCGGCGGTGGCGAGTTTCGGAAGCCACTCATGTTTTTGTGCCTCGGTGCCACCCTTGACGAGTGCGCGAGTGAGAATTTCGGGGCGAGTGATCAACGAACCGCCGATGCCAAGGGATGCACGCGAGAGTTCTTCGGTAGCGATGCAACTTGCCATGTATTCGCCGTCGCCGCCCTCGCTGAAACCGCCATATTCGCTGGGGATCGAAAGACCGAAGGCACCGATATCGGCGAGACCCGAAATTATTTCTTCGGGCACGTCAAGATTTTCGCGGTGAACATGTTCGGCGTGTGGCGCGATTACTTTGCTAGCAAAACTGCGAAATGTATCTTGAACCATTTCGTAATCGCTATCTAAATGTCGTGGGCCCGGCGTGTTTGCCAGCGATGACAAAAAATCTGGTGCGCGATATTTTTGCACGAAGTCGTGCGAGTCGGCGAGAGTTGACGGATCGACACCCCAGAGTTTTTCGCGACCGATTAGCCGAGTTACTAAGTCATGCACCATGTCGGCGACGAAAGCGCAAGTGAGTTTCGCTTCGAGTTCGCCTTTTGCCCCATAGTCGAGCATCGATCGCGCAGTTTCGACAGCGGCACCGGCGTGAGCGAGGTCGTAGGCGAGAACTTGTTGTGTGTCTGGGCCACCAGTAGCGGCGAGAGTGCGAACACCTTTGCCGATTATCGCATCGGCGAGTTCAATTGTCCGCGCTGCAATTACGAGATCTGCAGTGCTTGTTGAATCTGACATATCGGTAAACGCTACATAGGTGCACCGAAATTGTCACTACCAAGCCGTAATATGGTCAGATGAACGGCGCCCCCAAGCGACGCGGCTCTAGTGGCTTGCGTTCGACCTTTCGGTGGGCGAAGTGGCCGATATTTCTCTTGGTTTTTTGGTTATTTATTTTGCCAATCGTGCCGGGTTTTGGCGATGCGCTCAGCAAACTTGGCGAGGTACAAACATCGTGGCTCTTGATGGGCATCGCTCTCGAGTTTGCGGCGTTGTTTTGTTATTCGATGCTGACTCATGTCGCATTGGGGCAAGATGTCGACAAGGTGAGCGTGCTGACCTTGTTTCGAATTCAATTGTCGACGCGTTCGCTCGGCAGTTTGGTGCCTGGTGGTTCGGCCGCGAGCAACGCTCTGGGTTTTCGAATGATGACTTTGGCAGGTGCGAACGGTCGGGATGCAGGTTTTGCCTTGGCGACCGCCGGCGTTGGATCTGCGGTTGTTTTGAATTTGATTTTGTGGGTGTCGTTGATTGTTTCGATTCCGGGTCGGGGAGTTAACGCGTTTTATGGCACGGCGGCGATTTTTGGTGTGATCGTGATGTTATTGGCTGGTGGCATCGTGCTTGGTTTGATCGATCACGAGGGTCGGGCCGAGCGTGTGACGCGATCAATTGCGAAGCGATTCAGATTTGATCCAGATAAAGCCGGCGAAGTCGCGGTGCATCTCGGCGAAAGATTGCGAGGTCTTGCAAGTGAGCCTGGTTTGTTGCGAAGAGTTTTTATGTGGTCTTTGTTGAATTGGGGTCTCGACATTGCGGCTTTGTTTGTGTTCATTCGCGCGTTCGATGGATCAGTCGATGTTGTCGGGCTCGTAATTTCGTTTTGCTTGGCGAATATTTTTGCGTCGATACCGATTACTCCGGGCGGTCTCGGCATCGTTGAAGGTATTTACATTCCGTCGCTCGTTGGTTTTGGTTTGTCGACTGCGACTGCGACTGTGAGCGTTCTGAGTTATCGCTTGGTTCAGTTCTGGTTGCCGATGCTGGTCGGTGGGGTTTGTTATTTAACTCTGCGCTTCGGAAGATTTGCGCTGCAGCAAGCGGGCGAGTTGAAGTCGCTGCAGAGGTATGCCGTGGCGGGCAACAAAACGCGCACCAGTCGCTACGAGTGGGCTGAACGCAATGCGACGACTGACCGAACGCGCGAGATACCTTTGCCGAAATATGACCCGAGATATGGCCTTGCTGATACGGATGAATTGCCAGTAACGCCGACGATTAAAGAGTCGCGAAAAGGTTCGCGCGAAGATCGCCGTCGTGGCAATTAGCGTGTAGATCGTGACGATACATGAGCGACCATTCGGTCGATGCCTCGAAGATTTCGTAGTTGGAGATGTTTATCGCCATTGGCCTGGCAAGACGATTACGGAGGCTGACGATCATCTGTTTTGCATGATCACGATGAATCATCATCCGCTGCATACGAATGATTGGTTCGCGCAACAAAGTGTGCAGGGTCGCAATGTCGTGGTCGGCAATTTGGTTTATTCATTGGTGCTTGGCATGAGCGTGCCCGATGTGAGTGGCTCGGCGATTGCGAACCTTGAAATTGAAACGCTGCAACATAAGCATCCGACTTTTCATGGCGACACGATTCACGCTGAGACGCGCGTGCTAGACGTGAAGCCTTCGGCGTCGAAACCCGATCGCGGTGTCGTGACTGTTGAGACGAAGGGTTTCAATCAAGCCGGCGACGAAGTTTGCTATTTCAGGCGAAGAGTTTTGGTCTGGAAGCGCGACAGTGCCCCAAAACGTGCGCGGCCTTACAACCCAGAAGACGCCTGGGAGTAATTAACTAGCTAGCTAGTTCGGGTTTGTTAACGCGGCGATGATCGAGTCGTATGCCGAGTCGGCTATCGCACGCATTTCGTCGTCGGTGCGATCTTGAATCGGGTGGGGCACGAATACTCGTTGCACGTTGCTGAAGCCGAGTGCGTTAGCTTGCGATTCGGCGGCTTGGACAAAAACATCTGAGGCGATGAACATCGCTGGCACACCGCGAGTTTCAAGATCGGCTATGTCGTGCACACTGCACGACGTGCAACTGCCTCAATCGGCGAGGGCTTCGATGACCAGCGTGCACTTCGTGGCGATTTCGTGGCGCAAGTCGACCGGTGCAGGCTTGGCAAATGTCGGCTTGCGAAAGCGCAATACTTTTGCGCCAGCAGTTGTCAGTCGCGATTCGAGTTGATTCAAGAAAATATCGCCTCGTGCTTTTGAAATATCAAGCAAGCCGATTGTCTGGCCCGAAATAGTCGCTGGTCGGGCCAGCAACTCGCGTGAACCCAGCTTCTTTTCACTGGTCGGATCAAGAATCACGCGACTCGTCATGTCATCACCAACCTAGTCACTTTCTTATCTCAACATCGCGTTCAAAAGCCGCGGTGGTTGCATAGTCAAACGGTTAAGTAGGCTTTATTTAACATCATGAGCACAGGTTTCAGA
>CAMBDT010000044.1 GCA_945865395.1 Acidimicrobium ferrooxidans DSM 10331 | reverse complement strand
ACATCAGTTAGCGATGTCGCGCCTAAATATGCGTCGGGCGACGCTCCGGCAAGTGCCGATGAAACACTATTCCACGCCAAGACTCGATGAAAGCTGGTGTCAGCAACATAAAGAACGCCGTTTGCCACAAGCGCATCTTGCGGCAAATTCATTTGATAGCCAACTCGACCAGTCGGCGCGACGTTTTGCCCCAGCGATGTGACAGACCACGCAAGTACATGCGGCGCGTTATACAAACTTGTGCCGATTAACCACGAACCGTCTGAACGAATGCGATTCACCTCAGCACTGATCGAAAAATCTGGGTTGTCGTTCTTGTCGGCCGGAATACCCGACCAAACATGAATCAGTTTTTTATCACCGTCAAGAATATAGAAGTAGCGATTGTCGACGGCGACTCGCAGCGTGCCACCGAACGACACGTTGCCGATCGAATCTTTGATGTTTAATACTGGTACATCAGTTTTGTTCGTCGGAATACCGCGCCAAACCACAAACGTTTTCTCACCCGCAACTGCATACAGTGGCTTGCCGTCCGCAGCAGTTGTCGCAGCCGACGAATCAGGTTGAAAATCAAATGCTAAAAGTGGGTTTGAGTCGTTTTGATTCTGTGTCGTCCACACGAGGTCGGGCTTCGCGCCGTCTGTCGCCGGAATCTTCTTCCATACATAGACTTTGCGATCGAAATCACTGTTGATCGCCATCGCGCCGCCAAGTGTCGCCACTTGTGGGTTGGTAACGAAATAGTTCGTCTTCAAGGTGTTCAGTACCTCATTTGGACTTGTCGTGCTCACACCTGGCGACCCGATATAAAACGAGGCCTTCGCCCCCGCGGCAGGAATGCCCGCGAACACCGCGAGTCGGTTGCCGTTGTATTCGCTGACATACATATAACCACTGACGATTTCAACATCACCGCCGTCACCGCCTTCGAATGGTGTGCCCGTTGCAATTTTGGTGCCAGTTGGTTGTGTCGCAGGAGCACCCGAATACTCAACAAGATTTTTCGACAACATATACAACTTGCCGGTTGTCGAGTCGAACGTGCCATGCGGCCACGCATAGTTCGGATCTTCAGGCACAATGTCGTATGAGACGGCTGCACTATTCGAAGTCGGCCACGTTGCAAACACATGTGCTACAGAATTGTTGGCGCACTTTCCGTTGTGATCGCCAGTGATCACCGCTGTGCCATTACTGATAATTCCGCGCGGAGTACCGAGACAATTTGTCGCATCACTCGTCAAGGTGATATCGGCTGGCTCGGTGCCTGTAGCTGGAAACGAATTCCAGAGTTTTAATTGACCTTTCGCGGTGAGTGTGGCTGCAACTTTTGTGCCATTCGACCATACTCCCCATGGCCACGACCCAGCACCAAGATCAATCGCATAACTCGCCGCTTGCCCGGACGAAGTTGGCATCGTGTTCCACACCAAAATTCGGTCGTTGTCACTGTCAGCAACAAGCAATTTGCCGTTCGCTGTGACCACTGCGTCACTCGGCCAGTTGCATTGTGAAAGCGAGGTACCACTCGCATTCGAAGTCATCGAAGTTTGACACAGCACAAAATCTGGCACCGATGTTGCCGACGTCGGGGCTTTGTTCCACACCAAGATTCGGTTGTTGCCACGATCGACAAGAACCAAATTTGTGCCGCTCGACGCCAAACCACTCGGGTGGTCATAGAGCGAAGCACCTGTTGTGGTCGCCAGTCCGCCGGCAGCGAGATATCCGCTCGGTGCAGTGCCAGTTGCAATTCGAGTAAATGGGGTGTCAGCCAATATCGCATAGCTCGAGATGACTTCGGTTACTGCCGATGTTCCAGTACTGCCACTGGTCGGTGTCGTCGTCGTTGTGGTGCCACCGGTCGGTGTCGTCGTCGTTGTGGTGCCACCGGTCGGTGCTGTCGTCGTTGAGGTGCCACCAGTGGGTACTGTCGTCGTAGTACCAGTTGGGCGAATTTGCCACACCAGTTTCTTGCCAACTGTGACACAAACAAAATTGACCAACTTTGTTTTTTGCTTGACGGTTTTAGCCAACCCCACCTTGGTGCATTTAGCACCAGCCTTTGGAGGCGCGGCAGAAACAATTTGCGTAGTAGACAAAGTTGCAATCACAACACAACTTGCAATGACGGTCAGAACTTTAAACCTGCGCACAGATTCCATTGAACAGATGATATTCCAAAAAGTGCACTTCAAATGCCCAAAACGCAACCAAACAAAATGGTGGGCGTTGAGGGACTTGAACCCCCGACCCTCTCCTTGTAAGGGAGATGCTCTAGCCAACTGAGCTAAACGCCCAAACTCTGAAAACTTCTCGCGAACCTCTCAGCGAATGAACTCTTAGTGTATTGGCTTTTTGAATTGACGCACCAGTCGTTGCAACAGCCAAAACCCGTTTACTTTGTGTCGACAACTAAAAACGCCTCGGCGGTTCGGCCCTCTGGCAAGCCACCTGCCTTGGCGATCATTTCTCCCCAACCACGCATCCGCGCTGGCAAACCCGCAGGATCAGTGTGCTGACTTTGATGACACAGCAATGCCGCGATCTTTTTGTCTAAGACGTCTGTCGTATCGACAAAGTGTTTCGGATTCGGGCCCGCCATGATCCAAGTTTCGGGCACCGTGTGCGGTTCGAGCCCTCGCTCGCTTAGCAACTCAGGAAACGCAAACTCGTTTCGCGCATCAGGATAAATCGCGCACATCGTTGCTTCGCCGGTTGCTAAATGATCCGGGTGGCTGGCATAAATTCGCGAATAGTTTCGCTCAGCAGATTGCGTCAACACACGATCGGGTTTAACGATGCGAATGACAGCGCTAATTTCGCGACGCAAATTCAAGTCAGCGACAAGCGCGCCGTCCGGAAACCCGAGCCAATGCAACTCTGTAACGCCAAGCATGTTCGCGGCCGCCGTTTGTTCTTGCCGACGAATCGTTGCAACTTGCTCGCGTGTCACGGTGTTGTCAGAGCCACCCGCCTGCCCGTCGGTCACGAGACAATAAACAACTTCGTTACCCTCTGCGATCCAAGTAGCAATCGTGCCGCCTGAACCAAAATCGACATCATCAGGATGCGCAGTGACCACCAAAATCTTCATTGATATTTAAGTTAGTTCTCGGTGCTCAGCTTTTGCGAGGCGACCAGACACAATGCCGAGCACGACAGCGATCGCCGTAGCACCAAGAATGCCAAGACCGACGACCTGCTCATAAATCGAATCGGCAAGAGTCGCATCGACGCCAATTAATGCAACCGTCAACGCCGCCGCGGCAGCAAAACCAACCGCGAGCGCTTCAAAAATTGAAATCTTGGATACCTTGCGCGTCAGCGCGAGCACCCCACCAATACCTAGAGTTTTTCCGATCACGATTGCCGCCATTGTGATCACAATTAAATTTGCGGGTGCGCCATCAGGTATGCGCAGCGGTATCAACGTGTGCAAAAACACAAATACCGGCAAAAAAACCGCCGCCACATACGGATGTATCGCCTCTTCAGTTCGCTCAGCCACCGACGGATTATCAGGGTCGAAGTGCGGCACAACAAAACCAACTGCAAATGCGCCAAGCGATGGGTGCATTCCAGCCTGCAACATTAACCACACAACGAGCGTCGTCGTAGCCAGCGTGTACAGCACACCAAAATTAAATTTACGAATCGACCAAGCAAACACGGCAACGACGACAACTACTGCAACAATAAACAAAAGTTTTGGACTCTCTCCAGTTGTTGCCAACGCCAACACTCCGCCGAGATCATCGAGCACAGCGACAGTCAACAACAGCACACGCAACTCGCGGCGAAACCCGCCGAGCGCCGTAACCGCTGCTGCGATCGCAATATCGGTCGCAACAACTGCTACCCAACCGTTGCGTGCCGCCTCAGGCGCCAACGAAACATAAATTAACGCCGGCACCGCCATTCCGCCAATAGTTGCGGCGAGCGCAACTTTTAGTGTCGAACCCGACAAGGTGCCGCTAGCGAATTCACGTCGCAGTTCAAGACCGACAAGCAAGAAGAAACCGCCGATCGCGATCTCACTAACCAACTCAGTGAAATCGTTGTGCAAACTTAAGTCACGAAATGTCGCCAGCACCACACCCAAAACAGCGGCACCAAAAACTAAACCCGCCGCGCGCACCTCGAGCGCAACAAACCGCTCTAAAAACCCAACCGGGCTATACGCCTTGCGTGTCATTTAGGTTTGTTGGGCGCGAATTTGGCGAGCGATCGCGAGCAATTCGGGCGTCGCGGCGACGATTGGCGTGCGACGCTGGCCATGCTCGTGCACAACCAAACTGCGATCTTGATGCTCGACTATTTGAGCGCCTGCTTCTTGACAGATCAGAGCACTCGCCAAATAATCCCAGACGCCGTGCTGATTAAAATCGATCCACGCATCGAGCACGCCATCGGCGACTAAACAAATATCAAGTGCCGCCGCGCCGAGGGCACGAAACTGCGCCCACTTCGGTCGCTGTTTTGGAATACCCGAGATGCCAACAATCGCCTCGCGCAACTCAACGCAACTACTCGGCCGCATCGCCACACCGTTATGAAACGCACCGCCACCAGCCGTCGCCCAATACGAATCATTTCGCATCGCCTGATTAACAACGAGACCTGCGCGCATACCATTTTTGTCGATTGCGCACAACGCGGTGGCAAACCATGGCACACCACGGCTGGCATTTGTCGACCCATCAAGTGGATCCATTACGACACAAAGACCATCATCAGCGAACACTCCAGTGATTTCACTTTCTTCAGACAAAACCGCAACACCAGCACTTGTCAACACTTCGAGCGCCACGGCATCTGCTCGCAAATCAACCGAATATTGCGTGTCGCGCAAACCCGACAACGACCAATCTTTGTTCGCCCGCAATACAACACCGACAGCATCGGCCGTCTCATTGAGCACCGTCAAAATTTCTTGATTTGAACTTGCTTTTGTAAGTCGCGACACGAATTTCCTCTCACGCCACACTAATTGCCTGAGCCGTTTAACGAGTCGTTTTTAATGGGTATCGGCGCTGTGACTATTGCACATTCGTGCCTATTTCGGCTGTCGCTAAAGCCCTAGTCTTAAGAGGGTGAAATCAGCATTGCGCAGCCTGATTGACGAGTCGGTCACGATCATTCGCGAAGTCGCCGCCGAATTCGAACGCCCTGTGATGCTTTTCTCGGGCGGCAAAGACTCGGTCGTCATGTTGCATCTCGCTGCGCGCGCGTTCAGCCCCGCTCGCGTGCCGTTTCCGGTGATGCACATCGACACGGGTCACAACTTTGCCGAGGTCATCGAATTTCGCGACCGCGCAGTGCGCGACCTCGATGTGCAACTAATCATCGGTTCGGTGCAAGCCTCAATCGATGCCGGCCGAATTCAAGATGCAATTGGTCCGCGTGCGAGTCGCAATCCGTTGCAGACTGTGACGCTGCTCGACTCAATTAAAGAACACAAATTCGACGCCGTTTTCGGTGGTGCCCGCCGCGACGAAGAGCGCGCCCGCGCCAAAGAACGCGTCTACTCGCACCGCGACGCTTTCGGCCAGTGGGACCCAAAAACGCAACGACCAGAACTTTGGGGAATTTATAACGGTCGCCACAAACCAGGCGAACATTTTAGAATTTTCCCAATCTCAAACTGGACCGAACTAGATATCTGGCAGTTCATCAGCGACTACAACATCGACCTACCGAGCATTTATTACGCCCATCGTCGCCAAGTTTTTCGCCGCGACAACATGTGGATGGCAGTTTCACCGTTCTTGAAACCCGAAGACGGCGAAACAGTCAGCGAAGAACTCGTGCGCTTTCGCACTGTTGGCGATGCCACGTGCACCGCAGCCATTGAATCGTCAGCCACAACAATCGAACAGGTCATCGCCGAAACCTCTGTCGCTCGCATCACCGAGCGTGGTGCGACTCGTGCCGACGACCGAATTTCAGAAGCTGGCATGGAAGATCGAAAGAAGTTGGGCTACTTCTGATGCAACGCCTGCACTTTGCAACTGTTGGCTCGGTTGACGACGGCAAGTCAACATTGATCGGCCGCCTGCTTTACGACTCGAAGAGCATCTTCGAAGACCAACTCGAACACATCGAAGCCGTTAGCAAGCGCCGAGGCGACGACTATGTCGACTTGTCGCTGCTCACCGACGGTCTGCGCGCTGAACGCGAACAAGGCATCACGATTGATGTCGCCTATCGATATTTCGCCACACCAAAACGCAGTTTTATAATCGCGGATTGCCCCGGCCACATTCAATACACGCGCAACATGATCACGGGTGCGTCAAATGCAGATCTGGCAATCGTGCTCGTCGATGCCCGTACTGGCGTTGTCGAACAAACACGGCGCCATAGTTTGCTCGTCTCACTGCTGGGCGTGCCCCACCTCGTGATCTGCGTCAACAAAATGGACCTTGTCGACTACGACGTCGAAGCATTTAACAAAATTCGCGACGAGTTCGAAAATTTTGCGTCGCGTCTTGACCTACGTGACGTCACATTTTTGCCGATCAGCGCACTCGCAGGCGACAATGTCGTTAGCCGCTCAGCCAACATGCCTTGGTTCGAAGGCCCAACACTTTTGCATCATCTCGAAAATGTCTACACAGCAAGCGATGAAAACAGAATCGATACTCGCTTTCCGGTGCAGTTTGTCATTCGCCCACAACGCGCAGACAACCCCGACTATCGCGGCTACGCAGGCCGCGTCGCTGGCGGCGTGTTGCGAGTCGGCGATGACATCATGGTCTTGCCCTCAGGTTTGACCAGCACGATTACCGGCATCGACTCGCCCAATGGCGCACTGACACAAGCCGAGCCTGGTCAAGCGGCAACAATTTTATTGGCCGATGACTTGTCGATCACTCGCGGCGACATGATTTGTCGCCCACATAACAGGCCAAGATCTTCGCAAGAAATTGAAGCGATGTTGTGTTGGATGGATGACTCGGCGCCGTTGCAACTCGACAAGATATATTCGCTCAAACACACCACGAAACTTGTCCGCGGCAAAGTTTCTAATGTCCTCTATCGATTAGATATTTCAAATCTGCATCGCGAGACAGGCATCAAAGATTTGAAATTCAACGAAATCGGTCGTGTCACACTGCATACGACCAGCCCGTTGTTTTTTGATGATTATCACCAAAACCGCACTACGGGTTCATTCATACTTATAGACGAGGCGTCGGGCCAAACTGCCGCTGCAGGCATGCTGCTCTCGCCCCGCTCATAAGCGCCTACGCCTAAACTTGAAATCACAAGTGAGCATAAATAATGACTAAACCTGTCTGGCATGAACCACTGATCAGTCGCACCCAACGCTGGAACAAACACGGCCTTTCTGGTGCAACCGTTTGGCTGACTGGGCTCTCTGGCTCAGGCAAATCAACAATCGCCAACGAACTCGCCCGCGAACTTATGAACACAAGTCGACTCGCATACATTCTCGACGCCGACAATCTGCGTCACGGTCTGAGCGCAGGGCTTGGCTTCTCAGACGATGACCGAGCCGAAAATATTCGCCGTGTCGCCGAAGTTGCTTGCTTGTTTGCCGATGCGGGCATAGTCGCAATCGTGCCGATCATCTCGCCGTTCATCGCATCTCGCGAACACGCCAGAAAAATTCACAATGACAACCAGCTGCGATTCGTCGAAGTGCATGTCGCTACGCCAGTTGAAGAGTGCGAGCGTCGCGACACCAAAGGTCTCTACAGCAAAGTGCGCAGCGGAGAAATGACGGGCCTCAGTGGCGTCGACAGTGTTTACGAACCGCCCAAGTCACCCGAAGTAACAGTTGGTGCAAACAAAGAAACCCTCGAGCAGTCGGTCGCGATGATCATGACCAAACTTTTGACGAAAGCCGGCAAATGAAATCGAGCGCACCAAGGTGGTAAGCGAAAAAGACTTCCGATTAAAGCCCTTCGCAGGCTTTTTGCTTGTCGCGCCAAAACTCAAAATCATGTATTGCCCGACAACCAAAGTTGCATGCAGCAGCATAAAAATGCTGCTTGCCAAGGCCAGCGGCTCATACGACCAGTCGCGACTCGACCGTCTGATCAGCCCACACATGGCGAGATCACAAACGATCCACGAACTTGGTGTCAGCGGCTTGACCAAACTCATCGACATGAACGCCAACCAAATAGAAGAAATTTTAAATTCACCCGAATGGTTGCGCGTCTATGCAACTCGCGACCCACTCGCCCGCGCTTACTCGGCTTGGGAGAACCGCATCTTTTGTCGCGCTCCAGGCACACCAGATAAAGCAATTGAACTTTGCAAAGACCAAATCAATGACGGCCGTATCAATGTCACTGAAAGTTTTGCATTGTTCGCCAAGATGCTCACCGAGCAAACAAACGAGTTCATGGACGATCACCATTTCTTACCGCAGAGTCATATCGTGCACCCTGACAAGTTCAACTACAACATGGTCGCACGAGTCGAACAGCCAGCCGAGATGCAACGCCTAGTTGACGAAGTAAATCGTCGCGCGGGCACTTCGTTGACTCTCGAACGCCACAATGTTGGCTTTGGCATCAAACTCGAACAGGTCTGCGACCAACATACGGCAAATCGCTTGCAAGCGGTTTATGAAATGGACTACGAATCATTTAAGTTTGAGACCCGCGCGTTTCCGGCGACGATTGAACCGTTAATACTGAGCGCGACAGAAACTGCGATGCTGCGCGGATTCCGTGCGTCAATCGAGCGACTGCAGGCTGTCTCATTCACGGCCCGCTCGCTAACTGGCTTTCGCTTCGGCTGGCGACAAATTTATAAATCAATTGTCCGCAAACTCTCGTTTGGCAAAAAATATAACGACCCACAAAACCTTTTCTGGTAACTACTCGTGACCGACATTAAAACTTCGCCAGCAAAGATCGGCATCGTCACCGTTTCTGATCGCGCATCTGCGGGCATTTACAAAGACTTGGGTGGCCCTGCGATTCACGAATATTTCACCAAACATCTCGCAAACCCGTGGCAACCAGTCGCGCGCGTTGTCGCCGACGAAATCGAATTAGTTGCCGCTGCATTGCGCGAACTTGCCGACACCGAACATTGTTGTCTAATCGTGACGAC
>CAMBDT010000043.1 GCA_945865395.1 Acidimicrobium ferrooxidans DSM 10331 | reverse complement strand
GTGGCGATATCACCGCGATCGAACGCGACAGCAAACGGCAACGACGAGTCGTTATATATCTCGACAACAATCGCGCCGCCCAAATTCGCGACACCATAAACCCGTTGCACCGCGTCACCACCCGGCACTTTGATTCGCGTTTCAATCACGGGCACCCCAGAAATCTCGCGTTGCCTTACCGTCGTCTCACGCGACGGTCGATACCACCGATCGTCTGCGGCGACAAACCACCGCAACCGCTCTTGACCATCCACGAACACATCGCCCCATGCGTTCACAGCGCCAACCCATGCGCCTCCGCGCACACCAACTGCACGCATCAGTCGAACTCAGACTTCATCGTTCGCGCCATCAACTGCACGAGTGCATCTTTGGCGTTCGTTTTGCCTTCACATACGGCGGCAACCTGTTCGGTGATTGGCATCTCAACTTTGCATCGTTGCGCAAGTTGCAACACCGATAACGATGACCGCACGCCTTCAGCCACCATCAACATCGACTCAGTTATCGACTCGATAGTTTCGCCGCGCCCAAGGCGCACACCCACAGCAGTGTTGCGACTTTTGGCCGACGCGCAAGTCGCGACAACATCACCCAAACCAGCAAGCCCCGTAAAAGTGTTCGGGTTCGCCCCCAACGCAACGCCAAGCCTCGACATTTCGGCCAGACCGCGAGTAATCAGCGTCGCTTTCGAGTTCTCGCCAAAGCCCATTCCCTCAACGATGCCCGCAGCAATTGCAATCACATTTTTCACGACACCAGCAATCTCGCAACCGACAACATCTGGGTTCGTATACACACGCAATGTCGGCAACGAAATTATTTTTTGGATCATCTTGCCCACCCGCTCGTCACCACACGCGACAACAGTCGCCGCCGGCTGCCCCGCCAAAATCTCGTGCGCCAAGTTCGGCCCAGTCAACACCGCCACCGGGTTGCGCGGCATTAAGTCTTGCGTCACTTCGCTCATCCGCTTCAAAGTCTCGCGCTCGAGCCCTTTTGCCAAACTGACAATCGGCACATCACTGCCGACAAACTTGGCAACCTCGGTAGCGACATCGCGAAAACCATTCGACGGCACCGCCATCATCACGATTGACGCGTTCGTCACGACATCTTGCAACACCGACGAGCACCGCAAACTTTCATTCAAACTCACGCCGCGCAAATAGTCGATATTTTCGTGACGCGTCGAAATTTGTTCGGCCAACTCACCGCGCCGCGCCCACAAAATCGTCGACTGATTTTTCGCCACCGCATTTGCAACCGTCGTTCCCCACGAACCAGCACCAACGACCGCAATATGGCTTTCCACGCCTATAAGAGTATGCGGGCAAAGCCCCATAAACCGTAGGCTTCGCAGGTGCCTTCGCAGCGGTCCGCACCAAACACTTCGCTCGATCTATCGACAGTCGCCGTAGTCATCCCTGTCAAAGCATTTCACCACGCCAAAGAGCGGCTATCTGATTTGCTGACACCAGCCGAGCGAATCGTCTTGACAAAATATTGTGCCGATCGCGTGATCAACGCCGCGTCCAACTTCGACGTGTTCGTCGTGTGCGACGACGAAGATGTCGCGCAATGGGCTCGTGACCACAACGCAACAATCGTTTGGCAACCCGAAGTCGGCCTCAACGCCGCAGTGCGCGAAGGCGTCAAGTTCGCCGCCACGCGAAACAAGCAACTTGCAATCGTCACCCACAGCGATCTGCCGCTCGCCACCGAATTCGATCATCTACTCAGCGACCAAAGCCCCGAAACTTTGCTCTCGTCGATAACGCTCGTCCCCGATCGCCATCAAGATGGCACCAACGTCATGGTTCTGCCGACAAATTTCGACTTCGAGTTCTGCTACGGCAAGAACAGTTTCGCCGCCCATCAAAAAAGAGCCAAAACTTATGGATTATCAGTGCGGGTTTTTCACGATTCAAGTCTCGCGGTCGACATCGACACGGCAGATGACTTGGCAGTTGCCCGACAACTTGAAAACTAACGCGCGACTCGCGCGGCGCTTACGCCAGCTAACGCGCAACTAACGCTATAAAAGAAAGAAGAGGGGCCGAAGCCCCTCTTCTTACGGTATTCCGAACCAACTTGCTTGAAGTGGCTTAAGGCCTTATTTCTTTTTCTTAGCCTTACGACGCTTCTTTGCAGGTGCCTTCTTAGCGGCCTTCTTGGCCTTCTTGCGCTTTTTTGCTGCCATTTTATTTCTCCTTGTTGTTTGTTATTGCTTGTCTAGCGGTTTGGATTCAGAGCAGCTTTGAGTGTTGAACTCGAGCTGAACTTCATCGCTGTTGATGCTTTCACCTGCACGGGAGCCCCAGTTTGAGGATTCCTGCCGATGCGAGCCTTTCGCTTCGAGGTGCTGAACGAGCCGAAACCCGGCCAAGCAACCTTGTCGCCTTGCATAGCGGATGAGACGACGAGGTCAAAGAATTCTGCAATCGTGCGTTCGGCATCTGCCTTCGACACGCCTGCTTTCTGTGACACTGCATCAATCAATTCTGCTTTAGTCATTTCTATTACCTTGCTTTCTTCGGTTACGGATTACCGTTGAACATCTATTTGAGTAGGTTTGCAAACAAATTGCAAGCATTGAGCGCAATTTCGAACTTTTCGCGCCGCACGATCCAAAAACGAAACTGCGCGCGAAAAATCTCAAAAAAATATCTCGCGAGACAGAAATTTTCTGCAATCTCGAGCATCCACGAATAGTTCGGCATTTTCAGACCGTCAATCACACGAACTCACCAAAGCCTTATTTTATAAAGCTTTCCCAGCATCAACATTCGTGTGTCGCTCGTGTCTAGTTTAAAAAATCGCTTGTGGATAAACCCTCTGGCGAAATTTCGACTCGAACTATTTCGCCGGCGCTCCCCAGCCGAAAAATTCGCCCGATCAGATAATTTTTCGGTCTCAAAAAGAAATTTTAAACAAATTTTTAAAAATCCCTTAAATTCGCCCTCTCAAGAGCGCTTTTGGCTCATCCCATCCACCAACACCCAACACGAAGAAGCAACACTTAACTTCGTTGTCAACTTCAAAATCAATTTCTGAAAAAACCAACGAGCAGTTCGCCGACTTGTTCACGACACCAGTCGGTTCGCGAGTTGTGCTTGACACTTCCGTTTTAGTTGCCGACCCAAATTGTCTGCACAGTTTTCCAAATTGCGCGATCGTTATTCCGTTGACCGTGATCGAAGAACTTGACGGGTTAAAAACCCGAATGGATGATGTCGGCCGCTCGGCACGCAGCGCGCTTCGCGCAATCGAAGATCTGCGGCGCAAAGCCGGTGGCTCACTTAAAGAACCGACGCCAATTAGTGGCACCGAATCAGGATCAACAATCCAGATCGAAGTAAACGGCATTCAAAAGCATCTATTAATAGAGCACGGGCTCGATCCGCAGGTGCCAGACAATCGCATAATCGGCGCCGCGCTCGGTCAAGCATCGGTTTCGCCGACCTGCATCGTTTCAAACGATGCGGCGTTGCGCATCAAAGCCGCCCACATGGGTCTGACCGCACTCGAACATCGCCCTGTCAGTGGTGGCCGCTCCGAAAAACCGATGGGCTGGTCGACATTCGACGCCACCGTCGAAGCAATCGACAGCCTCTACAAATCTGAGGGCATCGAAAAGTCAGAAATTGAAGGCGCCAACGGTTTATACGAAAACAATTTTGCTGTTCTGCGTTGCGGCTCACAGTCGGCTCTTACCCGATGCCGCGACAACGAGTTGCGCTTGATGCAACAAAACGCCCCAGAGGCGTGGGGTCTGCGCGCCCGAAACAAAGAGCAGCGCTTTGCCCTCGAACTTTTGCTCGATCCGCAAATCACTGTCGTGGCACTCGACGGTCGCGCCGGCACCGGAAAAACAGTTTTGGCAATCGCCGCCGGTCTCGAACAAGTAGTCGAACAACATCGTTACGAACGCTTGGCTGTCTATCGACCACTCGTCCCAGTTGGTCGCGCCGATGTCGGCTTTCTACCTGGCGGCCTCGAAGAAAAACTCGATCCATGGATGTCGGCGATTCACGACGCAGTTGTCGCGCTAACCGATGACCGTTCGAGTCGCGACGCCCGCGGGTTGATCGACGACCTAATCGCCCGCGGTCAGTTAACGCTCGAGTCGGTCACCTTCTTGCGCGGGCGCAGCCTGCAAGCCCAGATCGTCGTGGTCGACGAGGCACAAAACCTCGAACCAACGACCTTGAAAACGATCTTGACCCGAATCGGCGACGGCACGAAAGTCGTTTTCACGGGTGATACAAGCCAAATCGACGCGCCATACATGGGTGAAAGCAACAACGCGCTCGCCGTGTTGGTTCAGGCATTTGCTGGTCAAAGTTGCTTTGGCCACATCACCCTCGAGGCTTGCGAGCGCAGTGAAGTGGCCAGCTTGGCCGCCGAACTTCTCTAGTTCAAGAGTTCGACACAGTTCGACACAGTTCGACACAGTTAATAGTTGAACATAGTTACAAGTTTGTAATTAAATATTTTCTCAAGCAAAGTTTCTGCTTTACTTTTTCGAATTAATAATGTACGGTTCGTGACATATACCTCTGAGAGTTTTCCCGACTATTTAACTCTTGAATCACTGCGTGCGCTGGAACAACTCACCAAATGGCGCGAGCAATCAAAATGCGCCGGCAAACGCAGTCTTTTTTTTGCACCAAACTCTGAGCGACCGCAAGCAAGAATTCGACGTGAAGCAAAAGCCATCACGCTCTGCAAATGCTGCCCCGCAAGAACACCTTGTCGCGACTTCGCTCGCGAAAATCACGAATACGGCTTTTGGGGTGGCGAAAACGAAGAACAGCGTCATCTAGCGGGATATAAAGTGATCTCCCCAATTGGCATTCGCGCAAAAATTATTCGTCCACCACAAGAAAAGAATGAAGACCACTACTAAATAGCTCTAACGCCCAGTTCAAGCATTACGGCGTGTCATGATTGAAGATATGCCTTCAGCACCCAAAGACCCCGACGCACTTGTCACCTCATTTTTTGAGTCGATTCAAGGTCATCATTTAACTGCTGCTCTCGACATGATGTCGCAAGACTGCGAATACGACAAT
Source organism: Acidimicrobium ferrooxidans DSM 10331 (assembly GCA_945865395.1). GTDB lineage: Bacteria > Actinomycetota > Acidimicrobiia > Acidimicrobiales > Ilumatobacteraceae > BACL27. The sequence goes on along the minus strand of CAMBDT010000043.1, from coordinate 4,499 downwards.
GTGCCAATTACCAAAGTTTTCGGTCGAGCCGCAATCGAGCAGACTCTCGGTGGTTTTCTCGCCGAATGCTCGGCCTACGAGTGGATAATCCATCATCAAGTTGCCAGTGGCGACCTCGAACACGGCGTCGTCATGAACGAACGCACCGACAGATTTCAAATCGATGGTCGCTGGGTCGAACTCGATGTGGCTGGGCTATTCGTCGTCAGCGAATCAAAAATTGCGCTGTGGCGAGATTATTTCGATCGTGAGATCTTCGCCAAAGCACTCGCCAGCAAATAAGCCAACAAGTCTCGGCAAAATCTTCGCAACATCGGTCAGGTAAGTTTCTTTTGATGCAATCGGTTATCAAAAATAAATCTCTGAATGACATTCGCTTCGCCGTCGTCGATACTGAAACAACTGGCCTATCTGGCACCAACGACTTCGTCTTGCAGCTTGGTGTGGTCATTTCACGCAGCGACGGCACAATCGAAGAACAATACGAGACCTTCGTAAGACGCTTTTTTTGGAAACCTGGTCGGCTCGGCGCTTATAAGGTGCACGGCATCAAACGCTCTGACTTGCGCCGTGGCATCAGCCCTCAAGAAATGGTCGCCACGCTAAAAAATTATTTGCACGACACGGTTTTCGTCGCCCACAATGCCAAGTTCGACATCGGCTTTCTCAACGGCGAGGCTACGCGTTTAAAAACCGAAATTAATTACAACGGGCCGCTCGACACCTTAAAAATGTCTCGCGCACTCGACCCAAAACGGGTCAACTCGCACAAACTCAAAGATGTGACTACTCGCTACGGGGTTGTCGTCACCCGCCCGCACGATGCCCTCGCCGATGCCCTCGGCACCGCCCTGGTGCTGCCGCACTTGTTGCGTGCGCACAACATCACGACCGTCGAGCAACTTGCCGCGCATTTCGGCGCCTAAAAACTGGCTAGCTAATTAACTAGTTAACTAACAGTTGTTTGATACCGCGCCAAAACGCTGCGCGCTGTCTCGCTCGCCAACTGTTTGTGCTCGGCAGGTTTCACAACCTTCACACCGTTGCCGGCTCGCAACAACAGTCGCCCCAGCCAATGCTTCGAAGTAATCGAGATAATCAGGTCGACGCTGCCATCTTTGTTGTCAACTCGCGACACATATGGATACGACTCGACAATCCATCGGGCCTGCTTTTGCACGCGCAAGGTGACTTGTTGCAGGCTCTCTGAGAACCACGGAAGTTCATCGTCGCGAACTTCACGCAATTGATCAAAAATCTGCACACCTGCTAGTTTTTCGATGCGATCAACTCGAAACACCCGATCTTCGCCCGATAAATGATCGTCGGCCGCAACATACCAACGACCTGCATCTTCAAAGACTTTTCGTGGCGTTATTGTTCGGGCCGTGCGTTTAGAAGTTGCTGGCGAAAAATACTCAATTTCTTGACGTTCGCCAGTTTCAACTGCGACCAACAACTCTTTTACAAACCGAGTCTTGGGCAATTGAACTTTTATCGTTTCGGCACCTGCGGGCATTAGTGGTGAAAGTTTTGCCAACGCCGACGCCAACGGGCCTTTCTTATTGGCGCCTGGCAACTGCATTGCCGTTTGAGCCATCACCGAAACGGCAAACAATTCTGCCGTACTCAATTTGAGTGGCCGCGAAAACACAAGTGGCACTTCGGCGATAACCATTCCGTCATCCATATATACGTCAATCAGAGCGTCTGGCGTATATGGCGGCACGCCACAAACTGCAGCCATCTGCAAATCTTCGACCAGTTCGGCTTCGCTCAAGTTGAACTGCCGAGCCATCGTCGAAATCTTGACTCGTTGCCGCTGCATAATCCACGGCAACATCACCAGCAAACCGCTTACGCGTTGCGCCGCACTTCGCGGGCCGCGTCGTGCCGGTCGTGCCGAATTTGCTGCCGATTTTTTTGCAGGCTTGCTCGACCGCTTTTTTGTGACGCTCTTTTTTGCGACAGTTTTCTTTGCGACAGTCTTCTTCGCGACAGTTTTCTTCGCTGTATTTTTCTTCGCCGTGCGTTTTTTTGCAGCCATCACTTACCTGCCGCGAGACTTTCTAGCCATTGCACAACATGATCGCGCACCGATTGCGGCTCGAGAACCTCGGCGCTATCAACCATCGCAAACAACCACAGCCTGAACCCGTCGAGATTGGCGCACGGTATCGAAAACTCGACGCTTCCGTCTTCGCGATCACGAATCACTGCACTTTCGCCGAATTCGCGCCGCACCCCTGGGGCTAATGGGGCGTCAACAAGCACGACAGCCGTCGTCACCTCGCCGTCGCCTGCAGCCAACATTTGTTTTTCGGTTGGCACAGCAGCCGACACATCAAAATCAACCGGCGTTTTGAACGCGCGCGCCTCGCCTGCCAAAACTGAACCTTCAATTCGATCAACGCGAAACACTCGCTTATCTCGGCGCAGGTGATCGAAGCCGATGATGTACCAAAAGCCATTTCGCGAAAGCATGCCATACGGGTCAACTTGTCGCTTCTCGCCTTTGTAGTCAAAGTTCAGCGTCTTGCGTTTCATCACCGCATCAGTAATCGCGCTCATGTTCGCGTCGACCAAACCAATGTTCACGCTCATCGACGCTTTGCCCAAAATTCTTTCTCCGCCGAGTTTCCACAACGCTTCTTCGCCATGTTGGGCGCCCAAGTGAACGGTCGCAACGGCTAATTGCAATGCCTCGCGCTCTTCATCGGTCAATCTCAAATCGCTAAGTTCATAATTTGAGCGGTTGACCCAATAGGTCACTTCACCCGCCGCGTCTCCGCCGAGAGTTTTTGTCTCGATCGGAATACCCATTTCGCGCAACGCCGCTTTATCGCGCTCGAACGCCGCACGAGCCGCCTCATCACTATCTGGATATTGTTTGCCCAACTCTTGGCGCACTTGTCGCAAAGTCAAAGGTTTGGCGCGGTCGACGAGCAATGCCAGCAGATTCATCATCCGCTCTGCTTGTGAAATTTTGACCGCTATAAACCCTGTAGGCATATCAACAGCGTAGGCGCAGAGACTTGACCCACCAAGCAACTCGCCCTTAATCGCACTAGCCGTGACTAGCGGTAACTAGTTTTTATGAAATGTCGTTTTTAGTTTTTTCGTCGCAACTGGCGATACTTGGCAATCAGGCTTTTGGTCGAAGAGTCATTAACTGCCGACTCACCGTTAGTAATTTGCTGATTGATCTCAACCGAAAGAGTTTTGCCCAATTCGACACCCCATTGATCAAAACTATTGATTTGGGCGATCACCCCGTGCACGAATACTCGGTGCTCATACATCGCGATCAAAGCACCGAGCGTCCTCGAAGTCAGCGATTTTGCCAGCAACGTCGTCGACGGCCGATTGCCTGCCATCTCGCGGTGCGGCCCAATCACAGAATCATTTGTCGCGTGTTGAGTGTCGCCAAATGCCAACGCCTTGGCTTGGGCAAACATATTCGCCATTAGCGCGTCATGTGATTCAGCATCAACATTGGCTAGTTGTGCAAAGCCAATAAATTCTGCAGGCACGATCTGCATACCTTGATGCAACATCTGCATAAACGCATGCTGTGAATTCGTGCCGACGCCACCCCAAACAACCGGCGAAGTTGCGACATCTGTCGGCTTGCCGTCTTGCCGCACCGATTTGCCATTGCTCTCCATAATTAACTGCTGCAAATAATTTGGCAACAGGCGCAATGCCGATGCATATGGCAGAATCGCCTGGCTCGAAAAGCGACGAGTACCAAAATTGAAGACATCGATCATGCCCAAAATCAGCGTGATGTTGTTTTCTAGATTGGCATTCTGCATCTGGTCATCGACACTTCGCATACCGGCCAAAAAATCCGAAAATGCATCAAATCCAAACGCGATGATCGGTGCCAGGCTCATCGCTGACGCAATCGAAAATCTTCCGCCAACCCACGGCCAAATCTGAAACGCATTCGCCGCATGCACGCCAGCGATACGAGCCTGCGCAATGTTTGCCGAGACCACAACAAAGTGCTCGGCAACTACTTCGCTTTCAACCGAGACGCCCAACCCCTTGGCCAGCCACTGTCTTGCAATTCGTGCGTTCGCCAAAGTTTCGGCAGTCTTAAACGATTTCGAACAAACGACAAACATCGTCTCTTGCGGCTGGCATTTTTCTAAGACCGACTTAATTTCTGTCGAATCAATATTGGCGACAAAAAAACATTCAATTTCTGTTTTATGGCTCGCGCTCAGAGCGTCATAAATTAGTGCCGGCCCAAGGTCGCTTCCGCCGATGCCGATATTGACAATCTTTTTGAACTTTTTGTCGCGACGTACTTTTTCAGAAAAAACTTGAAGCTTTTCAAGTTCTTGATGCACCTGCTTGACAATGTCTTGACCGTCCAGCTCAATACTGGTCGTCTTCGTTGCACGCAACGCCGTGTGCAGCGCCGCCTGATTTTCAGTGAAGTTAACTATTGCGCCACTGCGCATTTCGGCGAACTTTTCAACTACTCG
>CAMBDT010000042.1 GCA_945865395.1 Acidimicrobium ferrooxidans DSM 10331 | reverse complement strand
GGGTATACATACGCTCCGAATACCGAATAGTCGTCTAAATCGTCCATTGCCGGCAACAGCGGCAGATTTTCATCTTTCTTAAACGACAATGATGTTGCGCCAGGCGAGAGACTTACGCCCCAGTCGGGTCGATCTTCTTGAATTGTTTTGCCGGTTTTATATACAGGCACCAGATCGACGAGTTCGGGGTGCACAACGGCGCAGTGCAAGCACTCGCTGTAGTTTTCGGCGAGTACCTTCCAGTTGGCTTCGACTTCGTCGATTGTCGTTCGAGCATTCTTGAGAGTCGCTAGATCGAATTTTTCGAGTTCGCGTGGCCGCGAGTAATGATCGTCGAGCCATGTTGTTAAGGGCTGGGCATTCGGATCGAGCGAAACAAAAATCGCACCTTGCCACTCGTCGACCTTGACCGGTTTCAAACCAAGAGTTGCGCGGTCGATTGAATCTTTTTCGTGTAGAGGGGTGGCGACGAGTGCGCCTTCAACTGAGTAACTCCACGAATGATATGGGCACGTGATTGCCGCACCGAAACCAGAACCGCTTGCATCGCAGAGTTGCGAGCCACGATGCTGGCAGACATTGTAAAAAGCGCGCAGGTGGTTTTCGCGGTTGCGCAAAACCAAAATGCTCTCGTTGCCGATGTCGATGACTAAGCGATCGCCGACTTTGCCGAGTTCTTCACTAAGTCCGGCGAAACACCAATTTGTGCCATAGATTTTTTGCATCTCGATATTAAAAATCTCAGGCGAGTTATATTCTTCGCGATTAAAACTTTCGCTGAGACCGCTGATCTCTTTTTTTGTCATGACTTCCATCCCAAACCAGTTGGAACATCTTCGTAGTCGACGGTCCATAATCGGCCACCATTTAGGTTTGATGCGTCGTAGCAGCGATAGCCGAGCAGCCGCTGTTGAAGCGGCGTCAGAGTTTTGGCGCGCTCTTCGGTGACGCCGAGGCAACTCGCTTCTTCGGGGGTGAGCCAACCGTATATATATGACATGTGCAGGCCGAAGCGGGCTTCGCTCTTGGTTTTGTTGGCCCCGGCACTGTGCAGAACTTTGCCTGTATAGATCATGCCGCTGCCGAGAGGCATGACTGCTTGCGTGATTTCGTCTTCGGTGGCTTCGCGTGAGAAGTCTGACCACTTGTGACTACCAGGCACGACCCGCGTCGCGCCATTTTCGGCAGTGAATTCAGAGAGTGCGAACATGCAACTGACTTGACAGACCGGTGTTGTTGGTGTGTTCATCGTCGGCCAGTCGTCTGAGTCGCGGTGCATGTATTGCGGGTTGCCGCTTGGCATGACGATCATCATTTGACCCGTGTTCATCCAATAACTGGCGCAATGTGGATTCAAAAGAGCATCTGCTAAGCCGAGCAAGATCGGGTGCACGAGAACCTCGTCGGCAAAAGTTTGCGAGCGTTGTGCGAGGCGGGTAAAGCGCTTGGTTTGTTCTCCCCAGAAATAATTGACGAGTTCGTGACTTGTCTTGGGGCCAACTTGAGCAGTGGTCGTTGTTTGTTTGAGTTCTTCGAGCATTCGTGCGACAACTTCAGGGGTCAGCATGTTGTGCACGATTACGCCACCATCGCGATTTAGAATTTCGAGAATTTCGCTGAGTGATGCCGTCTTGCCGTCTACAACAGCGAGGCTCGGCTTTATTGACGCAGTCTGCGTATTCATGGACTAATTCTACCAATTAGCCTTCTGGCATGCGGTTTGACCTGCAAATCAACCCAGGAAATTCAATTTGGCCAATTGCACGCGACGCCGCGTTGGCAGCCGAGGCCGCTGGTTTCAAAACTTTGTGGACCGTTGACCATCTCGCTGGTGATGTGATGCAAGCACCTGACATGCCAGAGTGTTTTACTTTGCTCGGTGCATTGGCTGGCGTGACATCGACTATCGAACTTGGGCCGTTGGTCGTGAATGTCGGCAATCGACACCCGGCGATTCTTGCCAACAGCGTTGCGACAATGCAACAGATCTCAGGCGGCCGATTTGTTTTGGGTTTGGGCGCTGGTGCTTCGCCGAATAGTCCGTTTGCTGCTGAGCGCAGGGCGATCGGCTTGTTGCCGCCCGAAAAAATCGCTGATCGTCATACGGCTGTTATTGACGCGCTTGATGTAATGAATGAAATGTGGTCACCAAATCGGCGCGCAGAACTTGCGGCGTTTCCAATTGCAAGCCCAATACCGCATGTGATCCTCGGTGCGAACAGTGTCGCCTTAGCGAAAATTGCCGGAACTCGCACAAACGGAATCAATATTCGCGCAAGCCACGAGCGCGCTGGCGAGATTTTGGCGGCCGCAAAACTTGCGCACGCAAACTCTGGCATCGACAAGCCGTTTACGGTTTCAGTTTGGGAGCACTATGACGAAGCGCTGCTGCGTGGCGACGACCCGCGTCTCGATGTGTGGCGAAGTTGGGGTGTTGACCGCGCAATCTTGTTGATGTTCAAATCAGTCGACTTCGACGCGCTCAACCGCGCCGCAAAGTTCTTGAATTAATTTTTTATAGAACGAAGTTGATCAGGCGTTTGGGGACGATGACGATTTTGGCGGGGGTGGCGCCGGCGAGTGCGGCGATGACTTTGGCGTCGGCGAGGGCGAGGGCTCGCAGTTCGTCGTCTGAGATGTCTGCAGGTGCAGCCAAACGCGTGCGCAATTTGCCGTTGACCTGCACTGGTATTTCTATTGTTTCGCTGACAAGCATTTGTGGGTCAGCAACAGGAAACGTCGTATAAGTAATTGGCGTCTCGGCGCCGAGTTTCTGCCACAACTCTTCGGCGATGTGCGGGCACAGTGGCGAAAGCATCTGGGTTAACGGCACGGCAATCTCGCGGGGTGTCGAGCCCGTTGCATTGACGTGCACGGTCAGCGCGTTGTTCAGTTCGATCAGTTTTGAAATCGCCGTGTTGAAACGCAGGTTCTCCATGTCTTGGTGTACGCCTTGAATGCAGCGGTGCAGAGCGCGACGCAATTCAAGTGGCGCCGAGTCATTTGAAATATGTAACTCATTAGTTTCTTCGTCTACTAAGTTGCGCCAGGTGCGTTGCAAAAAGCGTTGCATGCCGACGACATCGCGGGTGTTCCATGGGCGACTGGCATCAAGTGGGCCAGTGCTCATCTCGTACAGTCTGAAAGTGTCGGCGCCGAATTCGTCATACATCTCGTCTGGTGTGACGATGTTCTTTAGACTTTTGCCCATCTTGCCGTATTCGCGAGCGACAGTTTCGCCTTCGAAGGTGTAGCTGCCATTTTGCTCGACAACTTCGTTGGCCGGCACTGTTTGTCCGCGCGAGTCGCGATATGCGTACGCCTGAATGTATCCCTGATTGAAAAGTTTGTGGAATGGTTCCTCACTAGAAACATGTCCGAGGTCGAACAAAACTTTGTGCCAGAAGCGCGAATAGAGCAAATGCAATACTGCGTGTTCGACACCGCCGACATATAAATCGACGCCGCCCGTGTGGCCCGCAGATTTTGGACCCATCCAATAGCGTTCGACTTCGGCGTCGACGAATCGTTCACTATTCGTCGGGTCGAGATAGCGCAACTCATACCAACACGAGCCGGCCCATTGCGGCATCACGTTAACTTCACGTCGATAAGTTTTTTTGCCGTCGCCGAGATCAAGTTCGACTTTTAACCAGTCGGTAACTCGCGCGAGTGGTGGCATCGGGTCAGTCGTTTCGTCACTAGGGTCGAGCGCTTGTGGTTTGAAGTCGGTGAGTTCGGGCAACTTGACTGGCAACAATTTGTCGGGCACAGCGTGCGGCATATCGTTCTCGTCGTAAACAATTGGAAACGGCTCACCCCAATAGCGCTGACGCGAGAACAGCCAGTTGCGAAGTTTGTAGGTGATCGCCGACTCGCCGAACTCATTTTTTTCGAGCCACGCATTGATTAGCGCAATTGCGTCGCTCATCGAACGCGTGCCATCCAGCGAAATATTTTTGTTCGATGAATTGATGTAAATGCCCTCGCCGACGAATGCCGATGGCCACATTTTGCAGTCATTAGTTGGCGCGATGTTGTGGCCCGCGAACCAATCGTCTGGCGGCATTTGAATGGCGACAATTGGCAAGTTGTAGGCGCGGGCGAACTCGAAGTCGCGCTGATCACCCGATGGCACGGCCATGATCGCGCCTGTGCCGTAACCCATCAACACATAATCGGCGATCCAAATTGGTATTTGTTGGCCCGTAACCGGGTTGGTTGCCGTAGCGCCGGTATCGACGCCGGTTTTTTTGCGATCGTCATTTTGTCGCTCGTTGTCGTTGAGTTTGCGTGCCGTCTCGCGATATTTTTCAACAGCCGAGCGTTGCGACTTTGTTGTCAGCGCATCGACCAACTGGTGTTCTGGCGACAGCACCATAAACGTCGCACCAAAAAGCGTGTCGGGCCGGGTCGTGAAAACTTCAATCTCGCCAGCCGATGATGCAAATCTCACGCGAGCACCGGTGCTTCGACCAATCCAATTGCGTTGCATCAGTTTGATTGACTCTGGCCAATCAAGGCGATCGAGATCGTCTAACAAGCGATCGGCATACGCCGTGATGCGCATTGTCCACTGGCGCATGTTGCGTTTGAACACGGGATAATTGCCGATGTCGCTGCGACCCTCGGCGGTGACTTCTTCGTTGGCCAAAATTGTGCCAAGACCCGGACACCAGTTCACCGGCGCGTTGGCGAGATACACGAGACGATATTCGTCGAGTATTTTGCGTTGCTCAAGTTTTGAAAGATCTTTCCACTTTTTTGCAGACTGTGCAGTTGTCAGTTGTCGCTTGCCTGATTCAAATTCTTTTTCTAGTTCAGAGATATTTCGGGCTTTTTTTAACTTGTCGTCGTACCAAGAGTTGAAGATCTGAAGAAAGATCCACTGGGTCCAGCGATAATAACTTTCATCAGTTGTGCTGATGCTGCGTCGCTGGTCGTGAGCCAAACCAAGTCGGCGAAGTTGTCGACGCATATTTGCAATGTTCGACTCGGTGTTGATTCGCGGATGAATACCAGTGACGATTGCGTGTTGCTCGGCAGGCAAACCAAATGAGTCATAACCGATCGAGTGCAAAACATTTTTGCCAGTCATTCGCTTGAAACGACCAAATACATCGGTGGCGATATAGCCAAGCGGGTGACCGACATGCAGACCCGCACCCGACGGATAAGGAAACATGTCGAGAATGAAAAGTTTCTCGCGACCCGCGACGCCGGCAATATCGGCAAGTGGCCCCGCCGTATTTGGCGCTTCGAAAGTGTGGTTATTATCCCAGTGGTCTTGCCACTTTTGCTCAATAGTGGCAGCCAAAGAGGCGCTGTATCGGTAAGCAGGTATTGACCCTCCACGACCCGATTGAGAGGTGTCTGCAGTTGAGCCCATGACCTCCGTATCCTAAACGGCGTATGGCTAATCAGCGACGACGCCCGAAACCAGCGCGAACCGACACTCGTCGGCGCGTTGCTCGAACCGCACGGTTGAGCGAGACCTTGCGCGAAGTAATTGCCGATGAACTTGCCAAAATTGACGATGACCGTTTGGGTTTCGTGACGATTACTTCGGTCGATGTCGACTCTGAGATGAATCGCGGCATCGTTTTTTATGATTCGATGCAGGGTGCCGAGGGTGACGAACTGATTCTTGAGGCTTTGAACGAGTATCGCAAGCGTCTGCAGAGTGTGATTGCCGACCAGGTGCGAGCACGTCGCACGCCCGTGTTGCAGTTTCGGCCAGACGACGCAATTCGGGCAGCGCAACGCATCGATGAAGTGCTGCGCCAAGACGAGATTCGTCGTAGAGAACTTTTTGGTGACAAGAAGTCTGAGAGTTAAATCACGTGGCGAGGCGTAAGCCACCAACTAGGCACGGTCTGGTTATTGTCGACAAACCATCGGGTATGACGAGTCATGATGTAGTCAGCGTTTTGCGTAAGCAACTCGGCGAGCGCCGCATCGGTCACGCAGGCACACTTGACCCTGATGCGACTGGTGTGCTGTTGGTCGGGGTCGGGTATGTCACGCGGTTGTTGACGTTTCTCTCAGGTCTCGACAAAATATATACGGCGCAAATAGTTTTGGGCTCGGCGACTTCGACGCTCGACTCATCTGGCAAGGTAACTGCAACCCACGACATGTCGTCAATAACGCTGGAAGAAATTCGGCGTGTAGTTGCCGAAAACTTCGTCGGCGAGATCAAACAAGTGCCGCCAATGGTCTCGGCGTTGAAAGTTGATGGTGTGCGTTTGCACGAATTGGCGCGACAAGGTGTCGAGGTCGAGCGAGCGGCGCGCGATTTGACTATTCATAGTTTCAAAGTTTTGGGTATGCCCGAGCCGTGTGTAGTAGATGTCGAGGTGCATTGCAGTTCTGGCACATATATAAGGTCACTTGCCGACGACCTGGGCCGCGCACTTGGCGGCTCGGCACATCTGCGCAACCTGCGTCGAATAAGCGTCGGAAGTTTTTTGCTAAGCGAGTGTTCTCGCTTGGAAGATGTCGTGGTTCACGCGCCAATCACCGCGGTGCGCACGATGAGTCGTATTGTCGCCGACGAGCAGATGCAGGCGATGATTAAACATGGACGCGAACTCGAGAAGTTTGATTCGCCGGCGCCGTGGGTATTGGTCGATGCGAGCAACGCAGTGTTGGCGGTTTATGAACCAAGTGCCTCGGGCCGCGCCAAGCCAAGCGTCGTAATGGCTAACGCGGTATCGTAATTTTGATGATTGTTATCAACGACACGAGTTTTGATTTCGGTCAAAGTGGGCAGCAAAAACGCAGTGTCGTGACGATCGGCGCCTACGACGGCGTGCATCGTGGTCATCAGGCGGTGATCGAGCAGGTGCGTCAACAAGCCGAGATTCTCGATGCACGAAGCGTGGTCGTGACATTTGATCGTCACCCCGCAAGTGTTGTGCGCCCCGCTTCGGCGCCGTTGTTGCTGACAGATCTCGAGCAGAAATTAGAGTTGCTCGCAAACACCGGTCTTGATGCAACCTGCATCGTCAAGTTCGACGAGGCTTCAAGCCGCGAAACGCCTGCTGATTTCGTTAAGCGAGTTCTTGTAGACGGATTATCTGCCAAGCGCGTAATCATCGGCGAAGATTTTCACTTTGGTCATAAACGCGGCGGTAATGTTGCACTGCTTCGCGAACTCGGCCCCAAGTTTGATTTTGATGTCGTGCCAATCGAGTTGATTAGCCGCGGTGACGGTGTTGACGAGCCAGTTAGCAGCACGGCGATTCGTCGAGCACTGGCCGGCGGCCAAGTTGAACTCGCCACGCAATTGTTGGGTCACCATTTTGAGGTGCGAGGCAATATTGTGCGCGGCGACCAGCGGGGTAGAACGATTGGTTTTCCGACGGCGAATATTGAAGTGCCCAAGGCGATCTGTATCCCAGCTGATGGCGTTTATGCCGGTGTGCTGACTCGAGCAAACGGCAGCAAACATGTTTGCGCGATCAACTTGGGTCGACGACCAACTTTTTATGAGCATGCCGACAGTTCGATACTCGAAGCACACATACTTGATTTTGATGGCGACCTCTACGGTGAAAGCGTGCGTGTGTCATTCTCGAATTTCTTGCGCGGTGAACGCAAGTTTGAAAATATTGATGCGCTGAAGATGCAACTCAAGCACGACATCGAGCAAACTCGCGCCGTCTCAGGCCTTTAGACCGCGCTCATTTCATAAAGCGTTGAGCGCTGGCGCAATGTGCGACCAAGAGGTGACGTGATCGCCCTAAACGACTCTTCGTTCATTTCTTGACCGTGGCTTGCGCCAGCAGCACGTGAAATGTTTTCGTTCATCAAGGTGCCACCTAGATCGTTGCAGCCTGCCTGCAAAAGTTGTGCTGCGCCGGCGTGACCAATTTTTGTCCACGAGACTTGGATATTGTCGATCAGGCCGTGATAGGCGATGCGGGCGATGGCGTGCATCAGAACGGTTTCTCTGAATGTCGGGCCGCGTCGTGATTTATGTTGCAGATAAATCGGTGAAGCCATATGTACAAACGGCAAGCCGACGAATTCGGTGAAGCCACCAGTTTCTTTTTGTAGGTCACGTGTACGCACGATGTGCTTGGCCCAACTTTGTGGGTGCTCAACCGAGCCAAACATGATCGTGATGTTCGAGCGTAAACCGGCTTTATGTGCAACGCGATGACACTCGAGCCACTCTTCGGTGTTGATCTTGTCTGAGCAGATAATCGCCCGCACATCGTCGTCTAAAATTTCGGCGGCGGTGCCTGGTAGCGATGCCAAACCTGCTTCTTTGAGACGCATGATGTATTCGTGTAGCGGTTCGCCAAGTCTTTTTGCGCCTTCTGTAACTTCAAGCGCAGTGAAACCGTGAATGTGCATTTGCGGCACAGCATCTTTAACAGCACGTGCGACATCAATGTAATAGTCGCCGTCAAAATCTGGGTGAATGCCACCTTGTAATGTCACCTCGGTAGCGCCAAGTCGCCACGCCTCGCTGGCGCGAGCGGCGATGTCATCGAGTGTAAGAAGGTATGGCGTGCCGCGGAGGTTCAAACTAAGTGGGCCCTTTGAGAATCCACAAAATTTGCATTTGAAGGTGCAGACGTTTGTGTAGTTGATGTTGCGGTTGTGCACCCACGTGACAACATCGCCAACCATCTGTGCACGCAGACTGTCGGCAAGTTGCGCCACAGCCGTCACCTCGTCGCCACGCGCGCCAAACAGAGTGACGATTTCGTTGTGGCCAACTTCTTGTTGCAATTCAACGCCACGCAAGATTTCGGCGATCGGGCCGGTGAGAGTTTTGCGCTTGTTGTGTGCGCTGATCAAAACTGGCGGGGGATTATTCGCTCCCGAATACCACTGTGTCGAGCGATGGCCGATCAAAATTACTTCGGCGCCATCGTGCACAACATCTGCCGCCGTTACTTTTTCTGGCCAGACCTGACCCGGGTCATCGCGACCAAGACCTTCGGCGTCGCTGCGGTCCAGAACTTTGAAGTGCAACGAGTCGTCGAGCCACTTCGTCGGCGTAGTAGCAAACTCGGGGTAAATCGTCAGTCGTGGAGCGAGAGCTTTATCACGCTTTTCTGTTGCGGCACGTAGTTTTTCGAGCGACGGCCACGGACGCTCTGGGTTGACGTGGTCTGCCGTGACCGGCGAGACGCCACCCCAATCGTCGATGCCTGCGTCAAGCAACACACCGAAGTCGTCGCTCAGATTTGGTGGTGCTTGCAAATGAATTTCTGGCGGCAAGATGATGCGTGCCGCGGCGATCGACCACAAGTATTCGTCTTGCGGACACGGTTTTTCGCGCTGCATAATTGTCAGAGGTTTCGGCAAGAAGTTTTGCACGATCACTTCTTGAATGTGGCCGTGTTTTAAGTGTGACGCCGCGATTGCTTCGAGTGCATCGATGCGATCTTGGCGAGTTTCGCCGATGCCGATCAAAATACCCGTCGTGAATGCAATATTCAATTCACCGGCAAAGTTCAACGTGTCGAGTCGGCGCTGGGGTTCTTTATCGGGTGCGCCACGATGGCAATCTAAATCATCACGCAACGACTCGATCATCATGCCTTGTGACGGTGAGACGCGACGCAACATCGCTAATTCGTCTCGATACAAAGCGCCAGCATTTGCGTGTGGCAACAGACCTGTTTCACGCAGAACAAGTGCAGCCATGTCATGCAAATAGTGCACGGT
>CAMBDT010000041.1 GCA_945865395.1 Acidimicrobium ferrooxidans DSM 10331 | reverse complement strand
GCATCAATTTTGTGTCTCCGTGCCAACTCTCCTACCCATGCGGTGATCAAAGTCAATGCGGGTCTCGCCCATTTTTCAACGTCGTCGTTATCGCTGGTGGGCATAGACACAACATTCTTTGCGCCGTCCCGAACGGCTGTCATGATCTCGCGACAATAATCAGCAGACAGATGACGATCGTCAACTCCGCGGGTGTTGGCAAGTTCTTCGACACTCTTGGGTATCTTCTGTGAGATACCCAGAAGTGCCATGTCAGACATAACCCGTCGCGGCGGCAGGTCGCCTCGCATAGCGCGCTCTTCGCGCCATTTTGCCAACGCTTGAACGACACCTCGCGCATTTCCTTTCAACGCTCGAGCTTCTTTTAGTTTCAGCCAAGCGTCCGAGGGATCCTGCGGTCCCATTGGTCGTATGGCCAATTCTGCGCATGCATCGGTCACCCAATCAATACGACCCAATTCAGATAATTGTCGTGTCAACTCGTCATGAAGATCAAAAAGATGAACGACATCGTCTGCCGCATACGCGCATTGTTGTTCGGTCAATGGACGACGAAGCCAATCAGTGAGACGATCACCCTTAGAAAGTGAAATCTTTTTAACTGCTTGCACAAGAGTTGCAAGCGACGGCGTAGAAAATCCGACAAAGCCCGCCGCAACTTGGCAGTCGAAAATGTTCTTCGGCGCTTCTAATGCGGCGTGTCGCAATACTTCAATGTCTTGTTGTGCAGCGTGAAAAACAGCCAAAATATCATTGTTGAATAGACGGGCAAATCCACGCGGATCTACTGCAAGCGGATCAATCAGCGCTGTTTGATTACCCCAGCGAATTTGCACCAGTGCAAGTTTTGGATAATAAGTTTTCTCGCGATGAAACTCGGTGTCGATCGCGTAACGCGACTCGGATAAAACACTCGTCACTACATCTTTTAGTGCATCTTCTGAGTCGACCCACTCAAAACTCACTCTGGCTGACCACCTAGAACGACTTCTCTGCCGGCAGCAATCCATCCCATCGTGCCACCCGCGACATTTATCACCGAGGTAAGTCCTGCATCAACACAAATCTCACATGCTTGCATACTTCGACTGCCACTCCGACAAATAAAAAAAACCTCTGTCTTCGGTATCTCGTTAAGTCGACCAACGAATTCACTTAACGGAATATTCACCGCACCAGCTACATGACCCGATTCGTATTCGTCAACTTCGCGAACATCGATCAAGTCGAGGCTGTGATCAAATCTTTGCGCGAAGCTCGCTATCGAGATTTCGTCAATTGCCACTGGTTAATTCTACTTTGTGATCTCTTTACTAGCGAGACTTCAATTGATTGGGTTGATTGATATTTTTCAACAGGTCTTCAGCAATATCAACGTATTCAACCTTGAGTTTTTCGATGACCTTGTGAATTGAGCGTTCACCCCCATGGAAATCGGCATCAATCACATCAAAGCTTGAAATTCGCCAAGTTGCACATAGCCATTGCGGAGAATCTGTCACGGCCACACGCACTTCGAAGCCTTGATGCAAGTCGCTCAAGACTTCGCAACAATGCTCATCAATGTATGGCACATCGCACGGCAGTGTCATTAGAAAATCTGTTTCGCAAGAACGCATTGCTGTGATCAGCGCGCCAAGTGGGCCCGATTCAAAGTAAAGATCTTGCACAAACTTAACACCCCAGCGATTTGCGTCATTGGGGTCACCGCCGACCAAAATTATCTTGGTAAATCCCGCAAGCTTGATGGTGTCAATTATTCGTGCTCCGAATTCTTTACCGTTAATCAAGGCGTGACTTTTCACCGAACCAAATCTGCTACTTTTACCGCCTGCGAAAACCGCAACTGTTGTTTGATCGGTTATTTTCATCGAAGCAGGTGATTCGCATCTCCGCTCGGATCACACTGAGTCAAGAATTGTTCACATCGAACCGCCTCGGACAATTCGCCAATCTCGCGCGCGCTTTTTGCAAGTCCTGCAAGGCATCGCAGAAAGCCGCGGTTTGTGTCTACGTTCCACCGCACATATCCAGAACCACGCCACGAGTTCGCCCGCAAAGTGTCTAGACCACGGTGGTAGCCGACTCGATATGCCATATATGCGTCTATTCCTGATGAACTTAAGTCACCGATCGTCGCCCAACCATCTAGAAATGTTGGATATCTTGCGACAACCTCACAAACAGAATCTCTGCGGGTTTTCAGATCACTACTGATCGCTGTATTTAGAGCTCGAACTGCCTCGAGGTCGTACGCGGGTAATCGAGTCTCGGGAGGTCCACTTGGAGAAAGATTTACTGGTTGGTTACTCATACTCCTGCCACACTAGATGGGTGGACTTCTTTTCGTTGGATTCTGAAAGCGCCAAAAATCTCGGCCTGGGTGCGATCGCATTTAGCGTGCTCGGGCTGCTCATTGTGCTCAAGTTCGTGAAGTCATTGGTCTCGAAAATTCTTTTACTTGCAATCTTTGGTGGCTTGGGATATCTATCATTCACCCAGCGAGATGCCCTATCTATCTGTATCGCCAAATTTGAAGCCGTAACACCAACTGATCTGAGCGCAACTTCATGCACTTTCTTCGGACAAGAAATATCTCTGAAAAGCATCACTAAATGACAAAAAGTCATATCGAAAGTATCTCGGCACAACTTGACGCCTCGCCCACTTCGCGCCATCTAGTGGCATTTATCTCGCATCAACTTCGAGCTGCAAAATTTGTTGACTTTTCAAATACCGCCGTAACAACTGCAAATTCTGGTTTCGTCGCAACTGCCGGATCTATTGTTGCATGGCGATCTGGCAAACAAACTGCAAAGCAGGGTTTTCGAATCGTGGGAGCACATACAGATTCGCCCGGGCTTCATATCAAACCAAATCCCGATGATCACAAGCACGGCTTCAAGATTCTGCAAGTTGAGATCTACGGAGGTCCGCTACTCAATAGTTGGCTTGATCGCGACCTGGGCATTGCAGGTCATGTTGTGCTGCGATCGGGTGAGATAAAACTGTTTCGCTCAAACAATGCTGTCGCAAGAATCTCACAACTCGCGATTCATCTAGACCGAGAAGTCAACGAGCGCGGTCTCATTCTCGACAAACACTTACATCTCAGCCCAGCCTGGTCAACGAACGACAAGTCACCAAATTTCATCGATTGGGTTGCCAAACAAGCCAATACAGCAACTCGACAGATCGTTCAAATTGATGCGCAACTTTTTGACACGAACAAGGCGACCGTTATTGGTTCCGATGGTTCGTTGCTAGCGAGTGGTCGTCTAGATAATCAAGCTTCATGTTGGGCGGCAATATCTGCATTGCTTGAATCTGTCTCTGGTGCTGCGACACAGGTAGTCGCGCTATTCGACCACGAAGAAGTTGGATCACAGAGTGCCACTGGTGCCGCTGGTCCACTTCTTGAGCACACACTCGAACAAATCGCCAACAGTCAGAAAATCTCTCGCGTCGGTTTTATTGAGACCCTTAAAATGTCAAGCTGCATTTCTGCTGACAATGCTCACGCAGTGCACCACAATTATCCTGAGCGCCACGATCTCGCCAATGCACCGATTATTAATCAAGGTCCTGCAATAAAGATCAACTCAAATCAGCGCTATGCAACATCGGCCCAATCAGCCGCACTTTTTGTGGGTGCATGCAAACGGGCGAAAGTCAAACATCAACTTTTTGTTTCACGCAACAACATGCCCTGTGGCACCACCATTGGTCCAATAACTGCAACTCGCCTCGGTATTGACACGGTTGATGTCGGTGTTCCACAACTCTCAATGCACTCGGCCCGAGAGGTCTGCGGTGTCGACGACTTGACATCGCTTCAACTCGCACTGAAGGCTTACTTCAAATAGCCTGACCGACCTTTTGTTTGGCTTGATCAAAAACAACTTGCAAGGCCGCAATCAGTTCGGCTGTTAAATCTGTTGTTGCCGTTCGCGGCAACCGCCCCGTCTCTGATTTGGGTGGATAAATGGGTTTTCCGACAACCACCGAACACCTTCGGGGAAGAACCATTTTTGAACCCTTCGGCATGACGCCCTCGGTGCCACCGAAGCCAACCGGCACTATCGGTACATCTGCCTTGATCGCCAAATACGCCGCTCCGTCAAATAGCGGATGAATCTTCGGCCCAGATTGCCGAGTGCCCTCGGGAAACATCACCAATGGTTCACCGAGTTTCAATACAGCAAGGCAACGTTTCAGAGCCTCTAGATCGGCAGAGCCCCGCGTTACTGGAAACCCTCCCAGTGCCGACAAAATCACCCCAATTGGTTTGATTTTCCAGAGCGAGTCTTTACCCATAAATCGAAGACGGCGTTTTGTCACGACACTCACAATCGGTGTATCGACATTCGAACGATGAATCGGCGCAAGTATAAATGCGCCTGTTTTAGGGATGTTGTCGCTCCCGAACACACGAAGTCGAAAATATATACGACAGAAAACTTCGATCAGAAACCTGATTATTCGATAAAAAACTCGACTTGACACGCCGCGACCGACCAAGAAAGTCTGAACTCGCGTCATGCCTGGGTCCCCTTGCCAGATGATTTTTTCTCGACCAGGTGCTGAAGTTGCATAACCACATCATCAATCGGACGATTGCTTGTGTCAATCGTTACCGAATCGTCAGTCTTCGTCAATGGACTATCCGAGCGGGACGAGTCTCGTTGATCACGCTCTGCTATTTCGGCTGCAATCTGGTTTACATCGCCACCGCTTTGTGCCACCCGACGCTGGGCGCGCACAATTGGCGATGCCGTTAAATAAACCTTCAAAGTCGCGTCCGGAAAAACAACCGATCCAATATCTCGTCCCTCAACAACACCCCCGTCGTGTTCACTCGCCCAAAGTCTTTGACGATTTCGCAACTCAGTGCGAACCAGCGAGTTAGTCGCAACCAGACTTACGCTTCGCGTCACTTCGGGGCCGCGAATAGCGACTGTTGCGTCTACGCCGTCAATGCTGATTGCGTTATCTTCAATCAACATCACGCTATTTTTCGCAATATCGGCAACCCTAGGCTCGTCACGAAGGTCGATTTTTCGAGTTAGTGCTGCAAAGGTGACGGCTCGATACATCGCACCCGTGTCGAGGTAACGCAAATTCAATTTTCCGGCAAGCGCCTTAGCGATAGTCGACTTTCCAGCACCAGCAGGACCGTCAATCGCAACAATTATCATCGCTGATGATGCGATAGCTGCATCATCTACCAGCTCGTATCTTGCGCACGACCTTCGTCGTAGCCTGACGCGCTCTGCACACCGATCACGGCACGGTCATGAAACTCACGAATATTCGCTGCTCCAGCGTAGGTACAAGATGATCGAACACCTGAAATGATTTGGTCAATAATGTCTTCGACGCTCGGACGCTGAGCGTCTAGATACATACGAGATGAACTGATGCCCTCTTCAAACAGTTCTTTTCGCGCGCGCTCAAAAGCGCTTTCAGTTCGCGTGCGATTACGAACAGCGCGATTCGACGCCATTCCGAAACTTTCTTTATAGAGACGACCGTTTGTATCACGCAACGTGTCGGCCGCTGATTCGTAAGTGCCGGCTAACAACGAACCGAACATCACGTTGGCTGCACCGGCGGCAAGACCAAGTGCGACATCTCGTGGATAACGAACACCTCCGTCAGCCCAAACATGCTTACCGAGATCTGTTGCAACTTGCGCACAATCTAGAACAGCCGAGAACTGAGGACGACCGACACCGGTCATCATGCGCGTCGTGCACATCGCACCAGGACCAACCCCGACCTTAACTATGTCTGCACCAGCGTTGATTATGTCGCGAGTGCCCTCAATCGTTACAACATTGCCAGCGACAATCTTTGTGTCGCCGACAACCTTCTTGACTTCGGTGACGGCATCAAGCATCCGAACTTGATGACCGTGGGCGGTGTCCACGACGATTACGTCAACACCCATTTGCTTAAGTTTCTTCGCGCGTTCAGCAGGGTCTGCATTTACACCTACAGCAGCCGAGATCAATAACGCACCGTCTTTGTCGAGTGCAGGTTTATAGATCGTGCTACGCAACGCACCGTTTCGTGTAATCACACCCACTAGTCGCTCGTCTTTGTCGATCACCGGTGCGACCGTCAGTCGAGCTTCGGTCAATTGTTCAAACATTTCTTGTGGCGACATCGCCTCAGACAAGGTAAACATCTCGGTGCTCATCACGTTGCGAATTTGAGTGAACCGGTCAAAGCCGACCGCATCGTGCTCGGTAAAAATACCCGCTGGTCGACCATGATCATCTACGACGATCACTGCACCATGGCTTCGTTTATAAATGAGACTCAGCGCCTCGCCGACTGTGCCATCAACCTTCATCGTGATAGGCGTATCGATGACTTTGTGACGCGACTTTACAAATTTTACGACTGTCTCAACTACATCTAACGGAATATCTTGTGGCAGTACCACCACGCCACCGCGTCGAGCGACTGTTTCGGCCATTCTCCGGCCCGCGATCGCCGTCATGTTTGAAACGACCAACGGGATTGTTGTTCCGATCTTGTCGGGCGTCGACAAATCAACTTTTAATCGCGAAGAAACGGCTGAAAGGCTCGGCACCATAAACACATCGCTATAGGTCAGGTCAAACGCCGGCGAGTCGTTCAAAAATCGCATCAGTTGTCCTCCGAGTGGGGCTTTTTTGAAGCCTCCATAGGCTACGCCCTATGGATATGAATGGTGCGAATCCTCCACTGTTAATGGTTCACGGCTGGGGTGGTTCTCACCAAGAAACATGGCAGAAGTCCGGCGTCGAACAACTGATAAATGATGCTGGCACAACTGTCATCGGTGTCGATTTGTTGGGCCATGGCACCTCTGCCAAGCCTCATGACCCAACCGAATATGCGGATCTTTCTGCGCCGATCCGAAATGCAATTGGTGCGAGAACGACAAGTGTCGACGCAGTCGGTTTTTCTCTTGGTGCAATTGCGTTGCTCGATGCAGCGATGCACAATCCAAAATATTTTCGGCGTTTGATGCTTGTCGGCATCGGCGATGGTCTTCTCGAGCCGCACGACCCGACCGAGACCGCCCGAATTGTAAGTGGCATTGACGGAACAGCAAGTTCAGACGATGTTTTGGCTCGTCAGTTCGGCAATTACGCGAGACGAACCGATAACGATCCGTTGGCACTTCGCGCGACGTTATTGCGACCAAGAAAAAGTCCACCGACCCAACAAGATCTTCACAAGATTGAGGCCGAAGTGACTCTTGTAGTTGGCGATCGCGATTTTGTTTTGCCGGCAGCACGTCTCGTGCGTTCATTTAGAGAATGCGAACTTGTGATGCTGAAGAATTGCGACCATTTCGCATCAACCGAGAACTTTGGGTTTATCGACGCACTTCTGGAGTTTTTTTGTGCTCCGTAACGACTCAAATATTCTAGATGGCTGTGAGTCTGCGTCAATAGAATTCGCAATCGATGCACTTCGTCGCGATGAACTTGTGGCGATACCTACCGAAACTGTTTATGGTCTGGCAGCTCGCGCATCAAGTCGCACAGCTGTTAAGAAAATTTTCGAACTCAAGGGACGGCCACCGAGCCATCCGCTCATTTTACATATTGCAAAAACGAGCGATCTTGACAAATGGTCGCTCAACTTACCGCCCGTCGCAAAAGTTCTTACCGAAAAATACTGGCCGGGACCATTAACGATTGTCGTTCAGCGCAATACAAATGTAAGTGACGAGATAACTGGCGGGCGCGATACGGTTGCGATCCGTTGTCCTGATCACAAAATCACAACAGATCTTTTGATGCGACTCAACGATGCGATCGTCGCACCGTCGGCAAATCGATTTGGCAAGGTCAGCCCAACATCAGCCAAACACGTCTTCGCAGATCTTGGCCGTGATGTCGAAATTATTTTGGATGGTGGGGAATGCACGATTGGACTCGAATCAACGATTATTGACTGCACTACTACTCCGCCACAATTGCTACGTGCTGGCGCAATCACCGTTGATCAAATTCAAGCCGACTGCGCAATCAATGTTGCGTTAGCAAGTGGCGAATCTCGCGCCTCAGGCATGCTTGAAAAACACTACGCACCGAATTGCAAAGTTGAACTATGCAAAAATCGAGCACTTGCAAACTCACGCCAACTTGAACTCACTCAGCTTGGAGTAAAGGCCGAAGTTTTAGATTTTGATGTTGATATCGAACTTTTTGCTCGCCATCTTTATTCTCGGCTTCGTGATGCCGATACACGCCAAATTGAGGTAATCATCGCTGTCACAGCACCAATGATCGGTATCGGCTTAGCGATAAACGAACGCCTTGAGAAGGCCGCCAATTCACATTAAACCGGCGTTGCGTTTGGACGGTTGGCGTTGATATGGCCAAAACGCCTCCGTAGGCTTACAAGTCCAAACCCATGGGTGACAATATGTTGCCCTACTCCTAGGGGGAGAAAATAAATGAAGAAAAACACAGTACGTCGTTTCGGCGCGCTTGTTGTCGGCCTCAGCCTTTTGGCTGGCGCTTGCGGCAGCGATGACGATGCGGCAACAGAAGAAGTCGTTACAGAAGAGACAACGGCAGAAGTCGTTGAAGAAGCTGGTAGCGAATTGTCAGGCATGAAGGGAACAACTCCACTCGTTGAGTTGACTCAAGAGTTCAAAGATGCAGTTAACGCATTCTGGACAGGCAAAGGCAACGAAGCTCTCACTGACTTCAACTACACAGCTGAATCATTCGACGCAGTTTTGTTGATTGCTCTTGCAGCAGAAGCAGCAGGCACAGACGGCAGCGAGCTCGCTGACCAGATTGTCGCTGTTTCAAAAGAAGGCACAAAGTGTTCACCAGCAACCTGGGCAGACTGCATCGCAGGTGTCAAGGCCAAGAGTGACGTTGACTTTGATGGTTTCTCAGGACCAAACACAATGAACGGTAACGGCGAGCCTCTTGAGGCTTCGTACGGCATCCTTCAATTTGGTGCAGGCAACCGTCTTGATGACTCGTTGACCACATACCAACTTGCAAATGCTCCAGAGTCAGCAGTATTGCCACTCGCAAAGACCGGTGTTGCTCGTAAGGGTAACGGCGTTCTCAAAATTGGTGGCTTGCTTCCAGAAACTGGAAACCTTGCATTCCTTGGTGCTCCAATGATCGCCGGTGTTGAATACGCAATTGACGTGCTCAACAAAAACGGTGGCGTTCTTGGCAAGCCAGTTGAGTACAGCGCCGGAGACTCTGGTGACACTTCAACTGACACAGCCAGCGTGACTGTAGATCGTTTGCTCAAAGAAGGTGTTGATGCCATTATCGGTGCAGCATCATCTGGTGTATCGCTCACAGTTATCGACAAGATCACCGCAGCCGGTGTAATTCAGTTCAGCCCAGCGAATACATCGCCAAAGTTGACTTCATACGCTGACAACGGTTTGTTCTTCCGCAACGCACCACCGGACGACCTCCAGGGTGCAGTTCTTGCAGAACTTATCGTCGCTGACGGCAACCAATCGGTTTACATCTTGGCGCTTGACGATGCTTACGGCACCGGCCTTGCCAACGTTGTAGAAGAAGTTCTTACAGCTGCAGGTATCGAAATTAAGGGCAAGAAGATCTACGATCCGAAGGCAACAACATTTGATGCTGAAGTAGGCGAAGTTGTGGCTGCTAACCCAGACGCAATCGTCTTGATCACATTCGACGAAGGCTCACGCATTCTCCGCACAATGGTGGAGAACGGTGTTGGACCAAAAGCGAAGAAGGTCTACGGTGTTGACGGAAACATTGGTAACGCACTCGGCGAGAACTTTGACGCTGGTAAGTAATCAATAATCCG
>CAMBDT010000040.1 GCA_945865395.1 Acidimicrobium ferrooxidans DSM 10331 | reverse complement strand
ACCTCTCCACCACCATTCAATCGTGCAGATGTTTAAGGTTGTGGGAGCACTTCCGTAACATGACATGCATCGACAGCTTTGATCACTGGATATGGATTAACCGCTTCGCCACCCTGTGGGTGTACTTCGAAGTGAAGGTGCGAGATACCGGCGTTGCCTGATGAACCCATGTAACCGATTATCTGACCTGCGCGCACAACTGAACCGACTGTGACGCCAGATGCGAATGAGTCAAGATGAGCGTAAAAAAAGTACGTGCCATCGGCAATTGTTAACCGAAGAGCATTGCCGCTCAATTTTGAATCGGCGCCATACATCTTGGTGATCGTGCCATCAGCAACTGCATAGAGCGCGAGGCCCTTTGGTCCGATGATGTCAACACCGATGTGTGCACGACCACCCGAACGCTCTTCGTGCCAGCTGTCTACGAATGAGCAGCGACCTTGCGATGGAAACACACTGATCTGAGGAATTCCAAGTGTTGCAAGATCTGGAAGAACACCGAGTGCAATTGCTGTTGGCAAATCGACCGCACCTGTGGCATTTAGTCCACGAGCATTTTGAAAGTTTGTGATCGAAATAGTTGTCGCCACACCAAAAATTCCATCAGCGCCACCTTTGACTTCAACAGCATTGGCAATCAGCTTTTCTTGGACGAGACGAACCGCGTCACTGCGATGTCCGCGAACAGGCAATGTGTCGATGGTCAGCATTCCTTCGATTGGTGCTGGTATCGCAACTGGGGCTACTGGGGCCACTGGTGCCGGTGTTGCCACTGGGGCCGGTGTTGCCACTGGTGCTGAAGTAGTTGGCGCAACAGTGGTTGCAGCTTTAACTTTGACTTTTGCAGGCTGGTCTGCGGCAATAAGTCCAAGAAACTTGGCAGTCTTTTCGTCGAGGCGTCCAGTCGCTTTAAAACCGACGACCTTTTGAAAGTTCTTAAGTGTTGATTGTGTGGCGGCAGAAAAAACTCCATCGGCGCCACCTTTGAGGGTAAAACCCCGAGTAATCAGCGCTTCTTGAAGGCGAGTAACAGTGGCGCCTGAATCGCCATAAACCGGCAATACATCGGGTGCCGCGCTAGCCGATGGCACCACGAGGCCCAGGCTGAGGATTGAACCCGCAATTACTGAAACAAGAAATTTTGCTTTCTTTGTCATATCTGCTCCCTTGTGAGATCCGCATAAGGGATCGGCACCAGGGCTCAGAACTTGAGTAATTTCTCACTTAAAATATTTGCGCAACCACTTAAAGTGGTTGATTATGATGTTTTAGGCCGTTTTGGGCTATTTTGTCGCTTAATCGTCTACTTTGGGTGACGTTAAATAACAGTTTTATTCAAAATTAAGGATTTCAGCCAATCTGGGTCGAATCGACCAAAATTTCAAGGTTTCGCGATACCTATTGAGTTCAATTTCGTCAGCCTTAGAACCAGTAAAGCTTGCCCGGATCAGCAGATTTCGAGGAGTGTGTTCATCGCCTATGAACTCAATTACTTCGCATCGATATCCGTGCAGTCTCAAGATTTGAGCCCTCAGCGAGTCAGTCAGAATGTCTGCAAAGCGCTCTTTCAAAATGCCATGCTTCGTGATCATTGACCATGGCTCAGGCACGTTCGTCATTTGTGTCTGCAGCTCGTGATGGCAACACGGGGAGACAAGGACGATTTTGGCACCATTGGTTATCGACCATGCGATGGCATCGTCTGTTGCGGTGTCGCAAGCATGCAGCGCAATCGCAATGTCTGCTCTGGCGATTTCTGAATTCGCAATCTTTTCAGCACGAAAAGAAACCGATTGGCTAACACTTAGTTGGGTGGCGATTGCAGAATTGCGAATTCGACTCTCTTCGCGTTGGTCTATACCAACAATTTCGTTCGGCATATTTTCGTCATTCAAAAAGTGATGTACAGCGAAAGTCAAATATGCATTACCGCAACCGTGATCGACTATTCGAAGGGGATTGACACTCGTCGGTGGCGATAATCGACCAGCTGAAATCTCTGCTCGCATTAGCGGCACCAAAATGCGCAAGAACTCTTCGATTTGCAGATACTTGTCATTCATCGACGGTTTGACGAGACCGTTTCGGTCAGAAATACCGATTAGCTTGAAGAAATCATTCTTGGCATCAAATAATCGCGCTTTTTGACGATCGTGCGCGGTGTTCTGCTCAAGCAACTTATCGGCCACGAAGATTTGAGGCTCACCTTTTTTTGTAAATCGCATCGTAAGAGTTGTATCAGTCGCCTCAACGAGACAGTTTGCGAAACCCGAGTTCAAGAACTCTAAGGTCTTGAACTCGCCGAAATTGAGGTTTGTTGTTTTCGACTTGGTGTCATTCGTTGTCGTCATCTGCAGTTTGATTTCATCACGCAAACTGATCGGTCGCAACTCAATCTTCTCGAATTCGGGTTGCATATTGCGCCGTCGGCCCGAAAATATGGCCCTCACTAGGCGATGCTTATCGTCAATGATTTGAGCGATTTCGTCGAGCGACATGTCTGGCTAATGTCTCAAGATTTTGCGCGTTGACGGTCAATGCATCGCCAGCCTGCAGACGTACGGCGATAAGTATCGACTCCGCGTAAAATTTCGATTACTGCTTTGTTATTGTTTGTCGCAGTCCGACGCTCAAGTGTAAAGTTGCCATGAGCGGTGCCGTTGCCTTCATCGGCGAAGAATGCGATGACCAGTGGGATTTCAATTGTCATCTTGTGGTTCGAGAAGTGCAGGCTGAACTGTTCGCAAATCTCGGTAACGTTGCTCGCAATTATCTCGTTGTCTAAACTCGATTTTGCGTCTTCGGTGAAATATTCGTTTACTCCCTTGAGATTGTTTCGACTTAGGGCGTCTGCGTAGTTGTTGAACAACTGTCGTAAATCAAAATCTGTGGCTAGAGATGCTGGTCTCGGGCCTTCGTCTTCGTTGCGACGGCCGTTGCCCTGATTTGACTTCGAACCTTTTCGATTGTCGCGAATATCATCCGCCGAAAGTCCTGTCTCTGCGGCGGCCAACTGACGCATCAAACGGATGAACTCCTTTCTTTTTAAGACACCTTCGTGTGCGGCATATTGCACAGCGAGGCCGTCAATCAAACCTGATATTCGTGTCGCTGATTCGCGAGGGTGAACGCAATGAAATTCACCTGATTCGTTGCCGGCACGCAGGGTTTTTTCAAACACGGCAATTGACTGCTCGTCAAGTTCTTGGCTAATCGGTTTCATCTTTGGGTTTCTGAGTGCCTCACCCCAGGCATCGATCCATATCATCCATTCAACGTCGTCACTGCCTTCGGGCACATAACTTTCGATCAGTCGCCATAATTTAGCGACATTGGTAGGCGCCGAATCGCTATCTCGCTGCATATCGACGAGATCTTTTCGTGCGTAGTGCTCGAAAGCAGCGGCTAGTAATTCTTCTTTTGAAGCAAAGTGATAGTGGATCAGACTGTTTGAAACGCCGAGTTTCTTTGCTACATCAGCCACTCGGGTTCCCGCAAAACCGCGCTCAATTACGACATCGCAGGTAGCCTCAAGAATCTCGATGCGACGTTTCTCAACAGTTTCTTTTTTCACTACCTGCGCACGATACTCACCATTGGGTGATCTGACCACATCGTCAGGGTTCGTGTCTTAGGAGCAATTATGAATGTTTCGCACAAAGGCTATTTGAGGGCTACTCAAGTCGCGTTCATTGCCCTTTATTCGATAATTATCACTGGCTCGTTGGTTCGACTAACTGGTTCTGGGCTTGGCTGCGCTGATTGGCCACGATGCAGTAAATCCAAATTCATTGACGTGTCATCGACTCATGCTGCGATTGAACAAATCAATCGTCTGTTTACAGGCGTGGTAGCGGCGTCGGTAATCTTGTGTGTTTTGATGTCACTGAAACTCGCACCTCGACGGCGAGATCTGATCGCCATGTCGATTGTGCTCGTTGCGGGGGTTTTGGCGCAAGTGATCATCGGTGCAATTGTCGTTTGGACAGGGCTGAACCCATATTCGAATATCGCACACTTTATGGTTTCGATCTTCTTGATGAGTGTCGCATACATGTTGGTGCAACATGCGAAAATATTTAGACTGACAGATGATGTCGTGCCGCGAGGCGAGCCGATCCTGAAAGATCAGCGAGTCGCGAAACTCGTGAAACTCTTGTTATTGACAACGGGTGCCGCGGTTGTCGCTGGGACACTCGTTACTGGGTCGGGACCACACGCTGGTGACGAGAATGCAGTGCGACTCGGCTTTGCGATGACAACGATAGTTCGCACCCACAGCGCTTTTGTCTGGCTGACTGTGGCAACGACAGCAGCCTTAATCTTTTTCGTGAGAAAAACGCCCAACGCCCGCATCGTGTTGAGCAAGCCGCTAAAGCGATTTTCAGCAGTGTTTGTTTTTCAAGGCGCAATTGGATATCTGCAATATTTTCTCGGGGTCCCCATTGGACTGGTGGCTGTACATGTCGCAACATCGGTGGCAGTGTGGCTGTTTGCTGTTGATGTTTATTGGAATTCGAGACTTTCAGTGTCGTCAAATAGTGTGCTTGACTAATAGACAGCATGTTGGCCAATAAGCAGTCGCAGAATTCATTTGTACTGAAACTTGCCCTTGCCTTGTTCTGCGGTGTCGGCTTGATTGCTGGTTACGCGGGCTCGGCAGTTAGCGCAGCGGCTGACGATTTTGAAATAATTGCGAGCGTACAGAATCAGACATTGGTTAACGGAGTAACGAGTCGAGTGCCAGTGGCTGGAGTATCGGTGACGGTGACGAAAATAGATGGCAGTGTCGTCGGCTTGGGGGTTACCGATGAGAAGGGTTTATGCACTGTTGCTGTGCCGAGTCGAGACGACTATGCAATTTTGATTGATCAGTCGACACTTCCAGATGGTTTGGTTTTGATAGATGCTGAAAAAGCATCGGTGACAATTTCGAAAGATCTGTTCACGACAAATACGAAACGAGTCACTTTTTTCACGGGTGAAGGCTCAGCCGCCGGGGCTACGGAAACCGAACGAATTTTGCAACGACTGGCCGACGGCATTCGACTCGGAATAATCATCGCGATGTGTTCAGTAGGTTTGTCACTCGTTTTCGGCACGACTGGCCTCACGAACTTCGCACACGGCGAGATGGTGACGTTTGGTGGATTAATGGCATTTTTCTTTAACGTAACACTTGAGATTCCGATTTTGATTTCGGGCCCCGTGGTGATCGCGTTAGGAGGCTTATTTGGGCTTCTATTCAACTGGAGCATTTTTGCGCGTTTGACCAAGCGAGGTATCGGCCTAATTTCGCAGCTTGTTGTGACAGTTGGTTTATCAATTATGTTGCGCAATATATATCTGTTTCAATTTGGTGGACGAACTAAGCAACTTTCAAGTTATTCAAAGCAGACAAATCTTGAACTAGGGCCGATCGGCATTACCCCGCGAGATTTGACTACGGCAATACTGGGTGTGATTATCTTGGTAAGTGTCGCACTATTTTTGCAGCGATCTCGTCTCGGCAAGGCGATTCGCGCCGTTAGCGACAATGTTCAACTCGCTTCTGCAACGGGTATTGATACTCGCAAAGTAATCAAGCTTGTTTGGTTTGCAGGTGGTGCGCTGGCGGCGACGGGTGGAATATTTCGAGGCCTTGACGAGCAGGTGAGTTTCAGTATGGGCTCTGACCTATTGTTTTTGATGTTTGCTGGCATCACATTGGGCGGTTTAGGTTCTGCCTTTGGTGCGCTAATCGGGGGCTTCTTCATCGGCATCTTCGTTGAGATGTCTTCGCTGTTCGTACCGAGTGAATTGAAGGTGGCGCCTGCATTGTTTATCTTGATCGTTGTTTTGATTGTTCGGCCTCAAGGAATTTTGGGCAAGAGTCAGAGGGTTGGCTGAGATGGACTGGAACCAGATTTTTCAAAATACTGTTCGAGCGGCCGTGGGTGTCGACGCAATCTATTTTGCAATTGCGGCTCTCGGTTTGAATATTCAGTTTGGTTACACAGGCTTGGTCAATTTTGGACAAGCAGCGTTTATGGCATGCGGCTCGTATGGCCTTGGTATGACGGCCCAATATTTCGGCATCGGACTTTGGTGGGGTATACCGCTCGGCATTATGTTCGTGATTATTTTGGCCCTGATAGTTGGTATTCCGACTTTGCGTCTGCGAGCGGACTACCTAGCGATAGTTACGATTGCGACGGCCGAAATAGTGCGACTGTTCGTGCGCTCGGTGAAATTCAACAAGATCTTTGGCGGCACCGAAGGTATCAGCAACTTCAGTCGTGATTATCGCGAGTTGAACCCGTTCGAGCCAGGTACTACTTACGGCTTTGCGCCGTTCACATTTAGTGGCTACACACTGATTACGGTTTTTGTCGGTTGGACACTTGTCGCGATATTTGCATTTCTAGTTTGGCAGTTGATGCGTAGTCCATGGGGTCGTGTGATCAAAGGCATTCGTGAAGATGAAGACGCAGTCCGCAGTCTGGGCAAAAATGTTTATGCCTACAAGATGCAGTCGCTGATTATTGGCGGCATCATCGGGATGTTCGCCGGTATGGTGCTTTCACTTGACCGTGGTTCGGTGCAGCCTGACAACTACAGCCGTGATGTGACTTTTTATGTATTAACAGCACTGGTGCTTGGTGGTTTGGCGAAGGTTTCGGGATCAATCGTCGGATCAATGTTATTTTGGGTACTTTTCGTTCTCTCAGACAACATTTTGCGTGAGGTCACGCGCAATGGACCATTGCGGATCGGTGATTTCACCATCATTCAAAGCACCCAAGTGGGTGCAGTCAACTATATGTTCGTTGGCATCGGATTGATGCTGTTAATGACTTATAGACCTCAAGGATTATTCGGCAATCGCAAAGAGATGGCGCTCGATGGTCGCTGATCGAATTTATAGCGATGCCGCGAAGGTCGCCAGAGAAGCATTGTCAACGGTTGATGCATCACCCGGAGTTAAAAAACCCGATCCGATCTTGACGGCTGATGGCATTCGTCGCCACTTTGGCGGCATCGTCGCTGTAGATGTCAAACATCTCGAAGTGCAACGCGGTTCGATTACGGCCTTGATCGGTCCAAACGGCGCGGGCAAAACAACACTATTTAACTTGCTCTCTGGTTTTGACACCCCAGACGTAGGCGAGTGGCGATTCGACGGTCACAACATGAGTCGTGTCGTTGCGCATAAGACAGCCAGTATGGGCATGGTTCGTACGTTTCAATTGACCAAGAGTTTGACCAAAATGTCGGTGATTGAGAATATGAAACTCGGGGCGATGCATCAGAGTGGTGAGAAGTGGTGGAATGGTTTATTGCCGTTCACCTGGCGTGTCCAAGAACAAAAAATTGAAGAACGCGCCGACGCATTGCTAAAGCGCTTCAAAATGGATCACATGCGCAACGAATATGCGGGCACACTTTCTGGTGGTCAGAGAAAGTTGCTCGAAATGGCTCGTGCGTTAATGACACAACCACGGCTTGTGATGCTTGATGAACCAATGGCAGGTGTAAACCCCGCGCTTAAGCAAAGCTTGAACGAGCATATTCGCGGTCTGCGCGATGATGGCATGACGGTCTTGTTTGTTGAACATGATATGGACATGGTTAACGATGTTGCTGATTGGGTGGTGGTGATGGCCGAGGGCATGTTGATCGCCGAAGGTACACCCGAGCAGATCGGAAAAAATCCGCAAGTGATAGAGGCCTATCTCGGCAGCCACCAAGGTAAATCGCTGATCGAAGAGCGATCATGAGTAACAACGTGCTTAACGTGCAAGAACTGGTCGCTGGTTATATTCCTGAAGTCAATATTCTTAATGGGTGCAACATCGAGGTTTCGCAAGGTGAATTTGTAGGCATCATCGGACCCAACGGTGCGGGTAAGTCCACAGTTTTGAAAGCAATCCTCGGTGAGTGCTCAGTACGTAGTGGGTCAGTAATGCTCGGCGACACAAATATCACAGGTCACCGTTCACATGAACTCGTCGAACGAGGTGTTGGTTATGTGCCTCAGAATCGAAACGTGTTTCCAAGTTTGACGGTGACTGAAAATTTAGAGATGGGTTGCTTTCTAAAGCCAAATAATTTCAAAATACGGTTTGATTATGTAACGAATTTGTTTCCTCGTCTACTTGAACGGGCCTTCGTCAAAGCTGGTTCACTTTCGGGTGGAGAACGCCAGATGGTAGCGATGGGCAGGGCATTGATGATGGAGCCAAAGCTTCTGCTTCTAGATGAACCATCAGCGGGCTTGTCGCCAGTCTTACAAGATGAGGTTTTCGTACAATGCAAAAAAATTAACGCTGAGGGCATCGCAATCTTGATGGTCGAACAGAATGCGCGCAGATGCTTGCAGGTTGCAGATCGCGCTTACGTGCTCGATCAAGGTAAAAATGCTTACACCGGTACTGGACGCGAATTGCTTTCCGACCCGAACGTGATCAAGCTTTATTTAGGAACACTCGCCAAAGCCACTGGGGGATAAAGAAAAGGCCCTGGACTTTCGTCCAGGGCCCTGACTTTTAACGAATTCGAATTATTGGTTACTTACCAGCGTCAAAGTTCTCGCCGAGTGCGTTACCAATGTTTCCGTCAACGCCATAGACCTTCTTCGCTGCTGGTCCGACACCGTTCTCCACCATTGTGCGGAGAATTCGTGAACCTTCATCGAATGTGATCAAGACAATTGCGTCTGGGTTGGCAGCTACGACTTCGCCGACTTCAGCATCAAATGTTGTTGCCTTCGGATCGTAGATCTTCTTGCCCTTGACTTCGATGCCTGCTGCAGTCAAAACCGCCTCAACCACGTTGGCCAAGCCGGTGCCATAAGCATCGTCAAGAGCCAAAATGTAGACAGATTGTGCACCGTCAGCGACGATTACTTCTGCAAGAACTGCACCCTGGAGGTCGTCCGGTGGTGCGTTACGGAAGAACAAACCGTTGTCTGCGTAGTCAGTCAACTTTGGCGATGTGTTCGCTGGGCTGAACTGAACGACGCCTGCTGCGGTGATCTTGTCGATAACTGTGAGTGAAACGCCCGATGATGCTGCACCGATAATGGCGTCAACACCTTCTTTGAGCAAACGGTCTACAGTCACGCTGGCTGTGTCAGTTGAAGTGTCGCCGGAGTCTCCTGCGCTGTATTCAACTGTCTTGCCGAGTACGCCGCCGTTCTGGTTAAGAACGTCGATTGCGTATTCAACGCCTGCGATCATTGGAGCACCAAGGAATGCAAGGTTGCCAGTTTCTGGAAGAAGTCCACCAATTTTAAGGACGCCGTTGCCCTTGCGGGAAACACCTGTCTCTGAAAGTGGAAGAACTGCTGATTCTGGAGCGTTTGCAAGTTGGTATGTTGTCAACGAATCGTCAAGACGGTTGCCTGCACCAAATTGAAGGATGCCGTACGAAGCCTCGAGAGGCTCGCCGTTTCCGTTCATGGTGTTCGGTCCTGAGAAGCCGTCGAAGTCAACGTCACCCTTTGCTTTGACTGTTGCGATGCAATCAGCCCAAGTTGCTGGTGAGCACTTCGTGCCATCTTTTGAAACAGCAACAAGTTGGTCAGCAAGTGCGCTGCCGTCTGTGCCTGCTGCTTCTGCTGCAAGAGCAATCAACAAAACTGCGTCAAATGACTCAGCTGTGTAGTTGAAGTCTGTGAGGGCTTCGTTACCTTTGCCTGTCCAAAATGCGTTAACTGCATCCTTGAACTCTGAAGTGAGCTCCACAAGTGGAGTTGTTCCCTTCATTCCGGCCAACTCGCTGCCAGCTTCGTCAACAACTGACTCTTCTGTAACGGTTGTGTCTTCTGTTGCCGCATCGTCGCTGCCGCAAGCTCCAGCCAAAAGGCTGAG
>CAMBDT010000039.1 GCA_945865395.1 Acidimicrobium ferrooxidans DSM 10331 | reverse complement strand
ACATGACCGTGCGTGTAGATCAAGTTCGAAATTCTGTCTTTACGCCACGAGCGAATCGACTTGACGACGTCTTTGCCGCTGCCCGCACCCGACGCATCGAAGCACATCAGGCCATCGCCTGTGTCGAAAACTGCGCTGTGGCTGAAACTCTCGACGATCGCCAAATTCTCGGCGAGTTCAGTGATCTCGTTTGTGACGCGATTAAGCGGTTCGTCAACAACGCCCGACTCAATGACTCGCGCCGAGAGTTCAAGCGGATGCGTAGACACGTCTTGATGCTAGTAAACCTAAATTCTGTTAGTTTGATGCGGTGAGTTCAATGCCAAAAAATTTTCGGACTGTCTGTCAACCACCTTTGGAGTTGGCGCCCTTGATGTCGGACTTAGTTCGGGTCGGCCGTAACGCGGACGGCGGTTATCTGTTTCCTAAGAATGTCCTGGATGACGTCAATGGTTGTCTGTCGTTTGGACTCGGTGCCGAATGGAGTTTTGAGACTTACCTACTTGAAATGGGCGAGGGCAAAGTTTCACCTGAGCGGATCGTCTTTTTTGACGCATCAATCTCGATTCTTGGGTTATTAAAGAGCATTGTTTATATGGGAAGGCGAACAGCATACGAACTTCGAATTCGACGCCCTAAACCTGAGCGTAAGTTCAGACTCGAAGACTTGAAGCGATCGCTAATCGCTTTGTTTATGTATTTGCCGACTTTCAGATTTGGGAAGAATCGTTTAAGGCACATTCGTAAGTTTGTCACTCATGATGCAAGAAATAAGAATGAAATTTCATTTGAACAAGCACTCAGCCACCGCGAAGATCCGCGGCGAACAATAGTAAAAATTGATATTGAAGGCGGGGAGTGGGATTTGTTGCGCGAGGCGAGTGATGTGGTTCAGTTGGCTGATGCGCCAGTGCTAATCGTTGAGTTTCACGACACTCGGCGGCCTGAGTTCATGAAGGTTTTATCAATGATCAAGGAGTTTTTCTGGATTGCGCATCTACATGGCAATACGAGTGACCGAGCAACAGAAGCAGGTATGCCGCTTTATTTGGAGATGACATTTGTTAATAAGCGATATTCGCCCGGAGAGGGAATTAGAAAGAAATTGCCAATTGATGGATTGGACTTTCCGGTTCGTCCTGGCGAAGTTCCGTACGAATTCGAATTCAATAATTAGTCGGTACTAATTATTTGGGTTCGCGGGGGAGGCCGAGAGTGCGCTCGGCGAGGATGTTGCGCATCACATTTGAGGTGCCGCCCATGATTGTGTAAGCAGAGGCGTAGGCGAGACCCTGGGTGAGGTCGTCCCACAACAAGGCGCGGGCGCCGAAAACTTTGTTAACGAATTGGGCGACGCGCCATTCGTGTTCGGTGCAAAAACATTTTGTGGCCGCCGAGAAACCAGCAGGAGCTTGGCGCAGAACTTCACGAATAACCAAGATGCGTCCGATGCGGTAGCCCGTTTCGAGCGCGGCGATTTCTTGGCGCACGAGGGGATCTTTGCAGTCGGCCAGTTCGAGCGCCATTTTGTAGAGCGCGTGATTAGAAACGAGCCGATCAATGCCACCTCGCTCGTGTTCGAGTTGGCGCATTGTTTGCTTGAATGCCCCACCGAGCGCGCCGACGAGGTTTGATGCTGGCACGCGAACATCGGTGTAGAAAACTTCGCAGAAGTGACTGTTGGTAGTCATGTCTTTGATCGTGCGCACTTCGATGCCTGGCGTGTTCATCGGCACGATGATTTCGCTGATGCCCTCATGGGCCGAACCTTCGTTGCTGGTGCGACAAATCAGATAGCAATAGTCGGCTTGCTCGCCGAAACTTGTCCATATTTTTTGGCCGTTAATCACAAACTCGTCGCCGTCGCGGGCTGCAAAGGTTTTCAATGAAGCCAAATCGCTGCCAGCGTTGGGTTCGCTCATGCCGATGCACCACGTTGTTTCGCCTGAGAGCATGTTTGGCAAGAATGCATCTTGCTGGGCCTTGGTGCCGTAGCTAATCAATGCCGGACCCATCTGTCGGTCGGCGAACCAAGACGCCGCAATCGGGGCACCTGCGCTGATCATTTCTTCGCCGACAATCAGTCGCTCAATTGGTGGTCGACCGCCACCGCCGTATTCGACGGGCCATGTCATGCCGATCCATTTATGTTTGGCGAGTTCGATTGAGAATGCTCGCGAGTAGCCGTTCATCCATGTGTCATTGAATCGACCGTATTTGTTAACTGCATCTAAGGCAACCGAACGAGCATTTTCGCGTAATGCGATTTGTTCGGATGTCCAGGCGAAATCCATCAGGTTGTACGCTACAAGTAACTTGTAAACGAAAAAGAACTGCAAATTTAACGAAAACGGCGGAGACAGATGGCGAGCAAAATTAAAGTTGTAAATCCGGTCGTGGATATCGACGGCGACGAGATGACACGAATTATCTGGAAGTTCATCAAAGATCGTCTGATCTTGCCGTATCTCGATATCAACATTGATTATTACGACTTGGGTGTCGAGAATCGTGATGCGACGAGCGATCAAGTAACTGTCGACGCGGCGAACGCGATTTTGAAGCACGGTGTAGGTGTGAAGTGCGCGACGATCACGCCAGACGAGGCACGCGTCAAAGAATTTAACTTGAAGCAAATGTGGAAGTCGCCGAACGGCACGATTCGCAACATTCTTGATGGTGTGGTGTTTCGTGAACCGATTATTTGCAAGAACATTCCGAAGTTGATGGCACACTGGAGCAAGCCAATTGTGATCGGTCGTCATGCTCACGGTGACCAATACAAGGCGACAGATTTTAAAGTGCCTGGCGCTGGCACGGTGACGATGACTTATGTTCCGCAAGATGGCAGTAAGCCAGTTGAAATGAAAATCGCCGACTTTAAAGCGGCTGGTGTCGTCATGGGCATGTATAACTTCGACGAGTCGATTCGTAGTTTTGCTCGCGCTTCATTTAACTATGGATTGCTGCGCAACTATCCCGTATTTTTGAGCACCAAGAACACAATTCTTAAGGCATATGACGGTCGGTTCAAAGACATTTTTCAAGAAGTTTTCAATGCCGAGTTCAAAAGTGAGTTCGAGAAGCGCAAACTGACTTACGAACATCGATTGATTGACGACATGGTTGCCTGCATGATGCGTTGGGAAGGCGGATATGTGTGGGCTTGCAAAAACTATGACGGCGACGTGCAGTCAGACATTGTTGCCCAGGGTTTTGGTTCGTTGGGCTTGATGACATCGGTTCTGACGACGCCAGACGGGCGAGTGCTCGAGTCTGAAGCGGCGCACGGCACCGTGACTCGTCATTATCGCGACCATCAAAAAGGTTTAGAGACTTCGACGAACTCGATTGCCTCAATTTTTGCTTGGACACGAGGTTTGATTCATCGTGGAAAACTTGACAACACACCAGCAGTAATTGAATTCGCCGAAAAACTTGAAGCGGTCTGTATTGAGACTGTCGAAGGCGGCGAGATGACCAAAGATTTGGCGGCACTGGTATCGAAAGATCAACCGTGGTTGACGACGCAGCAGTTTCTGGCCGCGGTTGACCGACGCTTGATTGAAAAGATGTCGAAATAGTAAATGCGTGCAGTTGTAATCACCAAGCATGGTGACCCGAGTGTGCTCAGCGTTGTTGATGTAGAAAGACCGACGCCAAAAACCGACGAGATTTTGGTCAAGGTGCGGGCGACATCTTTGAATCGCGCCGACTTGATGCAACGAATGGGCATGTATCCAGATCCGTTTCCGGGTGCTCACGAAATACCAGGTCTCGAATTTGCGGGCACGGTCGAATCGTGTGGTGAGTCTGTCAAGAGTTGGAAAGTTGGCGACCCCGTGATGGGCATCGTCAGCGGCGGAGCATATGCCGAATATTTGGTCGTGCCCGAAATGCAGACAATGAGTGTGCCGCAGAATATTGCTTTGCCCAATGCGGGGGCGATACCCGAAGTTTTTATCACTGCTTGGGATGCGCTCGTGTGTCAGGCGAATTTGCAAGCGGGTCAATGGGCTCTCGTGCATGCTGGTGCATCTGGTGTTGGCACTGCGGCGATTCAGATTTGCAAGGCGATTGGCGCTTATGTTGTTGTGACTTGTTCGGCGGGCAAACGCGATGCGTGTTTGGCGCTCGGCGCTGATTTGGCGATCGACTATAAGTCACAAGATTTTGTTGAAGTCGCATTGCAGGCAACGCACGGAAAAGGCGTGAGTGCCGTGCTGGATGTAATTGGTGGAGATTATTTGAACCGTAATGTCGCGGCGCTCGCACTGAAAGGCACGATTGTGCAAGTTGGTTTGATGGGTGGCGGATCGACGGCATTCAACATTGGCGCATTGATGCCCAAGCGCGGTCGATTGATCGGCACAGTGCTTCGTCCACGACCTGCCGATGAAAAGATCGCAGTGACGCAGCGATTTATCGCCGAGATGTTGCCGCTATTTGCCTTAGCCAAGATGCGACCAGTGATCGATCGCAGATTTGGTTTAGATCAAATCGTTGACGCCCACCGGTTTATGGAGACGAACGCCAATACTGGCAAAATTGTTATTGACGTTTGTTAATTGCGACATAGTCGCGCTGGTCGACACCCGTATACCACTGGCGAGGGCGACTGATTTTTTGCGCGTCGTCTTTGAGTAGTTCGTTGTAATGGCTTAGCCAGCCGACAGTGCGCGGAATTGCGAACAAAACAGTGAACATGTCGATCGGAAACCCGAGCGCCTGATAGATCAGACCCGAGTAGAAGTCGACATTGGGGTAAAGCTTGCGCGAGACGAAGTAGTCGTCGCTGAGCGCAACTTCTTCGAGTTTGAGCGCGATGTCGAGCATCGGATTCTTGCCTGTTACATCAAATACGTCGTAGGCGGCTTTTTTAATGATCGCCGCACGGGGATCGTAGTTTTTGTAAACGCGGTGGCCAAAACCCTGCAAGCGACCGTTGCCAGCCTTGACCGATTTGATGAACGATTCGACATTGTCGATGCTGCCGATTTCGTGCAACATGTTGATCGCTGCTTCATTGGCGCCGCCGTGAAGTGGGCCATAAAGTGCTGACGATGCAGCCGACATCGCACTAAATGGGTCGGCATGCGATGACGCGACGACGCGCATCGCGGTTGTGCCGCAGTTTTGTTCGTGGTCGGCGTGCAAAATGAACAAAAGGTCCATTGCTTTTGTGAGTCGTGGATCAACAGTGTGATCATCGCCGAGCCTGAACATCATATTCAAGAAATTTTCTGAGTAGCTCATCGAGTTGTTCGGCGAAACAAACTGCAAACCCATGCTGAAGCGATAACACATCGCCGCAATTGTCGGCACCTTGGCAATGAGTCGTAGAACTTGTTTGTCGAGTGCACCAGGCGCGAAAATTTCTTTTGATTCAGGATAAAAAGTGCCGAGCGCGGCGATTGCCGAAATGAACATGCCCATTGGGTGGGCGTCGTAATGGAAGCCGTCGACAAAACGCTTGCGCATGTTTTCGTGGATCATCGTGTGATGCGTTACGTCATATGTCCACTTTTTGAGTTGTTCGGCGTTTGGAAGTTCGCCGTTGAGCAACAAGTAAGCGACTTCGAGGTATGTAGATTTCTCTGCGAGTTGTTCGATCGGATAACCGCGGTAGCGCAAGATGCCCTTTTCGCCGTCGATGTATGTGACCGAAGAGGCGCAGGCAGCAGTTGATAAAAACGCCGGGTCGTACATTCGCAGATCTGGGTCGAGTTCGCGCAGTGCGGTCGACGCGAAAACTCCGTCGCGAATCGGAACAGTAACTTTTTTACCAGTCCGGTCATCAATAATGGTGATTGTTTCAGCCACTGTGGTGTCCTTTTTATGTTGTGGGAGCTTCCAGTCCCAGGTTCAATCTAGTCGCAGGACGAGTGGGCGAGGCCGTTATAGAGGAGTGTTGTCGTGTTTACGCGGTTGTAACTTTTCTCGCTTATTGCTAAGCATCGCGAGCGCGGCTGCAATCTCGCGACGACTTTCAGCAGGGTCGATGACGCTGTCGACGTATCCCCGCTCGGCGGCAACATATGGATTCAACAATCGTTCGACATAGTCGCGTTCAAATTCTTGGCGTTCTTCTGGTGTTGCGCGGCGTTGCAAGATTGCAGCCGCTTGGCCTGCCCCCATCACGGCAAGTTCGGCTGTTGGCCACGCGAGACAGATGTCGTTGCCCATCTCTTTTGAATCCATGACGATGTATGCGCCGCCATAACTTTTGCGCAAGATCATGCAGATGCGAGGCACCGTCGCGCGACCATAGGCGAAAACAAGTTGCGCACCGTGGCGAATCATGCCGCGCCATTCGAGATCTTTGCCTGGGTAAAAACCAGGCGTGTCGACAAGCGTCAAAATCGGAATATTAAACGCATCGCAAAACGCGACGAACCTCGCGGCTTTTTGAGACGCCGGTATGTCGAGAGTGCCCGCCAAATGCATCGGTTGATTGGCAACGACACCGACACTTTGTGCGCCGATCGTAATCAGACCCGTGATGATGTTGGGCGCCCACCGCTCGCGCAATTCGAGCATGTAACCGTCGTCGGCTATCGATGCGATGACTGCCTTGACGTCATATGCGCCAGTTGGAGTTTCAGGGATGAGTGCGCCGGCTTCGGGTGTGAGGCGATCGACCGAGTCAGAAGTTGATGCAGCGGCGGCAATTTCGTTGACATTGTCTGGCAAAAACGAGAGCACATGTTCAACTTCGGCGATTGCAGTTTTGCGGTCGGCGACAACCAGATGAGCGACGCCACTTTGTTTGGCGTGAATGTCTGAGCCGCCGAGTTCGTCGTTGCTGATGACGACACCGGTGAACTCAGCAACCATTGTTGGGCCAGTGACAAATGCGTATGCCTCGCTGGTCATGATCACGATGTCGCTCAAGCCGATTAACAGTGCTGGCCCCGAAACTGCAGGCCCGGTAACCACCGTAAAAATTGGAACATAGCCCGAGCATTTGGCGATTGCTTTTGCGGCCAGACCCCACCCGTGTAATGCGGCAACACCTTCGACGATGTCGGCACCCGAACTGCCGAGCGTCATAACTAGCGGCAAACCTTTTTCGCGAGCGGTGTCGGCGGCGTGGGCGATAACTCCAGATGCCTCGGCGCTAAGTGCACCACGACGTACGGTTTCATCGACATCAACCCACACGACGCGTCGCGAAATATTTTCGAGCCAGCGAACTTCGGCGGCGGCAGCGCCTTTGACTGCGCGTTGAAGATGGACCGTCACGGCATCAAGACTAGTTAGGGCTTGCGATTTAACGGGAATGCTTCTTTGCCGATGTGAATGCCTGGCTGCTTGGCGCCATATTTTGTGACTACTTCGCGAACGAGAGTTGCAATTGCAGTCGTTGCTTTGCTGGGCAGCGGACGCGCGCGTTGCACGAGGCCGACAACTCGGCGCGGCAGTTCAGGTATTTCGACACGTTTAAATTCGCCTTTGATCCAGCCTGGGGCGGCGGTCGCGGGCACGACTGCGGCACCGAAACCTTCGAACGCCAGCGATGTCAGCATTCGCACACCGTCGATTTCGGCTTGCGGCGTGAGCACTAAGCGTTGCGCGCCTGCCGCACGGTCAAGAATTTTGCGCAGCGAATTATTTTTTGGTGGCAGCAACAACGGGCGACCAGTGAGTTCTTTGATCGTGATCTTCTCAAGTTTCGACCATTCGTGGTTTGCGTGAACTAAAAGCACTAGGTCTTCGGCGAACAGCGGTGTTGCAAGCAAATTGTCGTCTTCAATCGGAAGGTGGACAATCGCGGCGTCAAGGGATCCACTTAAAAGTCGTGGAATTAAATTGAGTGTGCTGCCCTCGGCGATGGTGACGCGAATCTTCGGAAACTGCGTCGCGAGTTGTGGCAAAAACTTTGGCATCAACCAGCGACCCGTCGTGCCGATGCAACCCAAGAGAGTTTCGCCTTCGACTTCTGAATCTTTCGAGTGCACATCGGCGGAGATGTCTTGAATCTGGTTGAGCACGCGGCGCGCGCGTTCGACGACGAGTTCGCCATCTTCGGTGAGTCGACCCGACGAACGATCGACCAGCGAAGTTGTGAGTTCTTTTTCGAGGCGCGAAATGTGGGCCGAGACGTTGCTTTGCACGGTGGATAAAGCCCGGGCAGCGCCAGAAAACGACCCGTGGTCGGCAATAGAGATGAGCACTTCAAGTTGGCGGAGTTCCATATCACTAAAAATGATAGGGGCTATCTCACCGTTCGCCTTGAGATATGGGTGGGCGATAAGGCATAATTAGACACATATCAGATAAGACCTCCCCCAAGGCTTATCGAGAACGGCTAAAGCGCCTCCCCCAGGTGCTTTAGTTTCAGGTTGAGAGGCCCCGCCTAACAGCGGGGCCTTTCCCGTTGCGGGAATGTTTTATTTTTTGGAGCGCTTGACTTTTTCGCGCACGACGTTGAGCGCGCTGCCGGCTTTGAACCACTTGACTTGCTCGGGCGAGAAAGTGTGGTTGGCGTAAAATTCGATTTCAACTTCGCCAGGTTTGTGAATAATGCATCGCACTGGTTTGTCGGGCTCGGGTGGCATGCCGCGAACGCTGATCGTATTTTTCTCGTCGATCAAGTCGTAGTCGTCGGGGTTGGCAAAAGTTAGTGGCACGATGCCTTGCTTCTTGAGATTTGTTTCGTGAATGCGCGCAAATGATCTGGCGAATATTACGCAAGCACCGCGATAGCGGGGCTCCATTGCGGCGTGTTCGCGCGAAGAACCTTCGCCGTAGTTTTGATCGCCAATTGCGCACCATTGGACTTGCATCTTTTTGTAGTTCTTGGCAACTTCTGGGTAAGGACGAACTTGGTAGTCAGATCTGTCAAGACCTTCGCCAACTGCACCCGTGAATGCGTTGACTGCACCAGCAAACAAGTTGCCTGAAATATTTTCAAGGTGACCGCGGAACTTGAGCCACTTACCGGCCGCAGAAATGTGATCGGTGGTGCATTTGCCTTTTGCCTTCATGAGAATCGGCATGAAGATGAAATCGTTGCCATCCCATTTTTCAAAAGGTTCGAGAAGTTGCAGTCGGTCGCTATTTGGATCAACGACCACTTCGATGTCTGACCCATCGGCGGGAGGCGAGATGAATGTTTCGGCACCTGCGTCGTATCCATTTTTCGGCAACACTTCACCGAGCGGTGCGGCCAGTGAAACTTGCGTGCCGTCTGGTGCTGTGATCGTGTCGGTAATCGGGTCGAAGTCGAGACGACCAGCAAGTGCCAGTGCGATAACTGTGTCGGGGCTTGTGACGAAACTTAAAGTATTGGCCGAGCCGTCGTTGCGTTTTGGAAAGTTGCGATTGAAAGAACTAACGATCGTGTTTGATTTTTCGGTGATGTCTTTTGAGCGCTCCCACTGACCGATGCACGGGCCGCATGCATTAGCCAGCACGGTTGCGCCGATGGCTTCGAGATCGGCGAGTAGACCGTCACGCTCAATCGTGGCACGAATTTGTTCAGAGCCTGGTGTGATCAGCAACTCGGTTTTGGCTTTCAGGCCTTTAGATGCAGCAAATCGCGCAACGCTTGCCGCGCGAGTGATGTCTTCGTAAGAACTGTTGGTGCAACTGCCGATTAATGCCGAAGAAATTTCGAGTGGCCATTTGTTTTCGGCAGCGGCCTTGGCGACGCCTGCACCAACGCGGTGGGCGAGGTCTGGCGTGTGTGGACCATTGATCAATGGTTTAAGGGTTGAAAGATCAATTTCGATTGTCTTGTCGTAGAGCGCGCCGTCATCTGGTCGCAGATGTTCGGCGACTTTGTCGGCTGCTGCGGCAATTTCGCTGCGACCCGTGGCTTTGAGGTAATCAGACATTTGTCGGTCGTAGCCGAACACCGAACAAGTGGCACCGATTTCGGCGCCCATGTTGCAAATAGTTGCTTTGCCTGTTGCCGAAATTGTGTCGGCGCCTTCGCCGAAGTATTCGATTACGGCACCAGTGCCACCTTCGACGGTGAGAACTCGCGCGACTTCGAGAATCACATCTTTGGGGCTTGACCACCCTGAAAGTGAGCCAGTGAGTTTTACGCCAATAACTTTTGGCCAGCGAACATTAAATGGAAAGCCTGTCATCACATCAA
This sequence comes from Acidimicrobium ferrooxidans DSM 10331, assembly GCA_945865395.1. Classification (GTDB taxonomy): domain Bacteria; phylum Actinomycetota; class Acidimicrobiia; order Acidimicrobiales; family Ilumatobacteraceae; genus BACL27. The sequence continues at coordinate 7 of CAMBDT010000039.1, read as the reverse complement.
CCGCATC
>CAMBDT010000038.1 GCA_945865395.1 Acidimicrobium ferrooxidans DSM 10331 | reverse complement strand
GCCAACACCACGACAACAATCAACGGTGCGCGACGCCACGCCGCAACAACAGCAACTGCAAAACCCGCGACTCGTGCATCAATCACCAAACTCTGACCAACCGAAAACGTATCTTTCAACACGAGCGCCGACAGCAATGCAGCCGGAATTAACCCGAGACAGCGGTCAAAAACTTTTGGCAACTGTCGCGAGCCCAACACGACGAGCCCAAACATCTTCAACAAATACGCGCTGACTGCAAGCGCAATAATCATCAACCACAAATTCGTCGGCGCACTATTGATCATTGCGCACCCCAACCAAAACAGCACAGGCAGCAAGCAAGATCGGCACGCCCACAGGCAAAAACGAAATCGAAATCAAACACAGCGCGCCACCAAGCATGGCTGCCTGTCGACCCAACTTTGAACGCAGGTGCGGCATCAACATCACGATGAACGCCGCCGGAAACGCGATGTCTAAGCCGAATTTCTGCGGATCAATCGCACTGCCAGCCATCGCGCCAATCAGCGTGCCGAGATTCCAAAAACTGAAGAGACCAATGCCCGTTGTCCAGAACGCGATCTTGCGCAATCTTGGCGACGATTCGGCTAGCGCCAACGCCGTCGTCTCATCGATCACGAAATGCGCGGCGAACAATCGGCGTGGCAAATTGCCCGCCATCGATTTAGCCGACGACGAAAGCGCCAAACCGTATACCAAATTTCGCGCCGCCAGCAAAACCGCACCACCAAATGCCGCAATCATCGAGCCACCGGCACCGACAACGCTCATCGCCGAAAATTGCGACGCACCAGTGAACACAAACAGCGACAACGCGCATGTTTGCCACACGCTCGCGCCTGCACTCACAGAGGCGACACCAAACGACAACGCAAAAATGCCGACAGCGCCGCCCAGAGTCAAACTAGAAACTACAACTCGCCGGGTTTCGCTCACTACAAAATGCCGGCCAACATTTCGTCGGCACAACTCCACGGGTCACGCGAGCGCGCCAACATTTCATTTTGAATTGCATCCCATCGCGCGCCAGTGCAAATCTCTCGCGCACGATGCTCGAGTCGTCGTTCAATAATTGCCCGCAGTTCATTGCGCAACCGCTGTTCGCGCCGCTTGGCTAGCGAACCATCACGCGTGGCGTGCTCGCGATGCGCCGTGATCGCCTGCCACAACTCGGCAGCGCCCTCACCAGTCGTGCCTATCGTGCGCACGATTGTCGGTCGCCACGCATCCGAAGCAATGTCAGAAAGTTCAAGCATCTGTTCAAGATCTCGTTGCGTTTGGTCGACACCAGGTCGGTCAGCCTTGTTGATCACGAACACATCGGCAATCTCAAGCAACCCCGCTTTGTTTGCCTGCACCGAATCGCCCCAACCAGGGTTGACAACCACGACGACGGTGTCGGCGTTGCGCGCGATCTCAACTTCAACTTGACCAACACCAACAGTCTCAACCAAAGTGCATGGCGAGCCAACTGCGTCCAGCAATCGAACCGCTTCACTGGTCGCCAAACTCAAACCACCGAGATGCCCGCGCGTCGCCATGCTGCGAATAAACACACCCGCATCAGTCGCATGACTTTGCATTCGCACTCGGTCACCCAAAATCGCACCACCCGTAAACGGCGATGACGGATCAATGGCCAACACCGAAACTTCTTGCGACTTCGAACGCAAGTGACTAATCAAAGACGAAGTCAGCGTGCTCTTGCCCGCACCCGGCGCACCCGTGATGCCGACAACATAACCACCACCAACTTTTGGATAAACCAACCGCCCAACACTTCGCGCGTCGTCGCCGCCGCGCTCGATCAGCGAAAGCAATCGTGCGAGGGCCGCGCGATCACCGGCGCAAGCATCCTCAAATAATTTTGCGGTGTCGGTTGAACGCGAGTTCATTTATACCGCGACGACCTCAGTGATGCCGTCAATTCGGTCGCGCATAATTCGCTCGATGCCAGCCTTAAGAGTTTGATCTGACGCGGGGCAAGTGCCGCACGCGCCTGTCAGAGTCACGCTGACAATGCCGGTCGCTTCATCAACTTCGCGCAGAATTATGTCGCCACCATCGGCCTGCAAGGCAGGGCGAATTACTTCGATCGTTTCTTCAACTTGTGTGCGAATTGACACTGACCAACCTGCCTAGTTTTATTTCCTGAACCCTCTACGATACGAGGGTGCTTGCTCACCAAGGTGGTTGGGATGAAATTCTCTTGGTCGCAGGACCAATTCTCGTGATAATCGGGGTGTTATGGCAGGCAACGCGGCGCGTTAAACGCGAGTCACGTCAGCGCCAAGACCACTAAGTCGTCCGACTAAATCGTCGTAGCCACGGTCAATGTGATGTATCTCACTAATCACGGTTTCACCGTGCGCCGCCAAACCAGCAACCACTAACGCCGCGCCAGCGCGAATATCAGGCGCTGTCACCGCAGTGCCGATCAAATGATCGACGCCTTTGATCACGGCATGATGACCGTCGATACGAATGTCGGCGCCGAGTTTGCACAACTCTTCGATGTATCTGAACCGACCAGGAAACAAATTTTCTGTCACGATGCCGACACCGCTAGCCACAGAGTTCATCGCCACGAGCAACGGCTTGTAGTCAGTCGCAATACCTGGATACGGCAGCGTCGCGAAATCAATCGCCGCAAGTCGCTCTGGCGCCGTGACGCGCAAACCATCCCTCTGCGGATAAATCGAAACGCCCATCTGCGTGTATTTGTTAATCACCATCTCCATGTGTTCGGGGCGCGCACCACGCACTTGCACATCGCCACCCGCTATCGCCACGGCTGCAATATAAGTTGCCGCTTGCACGCGGTCGTTGATCACAGCATGACGCACACCATGCAACGAACCTTTTTTTGAACCGTGAATCACCAATCGTGAACTACCGATGCCCTCAATTTGTGCACCCATCGCCACGAGCATGTTGCACAAGTCACCGATCTCTGGTTCGCGCGCCGCATTGTCAATCACCGTCGTGCCCTTGGCATAAATTGCAGCAGTCAAAATATTTTCAGTTGCGCCGACGCTCGCAAACGAAAGTTCAATCTCGGTGCCGCGCAATTCTTTGGCATACGCATTGATGTTCAATAAGTTTTGTTCGACTGTTGCGCCCATTTTCTCAAGGCCGCTGATGTGCAGGTCAATCGGTCGCCCACCAAAGTCATCGCCACCAGGCCAGTTGATTAGCGCTTGACCGTAATGTGTGAGCAACGGCCCGAGCACATTTATGCTGGCGCGAATTTTGTCTACGTTTTCAAACGGTGCTTCGGTCGAAATATTTCCCGAGTTCGTCAGCGAAAGTTCATGAGGTCCGAGCCATTTCGTCTTCACCCCAAGCGCGACCAGCAAATCAGACATCGTGTCGACATCGGCAATCGCCGGCACATTGGTCAACACAAATTCACCTTCAGCCAACAAAGTCGCGGCCATTAATTTGAGCACCGAGTTTTTTGCCCCAGGCACTTGAACATTGCCCGAAAGTGGCCCTGAGCGGCGCACAATTATGCGTGGAGACTCATTATTCATGACATTTCAGTATGCTCCCGCAGTGAGCCGAAAACCCCGAACGCCCGCTTTGACTGCGCGCCAACGCACTATTTTGTGGCTTCTCGCCTTGGCTTGCGTGCCCGCAACATACGCCAACACATTGTTCACCCAAACAGTTGCCTATGCCGCGCAAGACTTCGCAATTTCCGAACAAGGACAAGGCATCGGCGCAGCAATCATCCGCTGGGGCGTCGTAATTTCACTTCCACTTGCCGCACTCGCCGACCGCATCGGCCGTCGTCGATTAATTATTTTTTGCGCGTTTGGTGCGCCGATAATCACTGCACTCGGTGGTCTCGCGCCGAGTTTTGCAATTTTGGTCGCAACGCAAACACTTGGTCGACCACTGGCATTGGTCTTAACAATTCTGATCGGCATCGTCGCCACCGAAGAAATGTCACGCGATTCGCGCGCCTGGGCAACAAGCGTTTTAGCAATTGCCGCGGGCTTCGGTGCTGGCTTCGCATTCGCCGCCTTGCCGCTCGCCGATCTTGGCGCAGACTCGTGGCGCTACATCTATGCAATCTCACTCGCGTGGCTCGTGATCGCCGTCATTTTGTTGCGCAAACTTCCCGAGACGACGCGATTCACCGAACGCCACGAAGCCAAACTCGACTCGGCAACGCACATCGACAAGACGCGACTAGCAACACAGAGTCTCGTCGCAATCTTCGGCAACGTTTTTATCGCTGCTTCATCTGTCTTTCAAGTTCGCTACTTGCGCGACGTTCGCGACTATTCAGCCGTCATGGTCACTGCATTTACGCTTGTCACCGGCACCCCAGCATCAATAGGTTTGTTAATCGGCGGACGCGTCGCCGACCGTCGCGGGCGCCGCGTTCTTTCAGCAATCACTTTTCCGCTTGGTGCAATCTTGCTCACAGTCGCATTCGCTACGAAAGGTCAAATAATGTGGCTCGCCTCGGTTTCGGGTGGCATCTGTTTGGGTCTTGCCTATCCGGCAATGGCTGTCTATCGCGGCGAAATGTTTCCGACTTTGCATCGTTCGTTCGCCTCGAGTGTGGTGATGACAGCCTCACTAATTGGTGGCAGCGTCGGCCTCATCGGCGCGGGATACGCGCTCAACCGTGACTTCAGTTACGGCACAGTCATGAGTTGGCTCTCACTTGGCCCAATCGTCGCTGGCATCTTGGTCTACGCAACCTTCCCCGAGTCGGCTCATCGCGAACTCGAAGAACTCAACCCACAAGATGTAATTGTCGCGAAACCCGCTACAGCGCAACAACCCAACTCGCAATAATTTCGCCCACTTCGGCGTCGCGATTCTTCAAATCGTGGCGCGCGCCATCGATCCAAACGTGCGTTTTCTTCTTCATCGGTTTAGTCGCCGCAGTCAACTCATCGACAGTTCCAAATTCATCGCGCGTGCCACTTATAAATAGTGACGGCGCCGTCACTCGTGGCAGATGTTCACTACGCAATTTGTTCGGCTGCTTTGGCGGATGCAACGGATAACAAACGCACACCAAACCAGCAACTTCAAGTGTGTTCTCGGCGTCGGCTATCGCCATGCTGCACATTCGCCCACCCATCGACCGACCACCGATCACTATTTCATTAGTCGCACAGCCCCAATCTTGTGTGGCTTGCGTTACCGCTTTGCGAACTGTCTCAATCAACACGGGTGTTTTATCCGGAAAACTTTTGCCAGCCTTGCGATACTCAAAATCACAACGCGCGACATTTATTTTTGTGCTCGCGTTTTTTATTGCCGTTTCAATTGCGACTAGCGACTGATGATTTGCATTTGTCCCCGCCCCCGGAAACAACACCACGCCAGTTATCACTGTCGCAGCAGCACACGTGTTTTCACGAGCGCAACAGCACTCGGCGGGCTTCTCCAATTTCTTCGATTGATTTGCCAGCAGTGGCAACATCGCCACCGTGGTCGGGGTGCACACTGCGCAATGCTGCGCGATACCGCTCTTGCACTTGTCGCTTCGACGGCTTCACCGTGCCCGCCGGAAACCCGAGCAAATCAAGTGCCCACGCGCGCGGGTCGGCCATTGACTAAATATTTGCCGCTGAACTTCCGGATAAAAAACAAATAAACGACGAGTCAAGTGGCCCGCGCCATCGCATTGCTCGACTGATCACCAAACTTAGCGCTCGGCGCGCCGATTCTTCTAGTCGCTCTAATGAGTAAATCGCCCCAAGCACCTGCAACAAATCGCTGCCGTTCGATTCAAAATTAAATTTCAGCTCGTTTTGATCACCATGCAGTTGATGCAAACTTTTTGCCAAGCCATGTCGGTCGGTTTGCAGTCGATGTCGCAAACGCGGTTGCACAACGCGGTCGCCGCGCTCAACTTGTGCCAACAGTCGATGCACGTCTGGCACCATCTCGTCATCAATCTCACCAAAATGTTGGGCAACAATACCGCCAAGCAGCAAACCACCGAACCCTGGCGAATGTTCAACCGGCAGATTTAACGCGCCGATAGACAATCTTCGCGTCGGCGTAAACGGTCGGGTGTGCCAAATCTCAACTTCGGCAAGCACATCGCCAGCAACCATAGGTTCAGAGACTAATTGCTAAACGCAAAAAACAGCTAGAGATTCGGGCGCAAAATTGCCACAAGCCGACCCGCTAAATCCATTGCCAACACTTCGTCGGGTCGATCGCCACCAACTAGCGCATCTTCAACTTGACTGGCGAGGTCTTTGATCTGGCGCCACTCCGAGTCGCTCATGTCACTCGGTGCACTCGCGGCATCAATCTCTTCAAGAATGCTCACAAGACTCGCCACTGCCTTGGCATCCAACGGATTTCTCGCGATTTTTTGTGCCACACCCGAAAGTTGCTGCAGAACTTTTGCGTCAGCCTGATCTTCGTCGTCTTCTTGTTCGTCAGATTCGTCTTCGAGGTTTTCAATCTCATCCAAAATTTCTTCGACATCAACTTCGCGCGCCGAGTCGGCAATCAAGACTGCGTCATCCCATCGATGCGCGATGCCCGCCTCAACCAACATCGCGGTCAATTCGGCTCGAGTCTCATGCGACCATTCGTCAAGCTCCCACTCGGTGACTGATGCGTTTGGGTTGAGTTCGCTCACATGCCGAACGCTAGTTGTTTTTTGGCTCGAGTGACATTGCGCTAACATCAGTGTGATGCCGTTGACGCAACGCCCAGACCGCAACTTGGCGCTAGAACTCGTGCGGGTTACCGAGTCGGCTGCGCTCGCCGCATCAAAGTGGGTTGGCCGTGGCGACAAGAATGCAGCCGACGGTGCCGCAGTCGATGCGATGCGCAACCTGCTCGACACCGTAAATATGGACGGCATCGTTGTGATCGGTGAAGGCGAAAAAGATGAAGCGCCAATGTTGTTCAACGGCGAACGCGTCGGCAATGGTTCTAAACCAGAAACTGATGTTGCAGTTGATCCGATTGATGGCACGACGCTCACATCGCTGGGTCGCAACAACGCGCTGTCAGTGCTCGCTGTTGCCGAACGCGGCACGATGTATAACCCGGGGCCATGCGTCTACATGGAGAAAATTGCGGTCGGTCAAGAAGCCGCCAACGCAATCGATATCAATGTCTCGCCAACAAAAAATCTCAAAGAGATTGCCAAGGCGACTAAAAAATCGCTCAACGATCTCGTAGTCGTAATTTTAGAACGACCCCGACATGACGAACTCATCGCCGAAGTTCGCAGTTGCGGCTGTCGCATTCACCTAATTAGCGACGGAGACATCGCTGGTGCAATCGCAGCCGCTTCGCCAAATGTCGGTGTCGATGTATTGATGGGCATCGGCGGCACACCCGAGGGCGTTACTGCTGCTGCTGCACTCAAAAGTTTGGGCGGTCAAATTTTGGGCAAGTTATGGGTCAAGAATGATGCCGAAGCGAAGGTCGCAAAAGATGCTGGGTACGACTTGTCGAGAGTTTTGACGGTCAATGATCTATGCAGCGGTGACGATGTGTTTTTTGCCGCCACTGGCGTTACCGACGGCGAACTATTGCGCGGTGTGCGCTACGACTCGTATGGTGCACGTTCGCAAAGTTTGGTGATGCGCAGTCGCAGTGGCACGGTGCGTGTGATCGACACACAACATCGCGCCGACCGCATCGGTCAATATTCTTCAGCCGACTTCCGCTAATTCTCGCTTTGCCATAACCTCAGCCACCGACTCGTTCAGTAACCGCGCCAGACCATTTGCCCCTGGCGTCACCAGGTGAATTTTGTCTTCGCGAAACCATCCGCTCTTTTCTTTACCTTCGCTAAACGCATTCCAATCGACAACCGACAAGTTCGCCACATTCTGATCTAGTTTGCTCAATTGTTTATTTCGCGTTGTCGAATTGCCGCGCACATGTCCAATTTGTCGATACGTAACCCATACAACATCAACACCTTGACTCGCTGCTTCGGCGGTGATTGCCAGCACTGCCATGCGAAATGCAGTGCCGATGCGATCGTTGTATCCCGTGCCGATCACAACGACATCCGTGAATCTTCCCGCGTGTTTCCTCAACTGGTCTAAGGCGCTCAGTTTCACCCACGCGAAACAGCCTTTGTCGACCAGTTTCTGACATCCCTGCACCGCAAAAATTGTCGGCTGCTGTTCGTTCATTAATTTGCGCGCACTCGGCACATGATTAAACGCCGTAAACACCGAGTCACCAATCACCAATACCTTCGCCCGTCCCACCTGCGCATCACTCGCCCCAATAGCTTCGCGCGCACTCGCCCCCACACTTGTCGCAAGCGCAATAATCAAGAAACCGCTCAGCCGTCGCACACCTCCAACCTAATTTGTCGTGATTAGATATTTACGGGTTTAGCGGCGGCCGATGGCGAAGGCCGAGATGCGACGCACCAAGAAACGCGGCGCCAGGTCAGAAACCGTAAGGAGATCTTTGTAAGTCAGTGCTCAATCGCATCGCCGGTTTGGCGGAATGCCTGCATACGAGTCCACTGCTGAGGTTTTCAGTCCTGCAGGATACGAAGAAATTTTTCGGGTCACAGGGTCGTATGCAATTAGTACACATGCCATTGCATTCCAAGAAAATACAAGGCTGATGTTGAGGCCCAGAGCGTCGCGCCTAATCTCAGCTATACTTCGCGACCCCTTCTGAGTTTTGTCACGCGCGATCTCAAACGCTTGCCAAAACTCTTGCGAGCCTGGATATCCGCCGGCTGGTGCCGACGCATTGAGATCATTGATCAAGATTGCGACGTCTTCTAACGCCTGAGTCTCTGCTGCGTTCTTTGGGACTGTTGAAAGATCCTGGATTGCAACATATTTTTGACCCGTGTCGTATTTCGCAAGAATTGACTTTGTTCGCACATCTGATTCGGCAGTCCATGTGTTATATTCAAACCCCATCAGCCCAGCGAATGACTTACTCGTCTGATCTGAGGCAACGAACGCTTCAAACTTGTCTACGCCTACTTTGCTTGTTAAAATTTCGCGTGCCAGTGTGCCCTGAATGTGGCCAACGCCTGGCGCCAATTGACATGGCATCCCGTAACGCGGATTGCCGTTCACGACTCCCTCTGACTTCTCGGACGCCTTCAGACCGAATTCAAATGAGCCTTCGTAATCAGCAAGTTCGCTCACCCAAAATGCCCACTGTTCAGGGAAATTGAACCCAGGTACTTTGAAGTACTCCATTACCGCCCAGGTCAACGACCATGCCATTGCTTCCCCAATCCAGCATGGGCGGGGCGTGGCTCGACCCGCAGGATGGTACAGCCATTCAAGGCGTTGAATCTCAGTCAGATATTCTCTGACAAAATCTTCGACTACTCGCTTCAGGCTCATGGCTTTAATAGTTGGTGTTTCTACGAAAGATGATTTCATCAAGATGAGACTCTGGTCCTGAGAAATACCCGCGTGTCCACCTCCAGGCATATATTCCCATTTTGATTGTCGCCACTTAAACTCCCATTGAGCACGCGTTTCCGAATCTGCTTGGTCATAACGAGATCCGAGAACTTCACGCGCCGAGCTGTAGAAGTATTGCGCTGTGGTTGCAAAGACGAAGTCAAAAATCATCGTATCGTCGGCGTAGAAACCATTCGTTCCTGCGATTATTTGCTTAATGACCTCCAAATCGGCTTGCCGATAACCTGGTTCGACTTTCATCACACTTGGACGATTATTTTTTGGCAAAGTGGGTAGAACTTGGCCTAGCCACGCCAGCCAACGTTTATGCGACGCGAGACTTACCTCGTCTGGTGCTACCGCCCACCGTTTATCCCCGAATTTGTCGACACATACAACTTTGGTTCCGTCGGCTAACGCAGACATGGCTCCAGCGGTTTCACATCTCGATTTTTTTGCAGCGTCTGAAGTTGATTTATACAGTCGCCAATGACCAAGTTCAATACTTGATTTAGGAATAGTCGTTGTAGTCGAAGTAGTCGTAGTCGTCGTCGTCGTCGAAGTCGTCGTCGAAGTCGTCGCCTTCTTGTTTACTATTTGCCACTTATTAGTTTTTCCAACTTTGGCACAAGAGTAAGACACACCTTTGACCACCCGCGTCGCTCTCACCTTTGCACATTTTGTTCCTTGAACCTGGGGTGAATTCGCCGCCTCAACTGGCACTGCTATGGCAACTACAGCAACCACCGCCAGAACCGACGACACTCGTCGAACCGCTCTACGCAATTGCGTTCGCATGTTCTTACTATACCGATGAAAGTACTAATCAAAAA
>CAMBDT010000037.1 GCA_945865395.1 Acidimicrobium ferrooxidans DSM 10331 | reverse complement strand
GGGTAACGAGTCGAAATCTCATAAGTCCATAATGCTTGAAATCGATAATCCAACCACTCGACTAATTTGTTTGCTTGAACGAAATAATTTAGAAAAATCTGCTCACCACCACCATCTTGATCCATTACTCCTTGATCAAAAGAACCGTAATAATCCGCCAGTCTCTTGCCATGTTCATTGCAGCCAAACACAAAGACACCAGAACATGCATCGTCTGCTTGCACTGGCAAATCGGCGACCTTATAAAGATCATCAAGACTTATGAAGAGACTTGAATCAAGTGGATAGCTTGAGTCGTAGTACCGATTTCGCAAAAACGCCATTCTTCGCAAAATGGATCTATGTTCAAAAGGCAAGTTCTTGCGCTTTGAAACCAGGCCGACTTTTGACTCGTCTCGACCATCAAAAATATTCGGCGCCAGCGGGCTAATAAGAATGTCGGTGTCAAGGCAGCAAACATTACGAATTCCCAGTTTTTGCTCAGCCAAATAGTCGCCGATCAGAAATTTCTGCCAATAAGGGTTCTTCCAATTGGGGTCTGACTTATCAATTAGGTCTTCGTCGAAGAGAATCAGGCCGAGGTCGTGGCGGCGGCAATACATTTCCCAGGTGTGATACGCATACTTCATGAACGGCTGCAGATACTGCTCGCCGATTGCGATCGTCGCGAGAACGTTGCCTGATTTGCCTGGTGGAATCAAAACCTTCAGAAAATTACCTCGCGCTGGTTATCGCCGCCGAATGGCGACCGATAAAAGTTTAGCGAATTGGGCTCTGCAGCGGGGTGCGGCGCACCGCGCTAGCGGCGAAAATGCCAATCGCACTCGAGATAGCACCGGCGAGCAACGCATACGAAAAACTCCGCACAATCCCCGAACTAATCGTCGCCTCGTGCACACCGACCATCACCGCAGCACCCAACACCGCGCCCATCTGATTCAGCAATTGTTGCACGGCACTCGCAACACCAAGATCAGCGACTTCAACTGAATTAGCGAGCAACGCTGTCAACGCTGGCGACGCAATACCCAGACCAGCGCCAGAAAGCGATAACCCAACAGCAATGAACAAATCAGATGAACCCAAATCAATCTGCGACAACATCAACATTGAACACATCACGGCGATCGCGCCGATCACGCCGGCGTTGCGCTCACCGATTCGAATTGCAATTCTCCCCGAAAAAGGTGCAACCAGTGAAAACACGAGCGGCCGCGCGATGATCAACCAACCGATGTGCGAAGTTGAAAACCCCAAACCAACCTCAAGTAACTGCGGCACGATCATGAAGCCACCCATGTAAGCAAAATTCGTCAGCGCCTGACTCACAACCGGAAACGCAACATTGCGCGTGCCGAACCACTTCAGCGGCAGCATCGGGTCACTTGCCCGCTTCTCAACGCGCACAAAAGCCATCAACGCGACAACGCCCAACACGGCAACAAAAATTGTACGCGCCGCCAAAAAACCCCACGCCGGCCCGCGATTAATCGCCAACAGAATCATCACCGAACCAACACCAAGCAGCAGCGCACCGCGCACATCAAACTTCACATTCGCGCGCCGCTCAGTATCGCCGAGCAACCACCACGCAACAACACAACCAATCAAACACAACGGCGCTTGCATCAAAAAAATCGTTCGCCATCCAAATAGCGCAACAAGCGGCACACCAGCAACAACACCGATCACGGGCGCGCCAGCCGTGACAAAACTCCAATAACCCAACGGCCTCACTCTTTCGCTGGGATCAAACATGCGGTTGATATACGCCATCGCGGCCGGGCCAAGCGCCGAACCCCCCGCAGCAGAAAGCGTGCGAAAAATTATCATCGACGGCGCATCCCAAGCGACCGCTGTGCAAAGCGCAAAAAAACCTGCGACGAATAATCCCCAAACGAAAACTCGTTTGTGCCCCCAGAGGTCACCAACTTTGCCAAACGCCGGACCAACAACTCCGAACGCAAGCATCGGCGCAGTGATTGCCCAACTGATGATTCCGGTTGTGCTGTTCAAATCATCGGCAACAGTTTTTAGCGAAACGACCAAGAGCGTGATCATAAAACTTACGGTGAATACGCAACTAAGTAACACGATCAGCGTGGCTTTGCGTCGCGAAACACCGACGCGCTGCACAAGTTTGCGGCGCAACAATAACGACCACGGAATTACCGAAACTTCATCAACGCCACCACTATCAAGAACATTTAAATCTGAAGCGCTATCTGGTCTCTCCAAACTCACGGAAAGACCATGTCGATCACCGAACCACGTGGCACCATGTCGCCGTTGTTGACGGCCACACCTTTAACCGATGCGCTCTTCATGCGATATGACTTGCGTCCCGAAACTTCACCGACCACAAAGCCGGCTTCTAATAACCGCTTCTCAGATTCAACAAAGTTGATGCCGACGATATTCGGCAGCACAACCAAATCAGGACCCATCGAAATCGAATAGACGATCGTGCTGTCTTTTGGCACGAGTTGACCAGGCGGTGGCGCTTGAGCGCCAATCAAGCCAACAGCAACTTCACTGCTGAAACCATCTGGGCTGCTGCCGAGAACAAGCCCCAACTCGGTCACGAGTGCAGTTGCCTCTTCAAGTTTCAAGCCAACAATCAGTGGCACCGTTCGCAATGCTGGCCCACTCGAAACGACAATGTTGATCAATGTGTCTTGCAAAACTTGATCACCCGCAACAAGCGACGGCTGCTTGGCCACAGTCCACGAAATCACATTGCCAATCGGCACGCTGTCACTTGGTTCTTCTGTTGCCGAAACAGTCAAACCCTGATTCGTCAATTTCCCAACAGCAACTTCGCGCGAGTCACCAACAACTTCAACGAGCACACCAAGTGGCGCACCTTCAGAAACATACATCACCAACGCATCGCCTTGCTTCAGACTTTCGCCAGATGCGGGCTCGGTGCGAATCACAAAACCAAACTCAACATCGTTAGTGCGCTCGGCTCTGATTATTATTTCCCACTCGTTGGTGGCAATTGAATTGCGCGCTTCTGCTTCGGCGACACCCGACAAATCTGGCACTACAAAACTTTTCTTGGTCAACGCCTGAAAGCCAACAACACCAACAATCGCCAGCGCACCGACCGCCGCCACTGCAAATAAACGCCTAAGCCTCTGACGCGTGCGCGGCGACTCAATGACAACCGGTGGCACAGGCGCCACAACTTCAACTTGTTCAACAACTTGAGTCGCCACGGCTTCGCTCGCATTGGTTATTGGATGAGGACGAGTGATCACATCTTCGAACTTCTTCGGCACGATTGTGTCTATTGGTAAAGGTCGCGGCATCTTGTCGGCTATTTGCGCTAGTGCTTGCCCAAGTTCAAGTGCAGTGCCACGCTCGTCAGCCAACGGTCGACCAGCACGCTCGATAGGCGCGGCGATTGGCCCCATGTCAGCGCTCACCGGCAACAACTTGTCGACACGATTTGCAAGTGTGATCGCCACAGATTCGCCAACGAACGGCACGTCACCGGTTATCGACTCGAGCAACGTGATCGCCAGAGAGTAAATATCGGTCTGACCATTCGGCACCAAACCAAGACCAATTTCTGGTGCGGCATATTTCGCTTGTTCCAAACTCATCTGCTCGGCACTGGCCGAGCGTTTCGTGCCAAGACCGGTCAGACGCACACGGGCGTCGTCGCCAAAAATTAAGTTTGCAGGGCGCACATCACCGTGCACGAAGCCGTTTTGGTGCGCGTGATGCAACGCACGACAAACGTCTATTCCGACGACGAGCGCTTGCGATGGCGAAAGTCTGCGACCACGATCTAGAAATTCGCGCAGCGTGCCTTGTCCATAGAATTCGGTGACGTTAAACGCATGCCGCACACCCTCAATAACGGTGTCGCCCCAATCGTCGATACACACCAAAGTCGGGTGATTCATCGCAAAGAGTTGCTGCATCAACTCTTTGTACGAAGCAAGTGCGCTCGGTTCATCGATCAGGCCAGCATCCAAGTCGATCAACGACCGCGTCGTCATCAATCGCACAGAAACTTTCTTGTTGTGTCTTAGGTCATCCGCTTCATAAACCTTGACCGCCGCACTGCTGTCGCTGCGCAAAGACTCAATCCGATAACGCCCAACAATAACTTTGCCAATTAAGGCTTCCGAGTCGACCATCGCCCAATCAAAACTACTAGTCACGACGCTCTAGCAATGTTTTCTGCCCGATTTCAGGCGAGAATATAGGTGTGACAACTAACTCGGATAATTCTGGCGACAAAAACAAGCCAAAGCGCAAACTCGACAAAGAACAATTGTTGACAAGCATCGGCATCGCGCTCGGTCTCGTATTAATTGTTTTTGGTTTTCGCGCCACGCAAACTGGTCGTGACGAATCTGGTCTGCCAGATGTCATCGAACGAATGTCGCCCGCCGATGGCGATCGAGTTTTGCGTCAGTCACAAATCATCGTCGACTTCGTCGAAGGCTACGAAGCAGTGATGTTCATTGACGGCATCGAACTGCCGACCACCCGCCTTGACGAACTCACCGCGTCAGGGCAACAAGCCGCACCCGGCGCGCAAGTCGAGTTGCCACCCACAGCCGTTTTTGACCCAGGTAACTTCATCGTCAGTTTTCAACCGCAAGTCGGCGCGATTATCGAAGAGTTCGCACAAGGCGAACACGAAGGCAAAGTTCTTTACTGGCGCATCGGCGAAGGTCGCGAAAAGTCACGCACCTACACCTGGCAATTCGACACGGATTAAAAATTTCGCGACGCGAACGACCCGCGAGCAATTCGCGAACGACACGCGCGCCATGCCAGTTCTAACTTGGCAGTTCGCCACTCTCGAGAAGTTTCAGAAAACCTGCGGCGTCAACAATCGGAACACCAAGTTCTTGAGCCTTCGTAAGTTTGCTCGCACCAGGTTCATCGCCAACAACAAGCGCGAAAGTTTTAGCACTCACACTGCCGGGGCTCTTGCCACCGCGACTCGTGATCGCTTCTTGCGCACCTTCACGACTGAAACCTTCGACCGTGCCCGTAACCACGATCGCTTTGCCGACAAGGTTTTGTGGCGCGGTGCTGACAACAACATTGCCGAACTCGACACCGGCAGCACGAAACTTTTTAACAATCGCCATGTGCGACTTATCGGCGAACCAAGCATTAATTTTTGTGGCAATCACCTCGCCAACACCGTCAATCTCGCTTAATTGTTCTGGTGTCGCCGCGATAATCGCGTCAAGCGAACCAAACCGCCGCGCCAACGACTCTGCCGCTGCAGGGCCAAGATTTTTAATGCCGAGACCAACAAGCAACTTCGCCAACGGTCGTGACTTCGAATCATTGATCGCCGTCAACAGATTTTTCGCGCTCAACTCGGCGAAGCCATCGAGTTGCAACAATTTTTCGATAGTCAAAGAATATAGATCGCCGATGTCTGTGACGAAATTTTTGTCAGACAACGCGAAAACCGTTTTCTCGCCCAGACCTTCAATGTCCATCGCACCTCGCGACGCAAAATGAATAATCCGTTGGTCGCGCTGAAACGGACACTCAGGTTCAACACACCGCGTGTCCGACTCACCTTCGACCTGCACGAGTTTCGACTTCAAATCACAAACACAAGTCGTCGGAAACTTCCAGGGTTTTAAGTTCTTCGGCCGCAACGCCAACACCGGCCCAACAACTTCAGGAATCACATCGCCCGCTTTGCGCACCACAACCGTGTCGCCGGGTCGCACATCTTTTAAAAGCACCTGTTCGCGATTGTGCAGCGTCGCCATCGAAACCGTGCTGCCCGACAACACCACAGGTTCGAGCACCGCAAACGGCGTCGCCCGACCGGTGCGTCCAATCGAAACCGAAATATTTTTAAGGATCGTATTGCGCTCTTCTGGTGCAAACTTCACGGCAATCGCCCAGCGCGGAGCGCGCGATGTGAAACCGAGTTGCTCGCGTTGCGCGAGTTCGTCAAGCTTCACGACAACTCCGTCAATTTCGTAATTTAAATCGTGACGCGACGCCTCCCATTGCTTACAAAAGTCAACGACCTTGCTCAATGAATCAAGCGTCTTTACTTCGGGATTTATCGGAAAGCCCAGCGATCGTAAATAGTCAAGCGTCTGCGTGTGCGTCAAAAAATTTGGCGCTCCGACAACTTCGCCAAGTTGATACGCCCAAAACGAAAGTTCACGCGTCGCGGTTACTTGTGCATTTTTTTGGCGCAAACTGCCAGCGCCCGCATTGCGCGGATTCGCCGGCACACTCTCTGGTTTCTTGCCTTCTTGCGCTCGCTTTTCATTCTCGCGCATCTTTGCTTCGCGAAATTTTTTGAATGCGTCAATCGACATATAAACTTCGCCACGCACTTCGAGCACGCTCGGCACCGCGACACCAGATTTCGCGATCAACTTTTTAGGTATCACGCCGATTGTGCGCACATTTGCGGTGACATCTTCGCCAACTTTTCCGTCGCCGCGCGTTGCCGCCTGCACGAGCTCGCCGTTTTCATAGCGAATGCTTAATGCCAGACCATCGATCTTCAACTCGCACGCAAATTGCATCGCCACATTGTTAAGACCCTTGGCCGCCCGCTCGCCCCAGGCTTGCAACTCAGCAGCATCCATGGCGTTGTCGAGACTCGTCATCGGCACGCGATGCGTCACGGGGTCAAAAGTTGTCGTGCCTGAACCGATAATTTGTGTCGGCGAAACATCGTCAAGCAACTCTGGATTTTTCGCTTCAAGTTCGGCGAGTTTGCGCAGAATTTCGTCGAACGCCGCGTCTGAAATTTCGGGACTATCTTTGCCGTGATACAACTCGTTGTGATATGCGATCGCCGCCCGCAACTCACTGGCTGTCTGACGAACTCTCTCTGGCACAGGCATCACTGAAACTTTACCGAAGTCGTGTGCGAGCCAAAGTCGTTTGTGGCCCCAAGCCTTATCCTTACGATGTGGCGAACAAGTCGTTCATTTGGTTACTGCGCGCAATGGTCGGCATTCTGCCCTTCATCGGCGAAGGCGTCGGCAGTCTCGTCGCCAATCGTTCGACGAGCGTGCAAGTTGTCGCCACCGTTCTCGCCTGGGCGATCTGGTCAATCGCAATTTTTAGTGTGTTCTTTTTGCACCCGATCACGCTCACTATCTCGCGCATCGCAACGCCCGTCGTCGCCGTAAGTTTGATTTTCTTTGCTTTTGACTCGACACAAACGCAACAAATCATTTCTGCCGCGCTCGGTGTTGCTGTTTTATTGCTAAGTTTTAACGCTGATATCGGCAATTTGTTCGTGCAAGCCAGCGCTTATGGTGATGAAAAAAGATTTTTGCTTCGACCGCCTGTCGCTCTCATCGCACCAGTTGTGCTCGCAACTGCCGTCTTGATTGCTACGACGCTTTCTGCCCCACTTCTGCTCGCCGCAAAAAATTTATGGATTGGCCTAGCCTGCGCCATCGCCTCCGCGCTCAGCATCTGGTTTTTCGCTCGACGCATTCACCAACTCTCACGACGCTGGTTCGTTTTTGTGCCTGCGGGTTTCGTCATTCACGACGAAACTCTGCTCGGCACCAATCTGATGATCCGCAAACACGACGTCACCAGCATGCAACTCGCCAAAAGCGACTCGCAAGCAGCCGATCTCACCGCACTCACTTGGGGTGTGCCACTCGAACTCGTGTTCAAACAACCCCAAGATATTTCTCTAACCTCGTTGAGCGCCAAATATCTGAAAGCGCTCAGCGCAATTCACGCTTCGTCAGTCTTAATCGCCCCATCTCGCCCCGGCGCCATCCTCCGCGCCCGTCAATCAAGCCACTCTTGACCTAAACAAAATTCAATCTGCGCCTTGTTGTATCTACCAAGAGGTGTTTCACGCAATTCGAAAGTGTGAGTATCACTAACGACATCGTGTTCGTAAATCCAATTTCGTTGAAAGTTTGCGCGCAAGAATCGAGCATTAGCAGTGCGCCCATCGACCAAGATCAAAGTGCCTGGCAAAAGAAAATGCTCGATTTTCAGCAGGTCACAAGACATCGGTAAACGATCTGCATGCCTTGTTGAGATACCCGACACTTCGCCTTTTGCACTATCTTGCGAAGGCGCATCTAGATAAATAAAATCAGGTGCGATATTCGGCAATTCGTTGTATTCTGTGCAAATGCGATCACTAAAAGTCGTCATTTGAACGTCAGACTGCTTGAAGAAAACTCTCTTTTTCAGATTGATTGGCAATCGATCTTGCGTAATTTTGATGTAGTCACCCATGTCATCAACTGAGTGAATCTCAAATGCATTACTTCTGCGCAAGTTCGCACTTACGAAAGTTTTAAATTCTTTTTCATTCTTCGCCAAAGCGTCAGCCAGCACGACGGTCGAATACCCGCAACCAAACTCTAGAACTGTCGTCACCTTCCGCGCCCGAACGAGGCTGTGCAATCGCACTAAATCATCCCATTCTGGAGACTTGGGTGTGACAACGCTGGGATCTACCGATTCATAGATCCCCTTTTTGACTGGAGCAACTTCAGCATTCAACAATTTGTCGAGTTCGTTCTGCTTGACATAATTGATTACTTCGGCTGTCAATTCATTCATCATGACTGGCCTCGATTTAATTGCTGACTGGGTTGATCGCTTCGGCGATGCCGCCGCCGAGCACAAAACTATTCGTGACTTCGTAGCAAACGATGCTCTGACCAGGCGCAATGCGACGCTGAGCGACATCAAATCGCAGCACCAAACTGCCCAAACTATTTGCCGTGCCAGCGCCGTCAACTCGCTCGACAGTCGCCGCAACAGCCGCGCCGTGCGCGCTACTTTGCACCAAAACTTTTTGACCAACTACTGGCGCAACGTCGGCCCACATCACTTTGCTCACAGCCAGACCCGTGCGCAACAGTTGATCTTCGCTGCCGATCACGACGCGAGCATTTGGCGTATCAACATCAACAACAAACTGTTTTGGTCCGCCACCTGGCAAACCTAAACCTCGACGCTGACCAATTGTTACAAGTTCAAGCGCATCAACCGCACCCGCAGTCGAACCATCGCTCGTCACTACCGAAGCCTTGCGAAACTCGATGCGATTGCCCAAGAAAGTTTCTCGACCACCAGTGCGCGAAATAAAGCAAACATCTTGGCTGTCCGGCTTGGTCGCAGTGCGCAAACCAAGCGCGACTGCTCGGTCTCGCACCTGCGCCTTGGTCATATGCCCAACCGGAAACATCGTGAACGCCAACTCGGTCTGATCGAGCATATATACGACATAACTTTGATCTTTCAATTCGTCATGACCGCGGGTCAAACGAAAAACCCCATTGTCGCCCCGCGAAACTTGGGCATGATGACCAGTCGCCACCGCGTCAAAACCCAAATCACGCGCACGCTCACTCAGACGATCAAACTTCAAATGACGGTTGCACTCAATGCACGGGTTGGGCGTGATGCCGTCAACATGTGCCTGCACATATGGCGCTACAACATGCGTGTTGAAATCGTCAGAAAAATTGAACACCAAGTGGTCAATGCCAAGTTGTTGCGCCACTCGGCGAGCATCATCAACATCTGAAACCGAACAACACCCAGTGTCGCTCTCGCCACCCCACAGCCGCATCGTCACGCCAACCACTTCATGACCTTGGTCGATCAATTCAGCCGCAGCCACCGACGAATCAACGCCACCCGACATCGCCACGAGAACTTTCATCAGGCTTTAACTTTATTGCGTCGCAACTGACGAACCACACCAACAAGCGCATTAATTGCACGATCAATCTCGCTCTCGGTCGTCGTATGACCAAGACTCATGCGCAACGCACCCATCGAATACTTTTTGTCGACGCCCATCGCGCTCAAGACATGCGACGGTTCCATTGCTCCGCTTGCACATGCACTCGCCGCCGAAGCGCAAATCATCGCCTCGTCGAGCAAATAAAGCACCGACTCACTCTCGCAACCACCAATGCACATGTGCGCAATACCAGCAACACGTTTGTCGCGCGGCACAGTTTCAAGAACATCGTCAATCTCGCTCATCACGCCGTCAACCAACGCATCGCGCAATTTCGTAACGCGCGCAACTTCGGCATCGCGCGAAGAGTCAGTCGCACGCAACGCCGCCGCAGTCGCCATAATGCCCGCGACATTGTGCGTGCCGCTGCGTCGATCGCGTTCTTGCCCACCACCCACAATCAGCGGATCAATCTCTAAGCCGAGACGCTGCATCGTGATGCCCATACCTTTTGGCCCGCCGAACTTATGCGCTGATACCGAAAGTACATCCACAAGTTTTGAAATCTCGCGCAAGTCTTGCCAACAAGTCGCTTGCACCGCATCGGTATGCAACACGGCG
>CAMBDT010000036.1 GCA_945865395.1 Acidimicrobium ferrooxidans DSM 10331 | reverse complement strand
ATTCATGCGATGCTTGGCGCAAAATACATGTGTGACTTTGACGAAACACAGGCGATTGGACGCCGATATCGCCGCCAAGATGAAATTGGCACTCCATATTGTGTAACGGTTGATTTTGATTCGCTTGAAGATGATTCAGTGACTATTCGCGAGAGAGATACGACGGCACAGAGCCGAGTAAAGATCGATGTTCTGTTGGCAGAATTGTCCCAGAGGCTCGGCTATTAAAAGTCGACCCGTGACGAATTAGTCTCGTAATTAACACCAAAGGAGAAATAATGTCGCAAGTAGCAGTAGTCGTAAAACTCAAAATCAAAGAGGGCCAACGCGAGGCGATGACCGAGGCTGTCAAGCCCGGCATCGAAACAGCCAAGAGTGAGGCTGGCACGCGTTTCTATGTGTTTCATCACGATGCCGTTGAGCCGAACACGGTCTGGTTCTATGAACTTTATGCCGATCAAGATGCGGCGAATCTGCACATGGGCTCTGAAGCATTTGCGTCTTGGTCGAAGACTCTTGCCCCATTCGTCGATGGCGCGCCTGAATTTTCGTTTTTGACGCCGATTGGCGGCAAGGGACTTTAATTCTTGTATCTCGACAAGATTCTCGCTCAACATCGCGAAGTTGCGTCGCGCGACACAAGATCACTGACAGATTTAATAGTTGTCGCTAAAAAGATTAAAAAGAATGGTGAATCACGAGGTTTTGCCAAGCGGTTAATCGAAGATTCTCAACAACAGTTGGCGGTGATTGCCGAGGTTAAGCGTCGGTCACCGTCGCGTGGCGCACTAAGCCATGATTTGCAGCCCGATCTCGTCGCACGGCAATACCAACAAGCAGGCGCGAGTTGCATATCGGTGCTGACGGACTCAGAGTTTTTTGGCGGTTCAACCCAAGATTTGCAGTTGGCCCGCAACGCGACGAATTTACCGGTGTTGCGCAAAGACTTCACCGTGTCGTTGCACGACATTTGTGACGCAAAAATTATGAGTGCTGATTGTGTGTTGTTGATTGTTGCTGCTCTCGACAAAGTAGAGCTCGAGCAATTTCATAGTTTTGCCCAAGAACTTAAACTAGATGTCTTGGTCGAGGTGCACGACGAAGCAGAACTTGAGCTTGCGTTAGAAATTGGCGCATCAATTGTTGGTGTAAATCAACGCGACCTGAAGACTTTTGAAGTCGATCAACAACGAGCAGTGCGAATGGCAGCGAAAATACCGACCAGTGTGTTGCGAATTGCCGAGTCTGGTGTGAAGACCCGAAAAGATGCACAGCAATTGCGCGACGCCGGATATCACGCCATTTTGGTGGGCGAGTCACTCGTGACTGCTGACAACATCGCCACGACCCTCAGCGATTTGCGGGTCTGATGTTTATTAAAATTTGCGGCATCACCAACGAGCAAGATGCATTGCTGGCGGTTGCCCTCGGTGCTGACGCGCTTGGCTTTATCTTTGCTCCGTCACCACGACAAGTTGCGCCTCAACGCGTCAAAGAAATCGTGCGACGCCTGCCACAAAGCGTTTTGACCGTCGGTGTTTTTCGCGACGAACATCCGCAACGTGTCATTGACACGATGCGTGAGGCTGGTTTGTTCGGTGCGCAACTTCATGGTCATGAATCGGCGGCCAATGTTGCCGAAGTGATGATCGATATCAAATGGGTTGTCAAGGCAGTCGTTGCGGGTTCGGTCGAAGCAAAACATGCAGACGATTATTTGACGAACCTTATTTTGGTTGATTCACCCTCACCGGGTTCGGGTTCGACATACGATCGTGATTTGGTCAGTGAAATACCCGATACTGTTCGAGTACTTTTGGCTGGCGGGCTGACAGCCGAGAATGTTGCGACGGCGATTAATCAGGTGGCACCGTGGGGCGTGGATGTTTCTTCGGGAGTTGAGAAAAGTCACGGATATAAAGATCCGATCAAGTTGAAACGTTTTATCGAAAATGCTCGAGCGGCATTTGAGGACTTAGAACAGATCCAAGAAAACGAGGATAAAAAGGGGGATAATCAGCCCTTTAATTGGGATGCTTAGTAGCAGTCTCTCGGGATACATTTAGTCTGCATGAACGCCAAACCTGTACCGAGCGAATTGCTGACGCCAGGCGCCGACGGTCGGTTTGGTGAATTTGGCGGACGATTTGTGCCCGAGACTTTGGTGCCGGCCTGTGAAGAACTCGAGCGGGCGTTCAACGAAGCCTGGAACGATTCGATTTTCAGAACTGAACTTGATGATCTGTTGCGCGAATATGCGGGTCGCCCGTCAATTTTGACCGAGTGCCACAATTTGGGCGCGCAGCTCGGCATTCGATTGATTCTGAAGCGCGAAGATCTCAATCACACTGGTTCGCACAAAATTAATAGCGTGCTGGGTCAAGCACTGCTCGCCAAACGAATGGGCAAGAAGCGAATTATTGCCGAAACTGGCGCAGGTCAGCATGGTGTTGCGTCTGCGACTGCGGCGGCACTACTTGGTCTTGAATGCAAGGTTTACATGGGCGCTGTTGATGTTGAGCGTCAGTCTTTGAACGTGTTCCGAATGAAACTTCTTGGTGCGACGGTCGAGGCTGCAAATTCTGGCAGTCGCACTCTTAAAGATGCGGTCAATGAAGCGATGCGAGATTGGGTGGCGAGTGTCGAAACTAGTTACTACTGCATCGGTTCTGTCATGGGGCCGCATCCGTATCCATTTATGGTTCGTCAATTTCAAAGTGTGATCGGCAAAGAAGCGCGAAAGCAATTTCGAGAAATGTGCGACGGCGCAGACCCAAATGTCGTGGTCGCATGTGTCGGCGGCGGCTCGAACGCGATGGGTATTTTTTCTGGCTTCGTCGATGCTAAAACACGATTGGTCGGTGTCGAGCCTGCGGGTGGCGCAGCAGTTGGTCGAGGTACGCCAGGTGTCGTGCACGGCATGAAGAGTTATCTGATGCAAGATGAATATGGTCAAGTGCAAGAAGCGCACTCGATCAGTGCGGGTCTCGATTATCCAGGAGTAGGACCAGAGCATTCGTATCTTGCGTCTGTCGGGCGCGCCGAATACCCAAGTGTGAACGACCAAGAAGTTATCGAAGGTTTCAAGTTGTTGGCACGCACCGAAGGCATTATTCCTGCACTTGAGTGTGCGCATGCAGTTGCGTGGATCGCCAAAGAGGCGCCGAAGATTCAAGGTCAGACAGTTTTGATGAATTTGTCAGGTCGCGGCGATAAAGATGTTGCTCAGATGATGACAATTCTCAGCGACGAATTAAATTAAGCGCACGGCGTGATGAAGATTGCAACGCATAACCCGGGCGCACTCGAGACGCGGTTGCGCGAGTCTCGAAAACTTGGTCGCAAGATTCTTGTTCCTTATATAACGGGTGGACTAGCTGGTTGGTTAGACGCTATTCGCGGAGCGGCAGCCAATGGCGCAGATGCGATTGAGGTAGGTATTCCATTTTCTGATCCAGTGATGGATGGACCGATAATTCAGATGGCTTCAGAGAAGGCGCTACGCGATGGTGCGACGCCGACTTCGATCTTGCACGAACTGCGCAGTGTCGATGTTGATGTGCCGTTAATAGTTATGTGTTATTACAACACCGTCTTTCGAGCGGGTCATGATCGATTTGCAAACTCGCTTCGAGAATCTGGGGTAGTTGCGGCAATCGTGCCTGATCTTCCGCTCGAAGAATCGGCGCAGTGGGCAGTTGCGGCAGACAAAGCGCTGATCGAAACGGTGATGTTGGCGGCGCCGACCGCGCCCGATGAGCGACTGCCACGAGTTATTGATCGCGCGCGTGGTTTTGTGTATGCAGTTGGTTTGCTGGGCGTTACGGGCGAGAGAACAGAACTCGCAACGACCGCGGTAGCAATGGCCACGCGATTGAAGAAAATAACCGACATGCCAGTCTTGGTTGGTGTCGGCGTTTCGAATGCCGAGCAGGCAAAACAGGCGTGTTCTGTTGCTGATGGAGTGATTCAAGGCGCGTCGGTCGTTCGTCGCCTGCTCGAAGATGGTGCCGACTCTGTTGCCAACTATGTTGCCGAGGTTCGTGCAGCGATTGATAGCCCGGTTGCGTCAAAACGCTAAATTGTTGCCATGTTGAAAATAGGTGCCAAAGCGCCCGCGATCTCACTTCTTGATCAAAACGGCGAAAAGATTTCGCTGAAAGACTTCGCGAAAAGCAAGGTGCTGGTTTATTTCTATCCGAAAGCAGACACACCAGGGTGCACGATGCAGTCGTGCTTATTGCGCGACATTCGCAAAAAAATAGGCAAGACGGTGATTATTGGCATCAGCCCAGATGAGTCTGCAAAACAATTGAAATTTGACAAGAAATATGGGCTGGGTTTCACATTGCTTGCTGATACCGAGCATAAAGTTGCCAAGTCTTACAAAGTTTGGAAGAAAAAATCGATGTATGGTCGCGAATATATGGGCATCGAGCGCTCAGCTTTCTTGATTGACGAAAAAGGCAAGATATTGCAGGCTTGGTATAAAGTCTCGCCGAAAGATACGCCAACAAATTTGCTTGAGGCACTCGAGAAGTGAGTTCGCTGCCCAAGCCCAGCGAATTGATTCCGCATCGTGAACCGTTTTTATTCGTTGACTTACTCGTCGCATTAGTGCCGGGGCAAAGCGCTACGGGTCTTTGGCACTTAACGGGCGATGAGGATTTTTTTGTCGGTCACTTTCCGGGTCGGCCAACTTTGCCAGGTGTTTTGATGTGTGAGGCGATCGCCCAGGTTGGGGCGTGCGCGATTTTGAGCGATGAAAAATTCAAGGGCAAATTGCCACTTTTTGGCGGTCTAGACGGTGCCCGTTTTCGTCGTCAGGTTTCGCCAGGCGATGTGCTTGAGATGTCGGTGCAACTCGGTCGCATGTCGGCACGAGCAGGCAAAGGCACCGGCGTCGCCAAAGTCAACGGCGAAATCGCCTGCGAATGCGAATTGCTGTTTGTCATCGTCGATGCGTAAGCAAAGAAGCTTCGCTTCGGAGCGTGAGCATTGGCGCGTGTTGTTGCGATGCGTAAGCTTCGACGCCTGTTGCTGCGCTTAAGAGTATGGCGCGATAATTATCGAGCCGTTGTGACCACCGAAACCGAAGTTATTTGAAATCGTTGGCCCAGGTTGCCACGCCCGCGCTTTGCCGGTGACGATGTCAACGCCTGACATTTCAGGATCAACAACCGTCGTGTTCGCAGTCGGTGGAATCAACTTATGTTCGAATGAAAGCAAAACCGCTGCTGCTTCAAGTGCACCGGCGGCGCCAAGTGGGTGACCAGTCACACCCTTGATTGAAGCCATCGGTGGTTTTGTTGCACCAAAAACTGATGCAACTGCACTTGCTTCAGCGGCATCATTAAGTGGTGTCGATGTGCCGTGTGCACTGATCTGTTTGATGTCGCTCGGCAAAAGACCAGCGTCGTCGAGCGCAAGTTTCATGCAAGCGATTGCACCTACACCGCCTGGCGATGGCGCAGTTATATGGTGTGCATCGGCATTGCTACCAGCGCCCAAGATTTCTCCGTAAATTGTTGCATTGCGCGCAAGCGCTAGATCTAATCGCTCGAGAACAAAAACTGCGGCGCCCTCTCCGAAAATAAAGCCGTCACGAGTTGCATCGAAGGGTTTGCTTACTTTTGACGTTGACAATGCCGTCATGTTGACAAAACCAGCAACTGCTGTGATAGTTGCGGCAGACTCGGCGCCACCAGAGATGACTGCATCACATCGACCCCATGCAACAAGACGTGCAGCGTAACCAAGCGCATGTGTCGCTGCGGCGCATGCAGTGCAGATAGTTTCGGCAGGACCTTGAAATCCATAGCGCATAGATATAGCTGCACCAGATGCATTGGACATCATCATTGGCACCAAGAACGGTGAGACGCGGCGCTCACCTTTTTCGAATCGAACGATTACTTGTTCTTCGAGTGTGCGCAAACCGCCAATGCCGGTGCCAAAGATCGTGCCGATGCGAGCCGCGTCGTAGGGCAGTGATCCGGATTGCGCTATGGCTTCTGAGGCGGCGGCCAAGGCGTATTGCTCGCAACGGTCAGAGCGGCGAACCTCTTTCGGGCCGGCAAAATACGGCGATGGGTCCCAGTTTTCGATTTCTACTGTGTGGCTACCGGAGAGACCTGGTCCCAATAGCCCCTGCCAGAAGCTTTGTTTGCCAATGCCGCAAGGTGCGACGACACCGTAGCCCGTGATTGCTACTCGATGACCGGCACCCTGCATGAAAGTTAGTGCAGGTTAGAGATTATGAAACTTTTGTGGTTACGAGGTTGAAGGCCTTGCCGACAGTGTCGACACCTTCAAGATCGCTCTCAGGCACGGTGATGCCAAATTCTTCTTCAAGTGCCATTACGAATTCGACCAAGTCAAGGCTGTCTGAGCCGAGGTCATCTTTGAAACTGGCATCCATCGTGATCTTGGCGGCATCAACAGCCAATACATCTACTGCGCATTTTTTAAAACGATCAAAAAGTTGTTGGTCCATGCGATAAGTCTAGTGCCCCATGCCGAGGCCGCCATCGACTGGGATAACTGCACCAGTTATATAGCCAGCATCTTGCGAGGCGAGAAATGCGACAACCGAGGCGATCTCTTGCGCCGTCGCCATTCGGCCGAGTGGCACGGCGTTGAGCATGTTGTCACGTTGTTCTTGAGTAAGTGCCGCCGTCATGTCAGTTTCTACAGGCCCAGGCGCAACGACATTAACGGTGATTGTTCGCGACCCGAGTTCACGAGCCAATGATCGTGCAAAACCTACAAGCCCAGCTTTCGATGCCGCATAGTTCGCTTGACCGGCCGAACCAAGTAGGCCGACGACTGAGGACATCAAAATGATGCGACCCGAACGCGCGCGAAGCATGCTCTGCGTGGCGCGTTTGCAAACTCGATAGGCACCAGTGAGGTTGGCGTCGATAACCGACGAAAAATCGGTTTCGCTCATGCGCAAGAGCAACAGATCTTTTGTTATGCCCGCGTTTGAGACGAGCACTTGCACGGGTCCGAGTTTTTCTTCGACTGCGGTAAATGCCGCATCGACTTCGGTTTGAGATGTGACGTCGCATTTGACCGCGAAAAAATCACCGGTCGGTTTTGTGCTGTTGTATGTAATCGCAACCTTGTCGCCAAGTTTCGCAAAATGTTGTGCGCACGCCAAACCAATGCCTTTGGCGCCGCCAGTGATTAATACGACTCGGCTCACGATTGATTCCATTTTATGACGGCGCTAGCGGCTGTCATGCCTGCACCAAAACCGACGAGCAAAATATTGTCACCAGACTTAACGCGACCTCGGTCAACTGCATCGAACAGGGCTAACGGAATTGACGCCGATGATGTATTGCCCGTCTCGTTCAGAACTACGGATGTTTTGCTCATTGGAATGTCGAGTCGTTTGCATGCAGCCTCGATGATGCGAATGTTCGCCTGATGGGGGACAACCAAATCAATTTCATTCGTCGTCAGACCCGCTGCTTTGATCGATTTCTCTGCCGAGTCGACCATGATGCGCACGGCACGACGGAAGACCTCTTTACCTTCCATGTGCAGAGTGCCGCCGATTTCTGCATAAAGCAAGTCTTCGAGCGAGCCGTCTGCGTCGAAGTCCCAGCCGAGCAATTGACCTGGGCCACTCGTGGCTTCGATGACTGCGGCGCCAGAACCGTCAGCAAACAAAATCGCAGTGTTTCGATCGGTCCAATCAGTGATGCGTGAAAGTGTGTCGGTACCGATCACCAAAATGCGTTTCATACCCATCGCTACTAGGCCGTGACCAGTTACAAGTGCATATACGAAACCTGAACACGCTGCGTTGACGTCGAATGCGCCACATCGCAGACCAAGACCGTGTTGCACGGTGGCACTTGTTGCTGGCACCGTTCTGTCGGGTGTCGTCGTCGAAAGAACTAGCGCGTCAATTGATAACGGGTCAATGCCCGCTTTGTCGATTGCTTTTCTGCCTGATTCGATCGACAAACTCGCAGTTGTGCCACCAATATGTCGACGCTCGATGCCTGTACGTTCGCGAATCCATTCATCTGAGGTGTCGATTGTTTTTGACAAGTCGTCGTTGGTGACGATCTTTGTCGGCAACGAAGTGCCCCAGCCAATAATTTTGGCGCCAATTGCATGGCTCGGAATTATCGGCATAAAAAAGTCACAGTCAGATCGTGCGCAGCCAAGCAACTGGTTGATGTGCTGTCAAACGCTCGCCGTCAACGCTGATGTAGTTCTGTAACACGCCATCGAACAAGGAGCGCACTTCTAGTTCGCCGACCATGCCGAGCACATCTCCCACGCTAATGCGCGCACCATTGGTGATTGATTTATTCGGCACGAAAACGCCCGCTCCAGGGCTGACAACCAAGCGCTCGACCGCAAAAAGATGTTCACCTTCATGAAGTTGTTGCGCGGGCAACGACGACGCACCAATCCATTCGATCAGTTTGTCGAGCTCGTCGGGTGTGCTGATGCTCAGAGTTCGTGCCGATTCGATAGTGCGCTTGGCCATGCCCGTCAGCACACCGCCTGGTCCAAGTTCGACGAAGTTGCTGATGCCACTTTCTGACATCGTTTGTAGACATTGTTTCCAACGCACGGGGCTTGAAAGTTGCGCAGATAAAAGAGTTGTCCATTCGTTGCCTTGGTCGTGCGCCTTCGCATCGACATTCGAAACGATCGGCACGTCTGAGTCACGCGGTTTGGCTAAAGCGATTGCTTCGCGAAGTCGGTCGCGCGCAGGCGCCATTAGCGGAGTATGAAATGCGCCCGAAACAGGAAGCGCCATCACTCGTTTAGCGCCGAGTTCTTTGGCGTGGTCAGAAGCAAGTTGCACACCGGCCGATGTGCCGGCGATAACGACTTGACCAGGTGCATTGAAGTTAGCAACCCAAACATCGCTGTCAGCGCGACGACACGCAGTTTCAACTTGATCATCATCAAGGCCGAGTACTGCCGACATCACACCGGGAGTTTTCTCGCCAGCCTCGTGCATCGCAGCGGCTCGCTCGACAACAAGACGAATGCCATCTTCGAAACCGAGCGCACCGTTGGCGGTGAGTGCGGTGTATTCACCTAGTGAATGACCGGCACAGAGGCTTGGTTCGAAGCCAAGTCGTTCGACTGCGTCGAGCACCATCAGGCTTAAAACAAATGTTGTCAACTGGGCATTGCGAGTGTCTTTAAGAGTCTCAGCATCAGAGTTGAGTAGCAGATCGGCGACATCACGATTTGCGATTTCAGACGCCTCAGTGACGAGTTCCCAACTTTCGTGGTCGACCCAAGGTTTGCCCATGCCTGGTCGCTGAGAGCCTTGACCAGGAAAGGTGAATGCAAGCATCGTTTGAGGGGTGCCTTTCGTGTTGACTACATCGTAGAAGAAACGAGAGTCATCGTGCAGTTGCTGCGCCGTGTGGGTGCTAGAGATTGGTAGATACGCTTAGCGGGCAAGCCCGAGTGGCGGAATGGCAGACGCGACGGACTCAAAATCCGTTGTCTGAAAGGGCGTGCGGGTTCGACTCCCGCCTCGGGCACTCAATGACAACAAAAAATCTAAATGATCGACTTGTTGAGCGGCGCTTGCGCCATGGCATACAGACGATGCGCGAGTTGCGCGATGAACTGCGTATCACATCAGAGCAACTTGCGTTCGTTGAAAGTGAAGCACAAGACAAGGAAATGCGAGCGATGGTCGCCGAAACTGCTGACGCGGCGCTTGAACACCATGAAGCACAACGAAATCTAGAAACTATTCAGAAGTATCACCGACGATTGCTTGCGTCGATTGCTGAATACGAGTTGCGTCAAGACATGTTGTTAGACAAACTCGGCAACTAAAAGATCGTAATTTGATGGCGACTCGAATTGTCTTGGCTGAAGATGAAGCGATAATTCGTTTAGATCTGCGCGAAAGTCTTCAAGAAGAGGGCTACGAAGTTGTGGGCGATGTTGGGCGCGGAGACAAGGCGGTTGAACTTGTTCGCGTGACTAAACCAGATGTGGCGATCTTCGACATCAAGATGCCGGGCATGTCTGGGCTCGAGGCGGCCAAGATCGTTTCTGATGAAAAAATCTGCCCAGTCGTGATGTTGACTGCGTTCAGTCAACGCGAGATCATTGAGCAGGCTCGAGATGCAGGAGCGCTTGCATATTTGGTCAAGCCGTTTCAAAAAACCGACTTGGTGCCGGCGATTGAACTTGCGATTGCAAGGTTTGCTGAATTGCGATCACTAAGCGGTGAAGTGGCGGCGCTTGGTGCACAACTTGAGATTCGCAAGTTGGTTGACCGAGCCAAAGGATTGTTGATCGATAAGTACAAAATGTCCGAGGCCGATTCGTTCGCGTACATTCAGAGCATGGCGATGTCAGAGCGCAAGAAGATGGGCGAGATCGCTGAGCAAATCATCGCCGGCAAGTTACATCCGTAATCG
>CAMBDT010000035.1 GCA_945865395.1 Acidimicrobium ferrooxidans DSM 10331 | reverse complement strand
ACGCCTTCCATCAATTCAATTAACCATTCGTGTCGGTCGGGTTGTGCGGGCGCGAAACCGACGCCGCAGTTGCCCATAACTGCAGTTGTTACGCCGTGCCAACTGCTCGGCGTCAACCATGGATCCCAAGTTGCTTGCGCGTCGTAATGCGTGTGCACATCAACCCAACCCGGCGCCACAAGCATCGAGTCGGCGTTGATCACATGTGACGCATGAGCAGTGGATGCTTTGAGCGCGGGAGTTATCTCTGCGATGCGACCATCTTTTATCACGATGTCGGCAGGTCGTTGCGGTGCGCCAGTGCCATCAACTAGCGACGCGTCGCGAATCACGGTCGTTGCCATAAGCCAAGCCTAGATGCGTAAGTAGGATGACTTATCAAGGGGAGCAGCCATGGAAATCAATAATTCGTTCGAAGTAAAAGCCCCGATCGATGTTGCTTGGCAGACGCTGACCGACTTGGCACGTATTGCGCCGTGCTTGCCTGGTGCGACATTGACCAGCATCGAAGGCGACATATATAAGGGACACGTAACCGTCAAAGTTGGGCCGATCGTGGCCAAGTTTGGGGGCCAAGCAATCTTTCAAGAGCGCAACGACACTGCGCATCGCGCCGTGTTGAAGGGCGAGGGTCGCGACACAACTGGCAAAGGCAATGCTTCGGCGATTATCACCGCGCAACTCGAAGTTGTCGATGCGTTGACGACGCGCTGCACTGTGAGCACCGATCTAACGATCACTGGCAAGATCGCGCAGTTCGGTCGCGGCGCGCTGGCCGATGTCAGCGACAAGTTATTGAAACAGTTTGTTGTCAATCTTGAGTCGACCGTGCTGGCGCAAGAAATAGCGAGCACTGGTGCGCCAGTCGCGAAAGGCGCTGATGAAAAGAGCGTGGCGCCTGCTGGCGCGACGGCTACGCCAGTCGAGAACGCGCCGTTGAATTTGTTGGGCTCGACAGGTTTGTCACTCGCGATGCCAATTCTCAAACGAATCGCACCTGTTTTAATTCTCGTCGCCGCAGCAATCGCCTGGCTCGTCGCGCGCTAAAGCGCACAGTTATTTCGGCAGGTATGCGAGTGCTGTGTCGTGGAGCAGTGAGTTTGAAGTGATCAGCGAGTTGGCGCGCCAATTGTTTTCGCCGAGTCGATCAGAGCACCGCCCACCAGCACGTTGAACAATTGGCACGAGAGCGGCAATGTCGTAAGGCGCCAAACCGATCGAGTCAATCGCGACATCAACTGCACCTTGGGCCACGAGCATGTGTTGCCAAAAGTCTCCGTAGCCACGCACACGAGAAACGTTGCGCTGCAGTTTTTCTAACATGCCATCAGCGTCGATGTCGTGCCAATACTTGTTAACTGTGATGCTCAAACTTGCGCGACGCAACTCGTCAATATTGCTGACGCTGATTTTCGAGCCATTAAAAAATGCGTCGCTCTCGATATGTGCCCACCACCGCATGTTCATCGCCGGTGCCGAGACAACACCGAGCACAGGCTGATTATCGCAAACGAGCGCGATCAGCGAGGCCCACACTGGCACACCGCGCACAAAATTGCTCGTGCCATCAATCGGATCAATAACCCACTGAAACTTCGCGTCAGCGGGCCCGACGATGCCGTGCTCTTCGCCAAAAACACTGTGCGCGGGCCGCTCTAGGCGCAAAATATCTGTGATCGCAGTTTCTGTGGCGCGATCGATTTCAGTGACTTCACTCTTGTCGGCTTTGCGCATTACCGAAAAACTGCGCGATGTAAAACCGGCAAGACTCACGGCGTCGGCGGCGTCAGCAACACGCAGCGCAAGAGCCAAATCGCTATCAAGCATTGCTTTGTCTGGCAAATTTTGAGTCACGATGAAATTTTCGCGTTGTTGAAGCGAGAACTATTTGGGTTTCACGGTTGCTAGTTCGGCAAGCGTCGTTGCAAGCGACTCGGCATCAAGCCCAAGTTGTTTGAGAATCGCCGCAGGCTTGGCTTGCGGCATGAATTTTGTCGGCAAACCCAGCACCTCAACGCGCGGATGAACCGAGCCGGGAGCATTGGTCACCAAATCAGCGAGCATCATGCCGACACCACCATCGCGAATGCCGTCTTCGATCGTCACGACGACGCAATGTCGCGCCGCATCGGCGATCATCAACTCGTCGGCGGGCACACAACTGCGAACATCGTAAAGAGTTATCTCAATGCCGCGACTTGCGAGCGCATCGACTGCGCTCTCAGCGGCGGCAACCATTTTGCCGATTGCTAAAACGCAAACATTGGGCACTGATGAATTGCGCAACTTGCGTGCCTGCAAACCAGAGCCAACTTCTCGTTCGCCAACCGAGCGCGCCAAACCTTTCGGATATCGAATCGCAACAGGGCCAGTGTCGGCGAGCGCAATTGCATCTTCAAGCATTTGTGCGAGGTCTTGCGCGCTCGACGGCGCAAGCAAACGCATGCCCGGCACTTTTGACAGCAACGCCATATCGAAAATGCCGTTGTGGCTCGGGCCGTCGTCACCCGTGATGCCGGCGCGGTCGAGGCAAAACACGACAGGCAAGCGGTGAAGCGCAACATCGTAGACAAGTTGATCCCACGCACGATTCAAAAAAGTCGAATACAAAGCAACAATTGGTCGCAAGCCACCCATCGCCATGCCAGCCGCCGCGGTGACTGCATGTTGCTCGGCGATACCAACGTCGATAAATCTTTCTGGAAACCGCGATTGAAACGGCAACAATCCGGTTGGCCCGGGCATCGCTGCAGTGATCGCCATGATGCGCGAATCTTGCTCGGCGATTTTGACAATCGAATCGGCAAATGCCTGCGTGTAACCAGTCGGCACCGATTTTGGTGGACCAGTAACCGGGTCGAACACCGGGGCATCGTGGAGATTTTTTTCGTCGTCGTCTTCGGCGGGCGGGTAACCGCGACCTTTTTGAGTGATCACATGAATGACAAGCGGACCTTCTTCGACACGTTGTGAAGCCGACCGCAGCGCATGCTCGAGTGCTTCTTGATCGTGACCGTCGATTGGTCCGATATAACGCACACCGAGCGCTTCAAAAAATGCGGTGGGCTGCAAATATTCGCGAATGCCGGCTTTGAAAGCTTCGATGCCGCGCTCTGCTTGCGGCCCAACAACCGGCAACTCATATAAAAACTTTTCGAGTTTGCGTTGACGACGCACATAAACAGGGTTCAGTCTGATATCGGTGAGTGCACGCGAAAGCATTTTTGTGATTTTGTCTTGTGGTCGTGGCAGTTCACCTGTTTCGTCGAGAGCACTTGGCGCAGTATTCAAACTTTTCGGACTCGTCACATTTGAAATTGTCGGCGCATACGAGCGACCGTTGTCGTTGAGCACAATGATCACGCGACGTTTCGAGTGCCCGAGATTATTCAGCGCCTCATACGCCATGCCACCAGTCAGCGAACCGTCGCCAATCACCGCGACGATATGGCGGTGATCAGGTTTCGAGTTTTGATCGCGTGCGACTGCTAATCCATATGCATAACTCAAAACAGTTGAGGCGTGACTGTTTTCGATGAAATCGTGCACGCTTTCTTCGCGGCTCGGGTAGCCCGAGATACCACCGGCTTGGCGCAGGTTGGCAAAACCCCCGCGACGACCAGTAACAATTTTGTGCACATACGACTGATGCCCCGTGTCCCACAAAATCGCATCTCGTGGCGATTCAAAAACTCGGTGCAAGGCGAGAGTCAATTCGACGGCGCCAAGATTCGAACCGAGGTGTCCGCTGTTTTTGGCAACCGAGTCGACGATGAAATCGCGAATCTCGCCCGACAACTCAGCGAGTTGTTCGTAGCTCAACTTCGCGAGATCGCTCGGTTGGCGAATGTCTGAAAGCGCCATAGCGCCTACAACGCTAGCCCCGCGCGCTGGGGTGGCTATTGGTGAGTTTGGTTACCAGTCGCCGATGATTCCAGTAATGGATTTCGGTGCCAATGAAATATGCCACAACATACGCGAGAATTCCGCCAACACCGTCAATCCAAAAATGATTGCCCGTGACGATGATGCAGAATGTGGTGACGGCCGGATAAATCAGCAGCGCGAGGCGCATCCATAATTTGCGCGCGATCGGCCACAACGCGAAAGCACACCAAGTTGCCCAACCGATATGTAACGACGGCATCGCCGCATATTGATTGGATATTTTGCTGCCTGGGCCACGATCGAATGCCCATGGCCCGCCATATTCTCGAATCGTGTCGACGAAGCCGAAATTTTCGGCATTGTTGAAATTTCGATATTCGCTTTCGATGCACGCCGCACCGTAGCCGTCATCGGGGCAAGGTGCGTCAAGCAATCGTGGCGGCATCAACGGAAACAGCGAGAAGCCGATGATCGCCAGCGCCGTCATTACCGCGAGCGTGTTTCGCCATTGGCCAAAAACGCTTGGGCGAAGTTTGTAGAGCGCGATAAACACGCCGAGTGTGACAAAAAAATGTGCAGTGCCGTAAAACACATTCATCGTTTTGATCAACCAAATATGCGGCAAGACCCAATCCTGCAAAGTTTCTTCGTGATACAGACCGATCCATCTTTCGAATCGAATCACGCGAATCGCATTCGTGAACGAGTGATTCGGCACCGAGACACCTTCGACAAGTGTCGAACCAAATTGGTTGCGAATCATTGTGTAGACCGAATAGAAAATGCCGACGATGAAAACTTCTTTCCACCAAATCATTCGATGTTCGAAGTCGATTGGCAATGCGGGGCGACGCCGAGTTTTATTCACAATCAAAGATTACGGTGGCGCAACAAGTCGCTGCGCCACCGATGCGCCTAGGCTGGGAAAATGACAAAAACTCAAACTGCAGAACCACTTGTTGCGCCCGATGTTTTAGAGCGAGTGCTGGCCAAGGGTCGCAGCACGGGTGCCGAGTTCTCTGAGATCTATATAGAGGACAAACGCTCGACTTCGGCGGGCCTTGACGACGGCAAAGTCGAGCAAGTCACCTCGGGGCGCGATCGCGGCGCCGGAATCCGTGTTGTTTCTGGCGAGACCACGGGTTTTGCCCATACTTCAGATTTGTCAGAGCGTGGTTTGTTGGCAGCGGCCCAGGCTGCAGCGCTGGCTGCAAAGCAAGGTGATGGTGGCGTTCACAAGGTGCAACTCGGCGATGTGTTGCGACATTCTGTAAACACGGTCAAACTTTCGCCCGACGCTGTTGAAAAATCGCGCAAAGTCGAACTGTTAAAGCGAGTTGATGCGGCGGCGCGCGCAGTTAATGCATCGATCGTGCAAGTTTCTGCTGGGTATGGCGATTCACGCAAGCGAATTTTGATCGCCAACAGCAACGGCGTGTTCAGCGCCGACGAACAAGTGCGCACCTTGTTGCGTGTCAGTGTTGTCGCCACAGGCGATGGTGGTATGCAGACCGGTTACGACTCACTCGGTCACACGATTGGTTTCGAAATGTTCGACGAAAACGATGTCGAAGAGTTGGCAATTCGCGCAGCCAAGCAAGCCGTGACAAAACTTTCTGCACGCCCTGCGCCATCGGGCGCGATGCCAGTTGTCATCAAGCGCGGCAGCGGTGGTGTTTTGTTTCACGAAGCGTGTGGTCACGGTCTCGAAGCAGACCTCGTCGGCAAAAGTGCGAGTGTCTATCGCGGCAAAATGGGCGAACTTGTTGCCTCGCCATTAGTCACGCTCGTCGACGACGGCACAATGACTGCAGAGTGGGGCGCGATTGGTGTCGACGACGAAGGTCATCCGTCGCAGCGCAACACGCTGATCAAAGATGGCGTGCTCACCGACTATATGTGGGACTACTTGCGTGCGCGCAAAGAAGGTCGCGCACAAAGTGGCAACGGTCGGCGTCAGAGTTATCAACACTTGCCGATGGTGCGCATGACAAATACGTTTGTGCTTAACGGCAAAGAAGACCCAGATGACATCGTGCGCGCCACGAAGCAAGGCGTCTACATTGCCAAACTCGGCGGCGGGCAAGTCGACACTGCAAGCGGTGACTTTGTTTTCGGCATGACCGAGGCTTACCTGATCGAGAACGGCGAGATCACAGAGCCGTTGCGTGAAAGCAATTTGATCGGCAACGGTCCAGAAGTTTTGAAAGATATCGACCTGCTCGGCAACGATTTTGCGATGGGTAACCCTGGCACTTGCGGCAAAGACGGCCAAGGCGTGCCGGTGGGTGACGGGCAACCAACATTGCGCGTGCGATCGCTGACGATTGGTGGCACCGCAGCATGAGTGTCGGTGTGCCAGAGTTGCAAAAACTCGCCGATTCGGTAGTCGAGCAAGCCAAGCCAGGCGAACAGATCGAGGCATATGTTTCGCGCGGTGGCGAAACTTCGGTGCGTGTCTACGAAGGCGAACTCGAGCATTTCGTCTCGGCGCAAAGCGAAGGTGTCGGCATTCGAATAATCAAAGATGGTCGCACTGGTTTTGCATACGCTGGCACGCTCGAACCATCGGCGATCACCGAAGTTCTGGCTGAAGCACGAGACAACATTCAGTTCGGCACTGTTGATCAGTGGGCGGGTTTGGCCGAACCAGATGGCGTGGCGCAGATACCGCAAAAGTTCTGGGACGAAGAACTTGCAAATTATCCGACCGACAAAAAAATCGAAATCACCAAAGAACTAGAAAAACTAACTCTCGCCGCTGATGCACGAGTGCGTGCCGAACAATCAAACTATGAAGACGGGTGGGCAGAAACTGCAGTCTCGACGACAACTGGCATTCGCGAAAGCGGACGAGGCAACTCGTGCTACGTCTCGGTGGCGACTTTGGCCGACGATGGTGACGAAGCACAAACCGGTTTTGGTTTTTCGGTTGGCGACTCGCCAAAAGAATTTGATCTCAAAAAAGCGGCGCGCGAGGCTGCTGATCGTGCGACTCGTTTGCTCGGTGCAACAAAGCCAGCGAGCAAGAGTGTGACGATCGTTCTTGACCCATACGTAACTTCGCAATTTGTCAGCATTTTGTCGAGTGCGTTGAACGGCGAAAATTTGGCGAAAGGCCGCAGTTTGTTCGCCGATCGTTTGAACGAGCAAGTTGCTGATCCGCGATTCACGCTTGTCGATGACCCGACCAATCCATTGGCGTACACAGCAACCGACATTGACGGCGAGGGCTTGGCGGCGCGACGCAATATCTTGATCGAAAACGGTGTGCTCAAAAAATTTGTGCACTCGAGTTATAGCGCGCGACGCATGAACACCAAGAGCACGGGCAACGCGACGCGCGGCGGCTTTTCTGGCGGGCCAGGTGTTGGTTGTTTGGCGATGCAAGTTCAACCGGGCGGCAAGACGCAAGCCGAATTGATCGCGACGATCGATGACGGGGTGTTGATTCAAGATGTTGCCGGCATGCACAGCGGTGTGAACACGATCTCGGGCGACTTCTCAACTGGGGCTTCAGGCATCATCATCAAAAACGGCACGCTTGAAGCGCCGATTCGTGAATTTACGATCGCATCGACACTGCAAAAAATGTTGCTCAACATTATTGATCTCGGCAATGACATCGATTGGTTGCCGATGCGTGCAGTTGGTCTTTCTTTGGTAATTACTGACGTGATGATGAGCGGTTCATAACCAACATGTCGATTTTGCACGCCATTGTGCTTGGCATCGTGCAAGGTTTAACCGAGTTTCTGCCGATTTCTTCGAGCGGACATTTAGAAATTGTGCCGTGGCTTTTTAAGTGGAACGATTACGACACGCAAGCGACCGCCAAGGCGTTTGACACGGCATTGCATCTCGGCACGCTCGTGGCAGTTTTGGTTTATTTGCGTCGCGAACTTGCTGCTTATCTGCGCACAGGTGTGCAGGTTGCATTTCGACGCCAGGGTTCAACGACGGTGCTGGGTAAACAGGCGTGGTTCTTGGTTGCTTCGGCGATTCCTGCCGGCATCGTTGGAGCAGTTTTTGAAGATTCGATTACCGAGCGACTTGGCACACCAAATTTGATTGCTGTCAGCCTGATCGTGTTTGGTCTGTTGCTCGTGTGGGCCGATAGGCGAGCAACGGTTGCACAAAATTCGCGCGATGTCACGCAACTTTCATTGCGTGATGCGTTGGTTATCGGCACAGCACAAGTTTTGGCGCTTAACCCAGGCACATCGCGCTCAGGCATCACAATCACAGCCGCACGCCTGACGGGCTATTCGCGAGATGCGGCGGCTCGACTTTCGTTTTTGATGAGCGTGCCGATTATTGGCGGTGCTGTGGTGTTTAAACTCGCACAACTTTGGCGCGACGGCATACCCGAAGGTTTGGCTGTGCCAATGTTGGTCGGCATTATCAGTGCCGGTATTTCTGGCTGGGTCGCAATGTGGTCGATGATTCGGCTCGTGCGCACGAAGAGTTTTTCACCGTATGTCGTTTATCGGGTTGCATTTGGTGCAGCAATCTTGCTGCTTGTCGCCACAAATTATTAACCGACTAGCACGAGGCTGACAATGCCGAGCGCGGCGGCGTTGGCGATCATCGCCGAGTTTGCAACCGGCACTGCCAAAACGATTGTCGCCTGTCGGCCAGATTGCTCGACGATATCGATAACCAAAACTTGTTCGAGCACGATTGCCGAATCGATGATCACATCGACATGGTTGCCACTTTGCAGTGTTGGTAGCGGCCCGGCACTCTGCATCGCTACAGCACGAAACCCAACCGGAATTTCGTAGCGACTCGCGCTTTGCAGCGCGGCAGGTGCGAGTTTTTCGCTATTGAACGATGTCACTGAAACCAAATATACGAGAGCGCAAAAAATAGAAAGTGAGATAACAACAATGCGCTGTCGCGCCGCATCACGACACAGCGAATACCAAGACTCGATAAGTTTTGTTTTCATGGCTACGGGCCATGTGTGCGGGCTACGAAGTTGTGGCTGGGGCTGCTGTTGTTGTGTTCGAACTTGAACTTGAATCTGAGTTGCCAGAAGTCGACGAATCGCTCGACTTGCCGGTTGATGCTTCGGTTGCTGAACCTGAGGTGGCACCGCCCGATGTGTCAGTTGTTGAGCTAGTCGATGAACTAGTTGTTGAGCTAGTCGATGAACCAGTCGACGTGCCCGACGCTGCAGTTTTGCCCGAAGTGGCGCTATCGGTTTTGTAAAAACCTCCGCCCTTGAAAGTTATGCCCACGGGTGTAAAAACTTTCTTCACAGGTCGCGGCTTGCCGTCTGATGGGTGCGGCGCCTCGGTCAACGCGTCGTCGCTGAACGCCTGATAGATCTCGATGGTCTCGCCAGAGTCAATGAACTTGTAGACATAAGTTGGCATAGGGCTTTTGATTCTATGATGTTTGTGTGGCTGTGCGCACTGCTGTTATTCCCGCGGCCGGAATGGGCACACGCTTCTTGCCAGCGACCCGTGCCACCCCCAAAGAATTGCTACCTATATACGACACGCCAGCGCTGCAGTTCGTGATCGACGAGGCGGCGCAAGCGGGCTGCACACGCGTTGTGATTGTCACCAGTCGAGCCAAACCGTCAATCGAGAACTACGCATCTGCAGCCAGCACCGACAAAGTCGCCGTGACCGTCGTTTACCAAGATTCGCCGTTGGGTTTGGGTCACGCGGTTAGTTGCGCGCGCCAAGCGGTGGGCGACGAGCCGTTTGTCGTTATGTTGCCCGACGAAATAATGGGTGACGCCTCGTTGACCAAACAACTTGTGGCGCTCTATGAAAAATCTGGCAAAAGCAGCGTTGGATTAAAACGAGTTGCGGCTGTCGAAGTCTCGAGCTATGGCAATGTCAAAGTTGCCGACACGAAAATTGGCGATGCAACTTCGGTCGAAATTTTGCAAGTGATTGAAAAGCCAAAGCCAGCCGATGCAGTCAGCGACATCGTGATCATCGGTCGTTATGTCTTGTCGCCTAAGACTTTCGAAAAACTTGAACAGGTCAAACCCAGTGCGAACGGCGAACTGCAATTGACCGATGCGTTGGCGATGTTGGCCAGCGAGCACGCCCTTTTGGGTGTTGTCAGCGAGATAACTCGATACGACACGGGCACGCCAATGGGGCTTTTGCGTGCAGTCATTGAGATTGCCCTCGAGCGCAAAGATATTGGGCCGCAATTGAACTCTTGGCTTAAAGAAAAATTCAACAAATAGTTTAAGGTCGGTGTCATGGTTAAAAATTTCGGGGCGACGGTTGATGCCAAAGAAGTTGGTTTAGACGCAACGCGACTAAAAAATATTGACAAGCATTTCAATCGATATGTTGACGAAGGTCGCTTGGCGGGCTACGCCGTTGCGGTGGCGCGACACGGCAAAGTTGCACACTTTGGCATGTATGGCCACAAAGATTCTGAAACTGGTGCGCCGATCACCGACGACACGATGTATCGCATCTACTCGATGACCAAACCGATCACCTCGATTGCGTTGATGATGTTGGTCGAGCGCGGTTTGCTGCAACTCACAGACCCAGTCAGCAAGTTCATACCGTCATTTGGTGAAACTCG
>CAMBDT010000034.1 GCA_945865395.1 Acidimicrobium ferrooxidans DSM 10331 | reverse complement strand
GGATACGAAAAAATATTCTCGGTGATGATCAGTCCGCCGACAATTGATCCCACATCAAGGGCAGCAATCGTCACCACAGGTATCAACGCATTTCTCATACCGTGCTTGATTAAAACTCTTCTCTCGCTAATGCCCTTAGAGCGCGCGGTTCGCATGTAATCAGAGTTCAAAACATCTAATAGCGACGACCGCATATAACGGCTGTAGGTAGCGACAATCTGAATTGCCACAACCAGAGTCGGCAGAGCCATGAACTTGAGCATCAAAAACAAATCGAAGCCAGTGTGCCCCGCTGGATAGACACCAGAGGTCGGAAACAAACTTGCACCAAACCATCGTTGCCAATAGACGGCGAACAGTAACTGAAACATGATCGCGCTAATAAATGGCGGTATAGAGATGCCGACGAAGGCACTCGTATTGATGAACACGTCACGCTTGCCCCCCGGACGTAGGGCCGCTAAAACACCCGAGATCAAACCAAAGAAAATGCCCACGACAGTCGCGGCCGAACCGAGACGCAGAGTGTTAGCCATCGCATCTTTAAGTGCTGGCCAAACTTCGCGACGACCTTTGATACTGCGTGGCCACTCGCCGGTTACGAAATTCTTTAACCACTTAAAATAGCCCTGCACGAAATTAGGATCTAAACCGTTTACATCGATATATTCGGCGATTTTCGCACGACTCGCGCGCGGATTAACACGCTTATAACTGGCAACCGGGTCGGTGCCAATTCGCAAAGCTAGATAGACGAGAAACGTAACAATCAAAAGTGTGGGTATCGACCATGCAAGGCGACGAAGGATATAACGAAACATCAGTTACAGCCTTACCGATATACAGTCACGATCAAAATCACAACTCCCCGAGCCACAACCTTCTGAACGAAAACAAGAAAGGCGCGCCGACCCAGAAAAACTGAGTCGACGCACCTCTCTATGAATAACTACTAATTACGAGCGATTAGCTCTTGATTTCTACCTTTGCCTCACCAGCAAGCAGGTTCGTCAATACGTACTTACCATCATTGGTAGTTGCGTATGCTCCTGGCAATACCTGGAATGCAGTTGTCCAAACCATCCACGAAGAGTTTGCACACTCAGTGATTGGGTTAAGACATTCTGGCCATTGCTCGGCACCGAACACAATTTGTCCGTCGCCGTCAAGATCTTCCCAGAGGTGAATGTTGTTGAACGCTGCGTAGTTGTTAAGTTCAGCGTTCCATGGACCGCCGACCTTATCTGTACGTGCAAAACCCGACTTCGGAAACTGCATCAACGGCAACATCACATGATCTTTCGCCATAAGCGCAAGAACTTGCTTCACTTTGTCTGCACGAGTCACCGCATCAGCATCAACATCTGCTGCATAGAGCAAATCTGACGCTTCTGCGTTGCACCAACCCTGACTGTTCTGACCAATGTTGCCATTGGCTTCAGTTGGAATGAGGTCACAAGCAAAGCTTGATGTTACATATGCAGGATCTGGTGGTGCTGTACTGATGTACATCGCCATGTCGTAGTCCATGCCTGGCAATCGTTGCTGGAAATAACAAGCCGCATCGCAGTTGTCTGCGCGCACTTTGAAGCCTGCTGCGGTAAGCAACGGAATCAAATAAGCCTGTGTGCTCTCACGGCGTGTGTTGCCCGTGTTGATGATCCAACGAACATCTGGAACCTTGCCACTTGGGTCAGCCCAGAAACCGTCTGCGCCTTTTGTCCAACCGTTCTCAGTCAAAAGCGCTTCTGCTGCTGCTGGGTCATAGCTATTGGCAAACTCGTCGCCAACGCAATATGGTCCAGGCACCATTGGGCCGCACTGAAGCAACTCTTTGCCACCAAGTGGAATGTAGATCTGCTCGAACAATGCGTCACGATCAATTGACATCGAGAATGCCGCACGGAAGTTTGGATCTGCGAAAGGTCCACACTTCTGTTGGAAGTAGAAACCTTCGTAGTCGCCGCCGTAGTCAAGATTGGTCTGAATGTTGTCTTGCTTCACCGCTTCTTCGATACCTGCGAAGAATTGTGGGTAAATGAAGTCAACTTCGCCAGCCTTGATTGCTGCGATTTCGGTGTCGCTATCTGCTTTCGGCACTATCACGAATTTCTTGGTGACAGCCTTGTCAGTGCCCCAATATTTATCGTTTGGCTCGAACACGATCTGATCTGGGCTCCAAGACTTAATCTTGTATGGGCGTCCCGAGAACGGAATGTTGTCTGCATAATCTGCAGAAACATCTTTCGTGTTCTTGACCGAGGCAGCCTTGATGATGCCACCGAACAAACCACGCCATGGGGCGTAAACCGACTTCAAAGTAACAACAACTTGTTTGTCACTTGCGCCAGCCGCTACCGCTGTAACTTGATCGTAACCAGAAGTCGAAATCGATCCCGGTGTGTTCAATGATGCTTCCCATGTGGCAGCGAAGTCGGCTGCCGTAATTGGCGAACCGTCATCCCAAACCGCAGCAGGATTGATGTCATAAGTAATCGTCATGCCACCAACAGTTGCTGGCTTGACATAGTCGTATGTAACGTTCGCGCAATCATCCAAACTTGTTGGATAACTGACAGCCGTTACTTCTTCGGCTGGCGCTTCTGTATCTTCTGTAGCTTCGTCGTCACTGCCACCACACGCTGCGCCAATTAATGACACAGTTATTAGTGCTGCAGCAAGACGAGCCACTTTTGTGGTTTTTCTCACTCTCCGACCTCCCCGTCGAATCAGGTAAAAGCCATGGCGGCTTTTAGTTGATTAAAGGCTAACAGCCACCGCTAGCGCCAAAACCGAGAATCTTGAACGTCAATTGTCTGTTCGAAGCCGATACTGGCAAATACGCGCAAATTCGGCCGCATCAAGACTTGCGCCTCCAACCAAAACCCCGTCGATATCAGGCTGAGACATGATCTCGCATATATTGCTCGCCTTTACGCTGCCGCCGTATTGCAGTCGTACCGCTTTCGCTACATTCGCCGAGCTGATTTTTGCAACTTCTTCACGGATGGCACTGATCACGCGTTGCGCATCATCAGACGTCGCGGTCTTTCCCGTGCCGATTGCCCAAATCGGCTCATATGCAATCACCATCGATTTGATCTGCTCGGCGGTGCGTTTTTCTAGGGCACTACGCAACTGTCCTAAAACTTTTTCATAAGTGGTACCGGCCTCACGCTCGGCCAATGTTTCGCCCACACAAAGAATTG
Source organism: Acidimicrobium ferrooxidans DSM 10331 (assembly GCA_945865395.1). Taxonomy (GTDB): domain Bacteria; phylum Actinomycetota; class Acidimicrobiia; order Acidimicrobiales; family Ilumatobacteraceae; genus BACL27. The sequence goes on along the minus strand of CAMBDT010000034.1, from coordinate 7,271 downwards.
GCGTCATCTTATTTTTTTGAATCGCAACAATTTTGCTGTGCACCTGCTCATCTGTCTCACCAAAAATTTCGCGACGTTCGCTGTGCCCAACAATCACATAACTCACATTAAGTTTCGTCAGAAAGACTGCCGAGACTTCGCCGGTGAACGCACCGGTATCTGCTTCATGACAATGCTGCGCCCCCAAAATGAACTTAAGTTCATCTGCATCGATTAACGTCTGCACACTGCGCAAATCTGTAAATGGCGGATGAATCGTCACATCAACTGCGCTGAAGTCATCTTTCGTCAAAAGATACGCAAGCTTTTGCACACACTGAATTGCTTCAAAGTGATTGTGATTCATTTTCCAATTGCCGCTGATAATCGGCTTGCGGGTCTCATCTGACATTTGGTGCTCCTCTTAATGCAACAAGTCCCGGCAGGTCACCGAGTTCAAGAAACTCTAATGACGCACCGCCACCGGTCGAGACATGGTCTACTTCAGTCTCTAATTTAAATTGAGCCAGCGCAGCGGCTGAATCGCCACCGCCAACAACGGTGAACGCTTTAGTGTCAGCCATCGCTTGGGCTACTGTTCGCGTGCCAGCGGCAAATCTTGAATCTTCAAACATGCCCATGGGGCCATTCCAAAAAACGCTACGCGCATTCATGATGATGTCAGCAAACGCCGCGGCGCTTCCGGGTCCGATATCTAGACCCTTTGCGCCATCGGGCAAGCGCACACCGAATGTCGCGAAGTTGCCGTCTTTGTCTAGACCGACGATGTCTTCAGGCAAGTGAATCTTCACGCTGCCCGCCATCAACTTCTTACAGGCTTCAATCTGATCTCGTTCGCAAAGCGAATCGCCGATTGGCAAATTCTTTGCCGCCAAGAATGTAAAACACATTCCTCCACCGATGACTAGTTCGTCAACCACGTTCATTAGCGCCTCAACGACACCGAGTTTGTCGCTGATTTTCGCCCCACCCAGAACTGCGACAAACGGTCGCTTCGGATTCGATCGCAGCTGTGACAAGACATCAAGCTCACGCTGTAACAATCGACCCGCAGCCGACGGCAACGATTTTGGGGGCCCGACGATTGATGCGTGGGCGCGATGAGCCGCACCAAAGGCGTCGTTCACATAGATATCAACACCATCGACCAACCTCGCGACAAACGTCGGGTCGTTCGCCTCTTCGCCAGCCTCGAATCTCAAATTCTCAAGAAGGGTTACACCTGGTGCCAACTCAGCAAGTCGTTTGCGTACTGGCTCAAGAGCATATTTAGCAACTGGCTGGCCTTTTGGCCGACCTAAGTGTGTGGCACAAATAACTTTTGCTCCACGGCTCGTGAGCCAGTTCAATGTTTCAAGCGCACTTCTAATTCGAAAATCGTCCACGATTTTTCTGTTGTCGTCCGGCCCCGACATCGGCACATTGAAGTCGGTACGCACAAGCACCGTCTTGCCACGCACATCGCCTAGATCTTCTAAATGAGCGATCATCTAACGACTAAGTGCAGCCCCAATAAAAGAAGTCATGTCGACTAATCGATTTGAGTAACCCCATTCGTTGTCGTACCAACCCAAGACCTTGACGAGCGTGCCCATGCTCATCGTCAGGTCTTTATCAAATACGCAACTGTGAGGGTTGGTCACCACATCACTTGACACAATCGGATCAATGCAATATTCAAGAATGCCTTTAAGCGGGCCATCAGCCGCGGCTTTATAAGCCGCGTTTATTTCATCAATCGATGCTGGCTTCTTGAGATTCGCCACAAAGTCTGTAATTGACCCCGTCGGCACCGGTACTCGCAACGATGTGCCGTCAAGTTTGCCCTTCATCGACTGCATCACCAAACTCGTCGCTCGAGCGGCGCCAGTGCTCGTCGGAATAATATTGATCGCTGCCGCTCGCGCTCTTCGCAAGTCGCTGTGCGGCCCATCAACAATTGACTGATCACCCGTATAAGCGTGAATCGTCGTCATTAAACCATTCTCGACGCCAAACGCATCGTCCAAAACTTTCACGAGTGGCACGAAACAGTTGGTGGTGCAGCTCGCATTCGAAACGACCTTGTGTTTTTTCGGATCGAAATCATTGTGATTTACGCCGTAAACGAATGTTGCGTCTGCATTAGTCGCGGGTGCAGAGACGACAACACATTTAGCGCCGGCATCGAGGTGTGCGGCCGCTTTGTCACGGTCAGTGAAAAAACCCGTTGACTCAACTACGACGTCGACACCGAGAGCGCCCCAGCCCAATTCTTTCGGGTCACGCTTCGACAACACTTTTAATAGTTTCGAATCGATACTGATGCCCTCATCCGTAGCTTCAATTCTGTTTGGCAAGACACCAAGCACAGAGTCGTATTTCAGCAAATGCGCCATCGTCTTCACGGCACCCAAATCGTTGACAGCGACGATCTCGATATCGGCACCCGACTGCTTGACAGCACGATAAAAGTTTCTGCCGATTCGGCCAAAGCCGTTGATACCTACTCGAATAGTCATGTCTGAAATCTTAGTCAGATGACTTATTCAGCGAGAAATGTCACGATGCGTAACACGAGGGTTGTGAGCATTCTCTATCAACCATTTCTTAAACTGCTCAGCAATTACGACCGAACGGTGTCGACCACCAGTACAACCAATTGCCACTGTCAAATAGCTTTTGCCCTCAGCTTTGTATGCCGGCAACAAAAGCGTCAACATCTGGGTCAGTTGATCAAGAAACTTTCGCGATAGATCTTGAGACATTACGAATTCGCGCACGGGTTCATCGAGTCCGGATAGGGGTCGCAAATTCTCGTCCCAGTGCGGATTAGGCAAAAATCTGACATCAAAAACCAAATCAACATCGAGTGGTAGCCCGTGTTTGTAGCCAAATGACACGACCGAGACCTGCATCGCGTCAAGCACGCCATCTTCGTTGAATAGTTCGCCGAGTTGCGACTTCAATTGGTGAATTGTCAAATTCGTCGTGTCAATCACAAGATCTGCATCGGCTTTAACTGGCTCGAGAAGTGAACGCTCTTTAGTAATTGCTTCTTCGACTCCTGACTTTCCTTCGGCGAGCGGATGTTTGCGTCGGGTCGCGCCATAGCGCTTGACCAATTCAGAGTTTGTTGCATCTAAGAACAACATTCGCACTCGGTGACCCGATGTTCGTAACCGTTTCAAAACCTCAATCACACCAATTTGAGCAGTTGGTGTGCCGACAACGAGGGCAAGTTTCGCCAGTGACTCTCCGACGGCGGCAATCTCAACGACTTTGTCGATCAACTCAGTTGGCATGTTGTCAACGACGAACCAACCCAAGTCTTCTAGATCATCGGCGGCCTGAGAACGCCCGGCGCCAGAAAGACCTGCGATCAACAAGATGTCAGCCATCTCTGATAAGGCTATCTACGGCGTGTTGTCTGGCGATGAATGAAAGTGCTCAAAGATGGCATCCGCAGTGCGTTTGGGTAACCATTTAAGTTCGGCAAGTGCTTCGCGAGTCGCAGTCTTAACTTGTTTGACGCCACCCAAAGCATCGAGCAATTTCTTCGCACGAGTTGGACCCAACCCTGAAATGCCGTCGAGTTCGCTCTTTATCATTCGCTTGCCGCGTAATTCGCGGTGAAATCGATTGGCGAATCGATGAGCCTCATCGCGGATAACTTGCAACATAAACAATGCGTCACTACCCCGTGGCACTTCAACTGGCTGGTCGTTTCCAGGTATAAAAACTTCTTCGAGCCTCTTAGCCAAAGCGGCAACTGGTATTTCATGTTCTAGACCCAACTCGCGCACGACTTGTTCGGCGACACCAAGTTGACCCTTGCCACCGTCTACAAGTAACAGTTGCGGCGCATATGAAAACTTGCCAGGTCGATCACCACGCTCATTAACAGGCTGGTCTCGCTCCTTTATATATGCAGTCAGTCTGCGTGTCAATACCTCACGCATCGCCGCATAGTCGTCGTTGCCCTGACCACTCTTGATTTTGAATCTTCGATATTCGCGCTTCAATGGCAAGCCATCTTCAAGCACGACCATTGAACCGACGTAGTCGGTGCCTTGCAGGTGGGCCATGTCATAACACTCAATGCGCAACGGCGCCTCGGGCAAGCCCAAAAGATCTTGCAACTCACTCAGCGCGCGCGAACGAGCCGTGTGATCTGCCGCTCGGCGCAGTCTGTGGCGATTCAGCTCTTGGGTAGCGTTTTGCGTCACCAGTTCATGCAATTCGCGCTTATCGCCTCGATACGGCACTCGAACTTCGACTTTAGAATTTTTAGATTGACTCAGCCACTGCTCAAGCACCTCGTTGCGTTCTGGCTCGCAAGGCACGACAACAATTTTTGGTATCCCCAATATTGGTGACTCATCATAAAGTCGCTCGACGACAAGCGCAGCGAGTTCGGCACTCGTAACATCTTCGACTTTGTCGACGATAAAACCTTTTCGTCCAACGACTCGACCCTTTCTGACATAAAAAACTTGCACTGACGCTTCAAACTCATCCTCGGCTATGCCAATTACGTCGAGGTCTTCGTCTCTCTCGCCGACCATTTGCTGTCTCTCCAAGGCCAGTTTGATCGCCTCAAGATGGTCGCGGTGTTTCGCAGCGCGCTCGAATTCTTGGGCCTGCGAACTCTCTGCCATTTGTTTTTCAAGCCGATTTACAACAACTTCACTTTCGCCATCCATAACTTGCAAAAAGTCATGCACCAATTCTGAGTACTTTGATGCATCAACTGAACCAACACACGGCCCAGAACATTTCTCGATGTGAAAAAGTAGACAAGGTCGACCAAGTCGCTCGTGCTGTTTAAATGTCGCAGCCGAACAAGTTCTAATCGGAAATGTCTTCAGCAGCAGGTCAAGTGTCTCGTGAATTGCCCAACTATGTGGATACGGCCCGAAATATCGAGTTCCTTTTCGCTTTCGGCCTCGCATCACCATCACCCGCGGCCACTGCTCGTCAATCGTCACCGCCAAGAATGGATAACTCTTGTCGTCACGAAGCCGAATGTTGAACCTCGGTGAATAACGATTAATTAAACTGTGCTCAAGAATCAGCGCTTCTATTTCGTTGCGAACCTCGATCCATTCAACACTGTGAGCGGCATTGACCATGTTGCAAGTTCGTGGATGCAAACTGTCAGTTTTAGCGAAATAGCTGTTGACTCGTGCGCGCAGGTTGTTGGCTTTGCCTACATAGATAACCCGACCACTAGCGTCTTTGAATTGATATGACCCTGGTGTTTCAGGTATTACACCCGAAGGCTTTTGCACGATCGCTATCTATTTCTTTTTATTTTTCTCAGTTTTCACGGTCTTCACGGGGCTCGCAGATTTAGTGTCTTTTAGTATCTGCGCAAGATATTTACCAGTGTGCGAACCTGCAACTTTGGCTACGGCTTCTGGCGACCCTTCAGCAACAATCAATCCCCCACCGCTTCCACCTTCTGGTCCTAGATCGATCACCCAGTCGGCAGACTTGATCACATCTAAATTGTGCTCAATCACCAACACGGTGTTTCCTGAGTCGACGAGTCTCGCTAAGACAATCAACAAGCGCCGCACATCTTCGAAGTGCAGTCCTGTTGTCGGCTCGTCAAGCAAATAAATTGTGCGACCGGTGCTTCGTTTCGAAAGTTCGCTTGCGAGCTTTACTCGTTGCGCTTCGCCACCAGACAAAGTTGGTGCCGACTGCCCAAGGCGAACATATGCCAGACCGACATCAACGAATGTCTGCATATGGCGAGCTATACGCGGCTGATTAGCGAAATACTCAACTGCATCGCCAATTGGCATATCCAAAATATCGGCGATGTTCTTACCCTTAAATTTGATGTCAAGCGTGTCGCGGTTGTAGCGGGCACCTTTGCAAACCTCGCACGGCACGTAGACATCAGGCAAGAAGTGCATCTCAATCTTGATTGTTCCGTCACCTGAGCACGCTTCGCACCTGCCGCCGGGCACATTAAAACTGAACCGTCCCGGTTGATAACCCCGAACCTTGGCCTCAGGTGTCGATGCAAAAAGTTTGCGTATGTCGTCGAACACGCCCGTATAAGTAGCGGGGTTTGAGCGCGGCGTTCGCCCAATTGGCGATTGATCCATGTCGATGACCTTGTCGAGATTCATCACACCGTCAACACCTGTATGTCGACCAGGTGCATCTTTCGATTTATAAATCTTTTGCATCAGCGACGGCAATAAAATATCGCGTATCAGAGTGCTTTTACCACTGCCCGAAACGCCGGTCACGGCGACAAAACAACCGAGCGGAATTTTCACATTGAGATTTTTTAAATTGTGTTCGCGAGCGCCACGAATTGTCAAGAAATCTTTGCCGGGTTGCCGTCGCATCGCTGGCGTCGCAACACTGCGCTGACCTGAAAGGTATTGTCCCGTCATTGAGTTCTTGACCTTGAGCACACCTTTGACCGGGCCGCTGTAGATAACTTGTCCGCCATGCTCGCCGGCGCCAGGACCAATATCGACCAGCCAGTCACTTGACCGAATCGTGTCCTCGTCGTGTTCAACGACGATCACGGTGTTGCCGAGATCACGCAGCCGTTGCAGCGTTTCAATCAATCTGTGATTGTCGCGCTGATGCAAACCAATGCTCGGTTCATCGAGCACATACAGCGTGCCGACCAAGCCTGAGCCGATCTGGCTAGCCAGGCGAATACGTTGCGCTTCACCACCTGCCAAAGTTGCCGCAGCACGCGAAAGAGTTAAATAGTCGAGACCCACATCTAACAAAAAACCCAGACGAGCGTTTATCTCTTTTGTTATTCGCTCGGCGATCATTGAGTCACGATCAGATAGCTGTAGACCAGCTAAAAACTTTGCTGACTCGCCGATCGAAAGGTTGCAAATTTCAGAAATGTGCTTGCCCTCGACCAATACCGCCAGCGATTCGGGCTTGAGCCGCGCACCTTTACATGACGGACACGGAACTTCACGCATATAACTCTCGAACTGCTCGCGTGCATTGTCACTCTCAGCGCTTTCGTGACGACGCTTGATCCACGGAATAACACCCTCATATGATGTGCTGTATTCGCGAGTGCGACCATAACGATTGCGGTATTTAACCATCATGTTGTCGTCCACGCCGTTCATCACGATCTTTTGCGCCTTTGGCGAAAGTTTCGACCACTTTTTATCAAGATCAATTTCAAATCGGTCAGCTACTGCTTCAAGCATGCGAGTGAAGTACTGCGTGTGCGCCGAACGCCACGGTGCGATTGCGCCTTCGTTGATGCTCAGGTTCGGGTC
>CAMBDT010000033.1 GCA_945865395.1 Acidimicrobium ferrooxidans DSM 10331 | reverse complement strand
ACACCTGGTGGCGGTTTTCGCGGCGACCTAACGATCATGCGTCTAGCGACGGATCATTTCAGAGTTATTACCGGAGCATTCGATGGCGGACGCGACAACTACTGGTTTAATCGTCACATGCCACAAGACGGTTCGGTCAAATTTACTGATATGAGTTCGTCGCTTTGCACGATCGGCGTTTGGGGCCCGAATGCAGAAAAGACAATGGCTAAGGCAACGCAAAATATTAATGCCGAAGGCAAACTCGTTCCGTTTGATGTTTCGCAGAAGAACTTTCCTTATGGGTCGGTTCGCGAAGTACTAATTGATGGGGTACCTGCAACGATGTTTCGCATTTCGTATGTCGGAGAAAACGGTTGGGAGGTCTACACAAAAATGGAGCACGGTCTTCGCATGTGGGATTCGATCGCCAAGGCTGGTGAAGAGTTCGAGATAATCCCAGTTGGCATGGGCGTTTACGCCGTGACTGGTCGAATCGAAAAGGGCTACCGCTTGATGGGCGCTGAACTTGAAAGCGAATACAACCCAGTCGAGGCCGGCCTCAATCGCGCAAAGGTCAAAACAGCAGACTTCATCGGCAAAGCCGAATATCTAAGAGCCCGAGAAGAAAAGCCTTGTGCTGTTATGTGCACGCTCGAAATGATCGACAACACAAGCAAGTCGGGCATCAAGCGATTCCCAACTGGTGGCAACGAACCAATCTTGACAAAGACGGGCGAACGCATCGTCGATACAAAGGGTCGCGTCTCGCGCGTAACAACAGCAGGTGCAGCACCGTCACTTGGCAAATATTTGTTGCTCGCCTACCTCACACCTGAACATGCAGTTGAAGGTAACGAACTTCGCGTGATGTACATGAACGAACTATTTCCGGTACGAGTTGCACGTGTTGGTAGTCAACCATTGTTCGACCCAACTGATGCTCGCATGAAGAGTTAGTTAAGAACTAAGTACATCGATGAACATTCTTGTCTGCGTTAAACGAGTGCCTGCGCCCGGCGCGCGAATTAACATCACAAGCGATGGTCAGCAAGTTGACACTGCATTCTTGGGCTTCACTGTTAGCCCACACGAAGAGTGCGCCGTTGAACAAGCAGTTCAACTTGTAGAAAAACACGGTGGAGAAGTAACCGTTCTAACGCTTGGCCCTGCCGAAGCGCAGGAGCAGCTTCGAACTGCGGTTAGCACCGGCGCCGCCAAAGCAGTTCTCGTGCCAATAGATACAACAGATTGGGATCCGCAAAGAACTGCGCAAGCAATCGCCACAGTGATTACAGAACTAGAAACCGCAAATGGCAAATATGATTTGGTCTTATTCGGCAATGAGTCTGCAGATTCATGCGGATATCAAGTCGGCATTCGAACGGCTTTGAAACTTGGCAGACCAATCGTTAATGGTGCCAAAGGATTAGAAACCGAGAACGGCGTAGCAACCGTGCGACGCGAGAGCGATGCTGGCGTAGAAATTTATAAATTAAAAACACCAGCCTGCGTTGGTGTCAAAGAAGGTATCAACTTGCCGCGCTACCCGACCATGAAGGGTCGCCTTGCATCCAAAAAAGTTGCCGTCGACAGATCAGAATCTTCTGGCGAAACTGGCGGGTTAAAACTCATCACGCTGCGTCGTCCACCAGAACGCGCCAGCAACACTGTGATTCTTGGCAACGGGCCCGAGGCTGCGTCAGCCGTGGTCGATCTGCTCGAAGAACTGGGTGTGTTCAAATGACCGTGCTTGCAGTTGTCGAACACGATCGCGGAAACATCACGAGCGCATCGCTCGGCGTGCTTACTGCCGCGCGCAATCTTGCCAAGCAGATGAACACAAAATTTGAAGTGCTGACAATTGGCGCGAACGCCGATCGTCTCAGCGAAACTGCCGCAAATTTCGGCGCCACGACCGTGCATCAGGCACACAACGCGATGCTTACCGACTTTGGCCCCGAGGCCTGGGGCGAGTCAATCGCTCAGGTCGTGCGCAAGATATCGCCAAGTGTCGTCATCGGCACTGGCACCGAACGTGGCCACGAAATAATCGCGCAAGCAGCCGCTCGCCTAGATCTGCCGGCAGCAATGAACTGTCTCGAGTTCGACAAAGATTTCAACGGGTCACAGCCACTTAAAGTGGTACGCGCTCGCTGGGGTGGGTCGCTGATGGAAGAATCACAAATTGACGCGCCAATTAAATTAATAACCCTGGCCAATCATGTCGTTGAACCACAAGAAGAACTTGCAACATCACCGGCAACGATTTCAGCCATCGAAGTTCAACTCGACGAAAGCGTGAGCCAAAGTTTTGTACAAGATCGGGTTGAGCGAGTCGCTGGTGTCACTCTCGCAACTTCGCCTGTCGTCGTAAGCGGTGGTCGCGGTGTCGGTTCGGCCGAGGCGTTTGCACCGCTTGAAGAACTTGCTGGTCTTTTGAATGGTGTCGTTGGCTGCTCGCGTGCTGTCACCAATAACGGCTGGCGCAATCACACCGATCAGGTCGGCCAAACCGGCACACGAATTGCGCCAGACATTTACATTGCCTGTGGCATTTCAGGCGCGATTCAGCACTGGGTTGGGGCGATGGCGTCAAAAAATATCTTGGCGATTAACACCGACGCACAAGCGAACATTGTTACCAAGGCGGGTTACGCCGTAATTGGAGACCTGCACAAGGTAGTGCCTGCCATTTCGGCAGAAATACGTCGCCGACAAAACAAATAACCGGGCCTCAAACCGTCAAAGCCCATCAAAATGCTCGGGTTTTAGCCATAAAAAACTAGAGTCTTATCTCGTGACTACCGAGAATCTTGAGCCAAATCGACGGCGTGGTCGCGCACGCACTTCGGGTAGCGAACTCAAGCTTCCCGAGCAAAAACCGTTCAAACAGCCGCGCATGCGTTACGAGCCAACAAAAGTTCTTAGCGACGATGAACTTGAATCAATTCACCTGGCGAGTTTGCGAATTCTCTCTGAATATGGCATGGACTTTCTCGACCCCGACGCCCGCGAACTAATGAAGAAGGCGGGCGCGAAAGTCGAAAACGAGCGCGTGCGATTTGATCCTGAAATGGTGCTTGAAACTATTAAAACTTGCCCGAGCGAATTCAAACTGCATGCAAGAAACCCCGCGCACACGCTGAATATTGGCGGCAATTGGATGGCCTTCGGCTCGGTGGCCAGCACCCCGAACTTCATTGGCCTCGACGGCGTACGCCACCCAGGCACCCGCACCGACTTTCAAGAACTCCTCAAGTTGACCCAAGTCTTCAACATCATTCACTTCAACAGCGGCTACCCCGTCGAACCAATCGATCTGCACGCTTCAATTCGTCACATTGAAACGACATACGACTTGCTGACAATGACCGATAAGGCGATTCACTGTTACAGCCTCGGTCGCCAACGCAATCAAGATGTGCTCGAGATGTGCCGTATCGCCCGGCAAGTCGATGATGAAACCCTCGAGCGCGAGCCTTCTGTTTTTAGCATCATCAACTCGTCGTCACCGCTTCGCCTTGATACGCCGATGTTGCAAGGCATCATGGAGTTCTCGTCACGCAATCAAATAATCATCATCACTCCGTTCACACTTGCCGGTGCGATGGCACCGATCACTTTGGCTGGTGCTCTCTCGCAACAAAATGCCGAGGCTCTTGCTGGCATGGTATTCACCCAAGTTGTGCGACCCGGTGCACCAGTTGCTTACGGTGGTTTCACCAGCAACGTTGACATGCAGTCGGGCGCACCCGCATTTGGCACACCCGAATACATGCGCACCGCTATGGCTGGCGGTCAACTCGCCCGTCGCTACAAAGTGCCATATCGCTCGAGCAATGTTTGTGCAGCAAACGCACTTGATGCACAAGCCGCATACGAAAGTGTGTTCTCACTTTGGGGCGCGGTGCAAGGTGGCGTCAATTTCGTGATGCACGGTGCGGGGTGGATGGAAGGCGGCCTGCATTCATCGCTCGAAAAATTTGTGCTTGACGCCGACCTGATGGGCATGGTCGCGGCATATCTTGAGCCAATCGTCGTTGACGAAGCAACTCTGGCTCACGAAGCGATCGGCGAAGTCGGCCCTGGCGGTCACTTCTTTGGCGTGCAACACACCCAAGATCGTTTTCGCGATGCGTTTTACAAGCCAATGATCTCTGACTGGCGTAACTATGAAAGTTGGCAAGAAGGTGGCAGCCCAACTGCCGTCACGAAGACAACAGAACTAGCAAAATCTTGGCTTGCCGCATATCAAACACCAGAAATCGACCCTGCTGCCAAAGAAGAACTGCAAGCATTCGTCAAGCGTCGCGTCGCCGAAGGTGGCGTGGCCACTGATTATTAATAAACACGAAAGGTATTACTAATGAAATCTTCAGCACGAGTTGTAGTCATCGGTGGTGGCGTCGTCGGCGCCTCGGTGCTATATCACCTCACAAAAGCAGGCTGGACAGATGTTGTATTGGTCGAACGCAAAGAACTAACTGCAGGTTCGACCTGGCACGCCGCTGGTGGCATGCACACGCTCAACGGCGACCCGAATGTTGCCCGCTTGCAGCAATACACCGTAAACCTCTACAAAGAAATCGAAAAAGAGTCTGGTCAAAACTGTGGCATTCATTTGCCAGGCGGCATTCAACTTGCTGACACCCCCGAACGACTCGACTGGCTGAAGATGGCCCAGGCTCGCGGTCGCTATTTGGGAATGAAAATGGAAATCATTTCAGTCAAAGAAGCAAAAGTATTGAACCCATTGCTTGAAGAAAAATACTTTGTTGGTGCGCTATTTGACGAAGATGAAGGCAGCGTCGACCCTTACGGCGTAACGCACGCTTACGCAATTTGTGCACGCAATCGCGGTGCCGAGGTTTATACAAATACCTGGGTCACTGGTCTGAATCACCGACCAGACGGCACATGGGATGTGATCACCGACAAAGATCACACGATTCATGCCGAACACGTCGTCAACGCCGGCGGTCTATGGGCCCGCGAAGTTGGTCGCATGTGCGGACTCGAACTGCCAGTGTTGGCAATGGAGCACCACTACTTGATGACCGAACCAATGGAAGAAGTCATCGAGTTCAATCGCGTCAATGGCAAAGAGTTGCCGCACATGATTGACTTCGCTGGCGAAATCTACGCCCGCCAAGAGGGTCAAAGCATTTTGCTCGGCACCTACGAACAGAACAATCGCCCATGGTCGCCTAAAGAAACACCTTGGGATTTTGTTTTTCAGTTGTTGCCACACGACCTCGAGCGCATTGCGCCAGAACTTGAGCGCGGCTTTGCTCACTTCCCTGCTGTGGGTCGCGCGGGCATCAAAAAATTCGTCAACGGTCCGTTCACTTTTTCGCCTGACGGCAACCCGTTGGTCGGCCCGATCAAAGGCATGCCAGGCATGTGGTCTGCTTGTGCAGTTATGGCTGGCCTGTCGCAGGGTGGCGGCGTGGGCTTGTCGCTGGCCAATTGGATGGTGCATGGCGACCCAGGTGCCGACATTTGGGGTATGGATGTCGCCCGCTACGGCGATTTCGCGACCCTCGAATTTACAAACGCAAAAGTTCGCGAAAACTATTCGCGACGCTTTCGCATTACCTTCCCTAATGAAGAACTAACTGCAGCGCGACCTCTGCACACGACGCCGATTTATGATCGGTTGCTCTCTCATAATGCTGTCATGGGCGCGGGCTTCGGTCTCGAACATCCGTTATGGTTTCAAGACTCAGGCAAAGAACCACTCGAAGATGTCACTTTCTATCGCTCGAATGCGTTCAAAAATGTCGGCGAAGAATCGCGGGCTGTGCGCGAGCGCGTCGGTTTTTCTGAAGCGTCGAACTTTGCAAAATACAAAGTCAGTGGCACGGGCTCAGCATCTTGGCTGCAGAGTTTGTTCACCAACGCTTTGCCTAAAATTGGTCGCACGGCTTTGACTGCGATGCTCAACCCCGAAGGCAAAATCGTCGGTGAGTTCTCTGTGTCGCGTATCGGCGACGAAGAGTTCTTTTTATTCGGATCTCAAGCCGCCGAAGTTCACCACCCGCGCTGGTTCTTGGCACACCTGCCAAAGAATTCACAGATTCGTTTCGAAACTCTGGCTCTGTCGATGGTCGGTCTCACGGTCGCAGGCCCGCGATCGCGCGATGTCTTGCAGAAACTCACCAGCACATCGCTGGCGACAAAAGATTTCTCTTTCATGAGCTTTCGCCGAGTCAATATTGGCAACGCACCAGTTTGGTTGTCACGCATGACATATACGGGCGACCTCGGCTACGAAATCTGGATCGCCCCCGAATATCAGCGCTATCTATTCGACCTCATTTGGGACGCGGGCAAAGAGTTTGATATGCGTTTATTCGGCTTCAGAGCTCTAATCACGATGCGCCTTGAAAAGAACTTTGGCACTTGGTTCAGAGAATACCGTCCTATATATACACCACTAGAAGCAGGCATGGAGCGCGCGATGAAGTTCGACCACGAGTTCATCGGTCGCGCCGCTGTTGAAGCCGAAATGAAAACAGGTCCGGCCCGCAAACTCGTGATGTTCACAGTCGATGTAGACAAAGATCGACCGGCAGATGTGATTGGTGACGAGCCCGTGTTTCACGACGGCAAAGTTGTCGGATGGATAACCAGCGGTGGCTATGCCCATTACTCAGGCGTCTCGCTCGCGATGGGTTACATCCCGGCCGAACTCGCAAACGCTGGCACGAAAGGTTTCGAAATTGAAATCATCGGCAAAATGCGACCGGCCTCACTGCAACTTGAACCAGTGCTCGACCCATCGGGCTCGCGCATGCGCATTTAACTGCACTCGCTGCTACCCGACACGTCACATCGCCGCGCGTAACCGCGCCAGCGAATCAACTTTGCAGTTGCTTTAGTTTCGCCATCGGAATATGGCAACGCATAAAGTGCCCTGGCTCGACCTCATTCAAGTTCGGCTCTTCAGTTTCGCACAACGTCTCATAACCTGAGCCTGCTTTGCGCGGGCATCTCGGGTTCAACACACAACCACTTGGTGGACTACTCGGGCTCGGCACGACACCAGTCAGCGGTATTCGCTTGCGCGTCGACCCGTCAATGTTTGGCACCGACGACAACAGCGCCTCGGTATACGGATGAAACGGTCCGCTGAACACGCGCTGCGATGTGCCGAACTCAACCACGCGACCCAAATAAAGCACTGCAATACGATCAGAGATGTATCGCACCACGCCCAAGTCGTGTGAAATAAAAATGAAACTTGTTTTGTCTTGTTTCTGCAAGTCAACAAGTAGATTCAAAATCGCCGCTTGCACCGAAACATCGAGTGCCGAAGTTGGCTCGTCACAAACAACTATCTGCGGCGCACCCGCAAACGCCCGCGAAATCGCCACACGCTGTTTCAAACCACCCGACAACTGCACTGGCCGCACGTTGTGTAACGACGCATCAACTCGCATACCTGAAAGCAATTCGTGAGCGCGCGCAATAGCAGCCGCCAGACTGAACTTTCGCAATCGTTCAACTGCTCGGCTCACGATTCGTGTCACGCTATGTCGCCGATTCAACGCCTGATCTGGGTTTTGAAACACAATCTGCATCGCGCCAACATCGGCAACATCGCGGCGATTCAAAGTTTTGGCCAGACCTTTGCCGTCGAGCGTCACGACACCACCCTCTTCTGGTGGTGTCAAGCCGAGCAAAAGTTTAGCGATCGTCGTTTTACCCGAACCCGACTCACCCACCAAACCAAGCGTCTCGCCAACGCCAAGCGTCAGTGAAACATCATTGATCACGCGAACTTTGTGGCCGTCTTGTGTGAAAACTTTCGACAAATGACTGATGTCTAGAAGTGTGTCGCCAACCTTTGTCGCGTGTCCTGTCACTTGTGGTGCATATTCGATCTGTTCAACCGACCGCGGCAGCGAACTGGCTTTGTCGCTGTGAAAGCATCGTGCAACATGCGCACCATTTATTGTCACCATCTGCGGCAATTGTGAACGGCATTTATCATCAGCCAATGAACAACGCGCCGCGAAAACGCAACCGTCAAATTTTGTGCCGAGTGCAGGCGGCGTTCCCGGGATTGTGTCTAAACGATCGGTGCTCTTGTGCAAACCACCACGCGGAATACATCGCAACAATCCGACCGTATATGGGTGGCTTGGGTTTGAAAATAAATCGGCTGTAGCGCCTTGCTCAACAAGCGCACCCGCATAAAGCACACCTACTCGATCGCACATATTGCGAATCACTCCAAGGTTGTGGCTGATAAACAAGACAGCGGTGCCCGTGTCACGACGCAATTCGCGAACCAAATCAAGAACTTCAGCCTCAACAGTGGCGTCAAGACCGGTTGTTGGTTCATCCATCACTAATAGCCGCGGATTCGATGCCAGCGCCATCGCGATGACTACGCGCTGAGCCATACCTCCCGACAACTGGTGTGCGTAGCGTCGCAAAACTCTTGCGGGGTCAGCAATCTGCACTCGGGTTAAGGCCTGCTCTGCCATCATCATCGCATCAGAACTTGAAACGCCATTCAGTTCGAACACCTCGGCAATTTGCTTGCCGATTCGAATTGTCGGGTTCAATGCGGTTGCAGGGTTTTGATAAACCATCGAAATCGCTGAGCGTCGAAGCGCCGCCACCGCATCTTCGTTGATGTCTACGATGTCTTTACCTTCAAAGAGAATAGAACCATTGGTGATCTTGCCGTTTCGAGGCAAATAGCGCATCGCCGCAAACGCTGCCGTCGACTTGCCACAGCCAGACTCGCCCACGAGCCCATACGCCTCGCCCGGGGCTATAGAAAACGACACATCGCGCAGAACTTGACGGTCGATGCCGCGCACAGTGTAAGCAACTTCAAGGTTGCGCAGTTCAAGTGTTGGCGTCTGGCTCATAATTCGAATACCTCTAATAACGCATCTGAGATCAAGTTGATGCTTACGGCAACAGACGCAATCGCCAGCGACGGAAACAACGTCGGCCACCAGACGTTAGTAAAAATCAGTGACCAAGTATCTGCGACCTGTGTGCCCCAGTCGGGTGAACCAGCCTCAAGACCTGCACCCAAGAACGAAAGCGTCGCAACGGCAAAAATCGCGTAGCCGAGTCGCACCGTAAATTCGACTATCAATGTCGGCAAAACATTTGGCAAAACCTCACGAAACAAAATGTGCGCAGTCTTCTCTGTTCGCAACTTTGCTGCTGCCACATACTCAAGTTCAGACTCACCCAACACAGCCGCACGAACGGTTCTCGCCACGTTCGGCGTAAAGATGAAACCGATGATCAAAATCGTGATGATTGATGATGATCGACCAATCGCGGCAACTGCCAACAGTGCGATGATGATCACTGGAATTGCCGAAATCGCCTCGAGAATGCGCATCAAGATCATGTCAAATTTGCCCTTGAGATAACCCGCGGCTAAACCAAGCGATGCACCAAGAAATGCACCAAGCAATGTCGCAAGAAACGAAATCACAATAATGATTCGCGAGCCAACAATTACTCGCGAATAAACATCTCGTCCGTTGCTGTCGGTGCCGAACCAATACTTAAGCGATGGTGCAGAGTTGATCGCCTCATAGTCCATAAAGTCTTGGTCATAACGGGCAATCAATTTGCCGAATATCGCACTGAATACCCAGAAAACTAAGATCGCCACACCCACGATGAAGGCCTTGTGCTTTTTGAGTTCTGCAAGGCGCTCACTAAGAACAGTCTGCTGCGCTTGCTTTGAGGTTTCGTCTGTCACTCTGTCACCTTTTGTCGAATGCGTGGGTTAAGAACTGCAAACAGAATGTCGGCGATCAATTGGAAGACGATAATTACAACGCCGGTTAAGAAAACTGCCGACTGCAGCAGCGGAAAGTCTCTTGCGATAACTGCGTCGAGCAGAATGTTGCCAAAACCTGGATAGTTGAATACACGCTCAATGGCAATCAAACCACCTGCAAGGTATGGCACCTGTGTGGCGATAACGGCAATTGTCGGCAACAACGCATTGCGCAATACGTGTTTGAATACAGCTGCTTTCTTGGACAAGCCCTTCAAAACTGCCGTGCGCATGTAGTCAGAATCAAGAGCCTCGATAACTCCGGCTCGTGTGATTCGCGAAATATAACCAAACAACACAAAAAGCAAGGCAATCGACGGCAAAATTAGATGATAAACACGGTTAATAACGTTCGGGTTCTCTTCGTCAGGAAACGCCGAAACTGGAAACACCCTAATCGCGACACCGAATACGAGAATCAAAACAACTGCCCACACAAACTCCGGAATCACCGCCGCTGACAAACCACCCACGGTCAAAACTCGGTCAACCTTCTTGCCGCGATTCATCGCCGCTGCGATGCCACCCAAGATGCTGATCGGCGCAATCAATAGCAGAGCGACAATCGCCAACTGAGCAGATTTGCTGGCTGCCGGCCCCAGAATTTCACCAACTGGCATCTCATATTGCAACGAAGTACCGAGGTCTCCCGTCAATACTCCGCTCATCCAACGGCTGTATTGAACTACGAGTGGTTTATCAAAGCCCTTTTCTTTGTTCCAGATCTCAAACGCCTCAGGGGTCGCGTCTCGTCCAAGAATCTGCTTGGCGATGTCGCCCGGCATGATCGAAGTCATCAAAAATATAATCAGCGAGACAATCACGAGAGTCAAGATCGAAAGCCCGATTCGCTTGACGATAAATCTCAACATAGAAGTTTAAAGTTTAGCAACGGCACCTCAAGACCATCTTCGCCTGCACAAACAAAAAGAGACCGACCTAGATCTCTAGGCCGGTCTCTTTTTAAATTAATTCTGGATATCAGATTTGCTATTAAGCGTT
>CAMBDT010000032.1 GCA_945865395.1 Acidimicrobium ferrooxidans DSM 10331 | reverse complement strand
AGTTCGACCCCGTGTTGCGGCGACCGCAGCGATACCAAATGCGACTGGATCGGCGCCCATCGTTAGCCCACCAATCGCGTCGATGTCTAGAGGTAGCAATGCCAACGCGACATCAGTTACAAGCAAGATGCCGTCACTTCGACACGCGGTTTGTTTTGAATCTAAAAACCAACTGCTGGTGCGACCCGATTTGAGAGTAAAAGTGCCGGTTTTTAGCGAATGCTGCAGAATGTGTTCACGAAGTTTGTGTCGCGCTGTGTCGAGTTGCGGCAAGTCTGACATGACTAGATTTTCAGGCGTCTGCAGAGTTGAGTGCGTCAAACACAAGTTGCGAATGTTTGAGCGCATTTGCTAATTCAAAAACTTCGCTCAATTGTCGCGTCGAAAGTTTTATTCGCGAATCACTCGTCAACAACTCGCTGAAATGTGTCTTGGTGCTAAGCGCCTGTGCGGCAATTTCTTGCACAAGTCGATAGGCGTCGTCGCGTGACATGCCAGACGCAACCAAGGCCAACAGAACTGGCTGCGAGAACACAACGCCCTGCGTCAAGTTCAAGTTGTGCAACATTTGCGCCGAGTCGACTTCGAGGTTCGTGATTAGTTTGGTGGCTCGACGCAAAACATAATAAGCAAGCAACGATGAATCGGGCAGAACAATGCGTTCGGCCGATGAGTGTGAAATATCGCGTTCGTGCCACAGCGCCACGTCTTGTAGACCAACCTGAAGGTTGGCGCGTAATACCCGCGATAAACCGGTGAGGGTTTCAGACGAAATCGGGTTGCGCTTGTGTGGCATTGCCGAACTGCCCTTTTGACCCGCGCCAAAACCTTCGCGTACTTCATTGACTTCGGTGCGCTGCAAGTGTCGCAACTCGACGGCAATCGTTTCAATAGTTGTACCGATGCTTGCACATGCCCACAGATATTCGGCGTGTCGATCGCGCGCAATAACCTGAGTCGCTGGCACTGGCACCAACCCCAACGCGGCACCGACACTTTTTTCAACCCGTGGGTCAATATTCGAATATGTGCCGACCGCACCAGAAAGTTTGCAAACCGAAATTCGTTTTGTTGCGGTTGCAAGTCGTTCACGGTCGCGACGCACCTGCAATGCCCATAGTGCAACTTTTGCACCGAAGGTTGTTGGCTCAGCATGCACGCCGTGTGTTCGACCGATCATCGCAGTTGCACGATGTTTGTTTGCCAACGTCACGAGCGCTTCATAAAAATCAACAAGTGCTCTATCGATCAAAGTCGCGGCATCACGCAACATCCAACACCATGCGGTGTCTACGACATCTGAACTGGTTAAACCGTGGTGAATCCAGGCTGCTGCGGGCATGCCGATTCGCTGTTGAACGACATCAACAAATGCCGCAACGTCGTGATCGGTGACGCGTTCGCGTTCACTCACATCGGCAACGAAACCGGCGTCAACCACTGGTGCACGGTCGCGACAAGTTTTTGCATGATCGCGCGGCACGACACCAAGATCACTGTGTGCCGCGGTTGCTAGCAATTCAATTTCTAAATAGCGACGAAACTTTGACTCGTCAGAAAAAATCTCGGCTATTTCGGGCAGGCTGTATCGCTCAATCATCAGCGCACAACACATTCATTGCGTTCAGGACCAACACCGATCATCGTGACTGGCACGTCGACATGCTTTTCGACGAGATCAATCAACGCTTTTGCCTGCTCTGGTAGATCTGAATAATTGCGTACCGCACTTACCGATTTGTTCCAGCCTGGCAAATCAACATATTTGGGTATGACTTGGCCCAACAGTTGCGGGTCATCTGGATAGCCAGCAAGTTCTTTGCCGTTTAGTTCATAACCGACACAAACGCGCACGGTTGTAAACGTATCTAAAATATCGAGTTTGGTTAGCGCAATTTCTGTGAGTGAATTCAACCGCACCGCGTGTCGCAACATCACAAGATCTAACCAACCTGGTCGACGCCGACGGCCAGTTACTGTGCCAAATTCTCGACCGATGTCGACAATCTTGTCGCCAAGTTCGCCGAGCAATTCAGACGGAAACGGGCCGCTGCCAACTCGTGTCGTATAAGCCTTGGCAATGCCGACAATTCGAGTGATATCACGCGGACCAAGACCGGCGCCAGCACACGCCCCACCAGCAATCGGGTTCGACGAAGTGACGAACGGATAAGTGCCGTGATCAATATCAAGAAATGTGGCTTGAGCGCCTTCAAGCAAGAGATTTTCGTTGCGGTCAAGCGCGTCGTGCAAGAAATTAACCGTGTCACTGACATATGGCTTCAATCTTTCGCCAAGGGTGGCGAAGTTGTCGACGATCTGGTCAATTTTTAATTGTTCACCACCCAATGCAGTGAGAATCTTCTGTTCAGCCACGGCTCGATCACGCACAAGTTGCTTAAAGCGAGTTGCGTCGCGCACGTCGCCGGCACGAATACCGACGCGACGAGATTTATCGGCATATGCAGGACCAATGCCCTTGAGTGTGGTGCCAATTTTGTTTTCACCCAAACTTGATTCACTGATCGCATCGTGAGCCTGGTGCCACGGAAAAATCAAATGCGCCAAACTTGAAACCTTCAATCGCGAACAAGTAACACCACGCGACTCAAGTGCGTCGATTTCTTTGAACAATGTCGGCAAGTCGACCACTACCCCGTTACCAATGACCGGGGTTACATGCGAGTAAAAAACGCCACTGGGCACGAGTTGCAAAGCGTATTTTTCTTTGCCAACCACGACGGTGTGCCCTGCGTTGTGACCACCCTGATATCGCGCAACAATCTGATGACTCTCAGCGAGAAGATCGATTATTTTTGCCTTGCCTTCGTCGCCCCATTGGGTTCCGACGACGACTGATACAGGCATTAAACGCTCCTATTAATCACGGTTAATTAAAGGTACGTAGCGAAAGTCTAGTCGCTATAACTCACCGCTCCTCATCAAAAACGCTTGCTGCGCGACCGAAAAACTTTGCTGACTGATTGAGAGGTACAAGACCATATTTTGTGTGCGAATTTTCGAGTGCGCGCTCTAACTGATTTTGTAACTGCGCAACAACGTGCTTGAGTTGTGCGACTTGAATTTCAAGTTCCATGACCTGACGAATGCCTTCAAGGTTCATGCCCATTTCGGCAAGTTCAGAAATTCGCAATAACTGCGCAATGTCGGCATTGCTATATCGTCGTTGCTTACCGCCGGCGGTGCGCGCTGGCTGAACGAGGCCGCGACGCTCATAAATTCGCAGTGTTTGTGGGTGCATGCCTGCGAGCTCTGCCGCCACTGAAATTACGTAGACGGCTTGTGTTTCGTATTGCATATCTACTGCCTTTCTGAATCGATTGAAGAACTAACGGTTTTCATTTTTTAGAGCTGAAAATAAGTGGTCGCGTGGCGACTCGTTTGAAATGTCGGCAAGTTGCTCGATGAGTTTTTGCTGTTTGCTCGTCAAATCTTTGGGCACGACAACTTCGACAGTTACGATCAGATCGCCAGCACTGCCACCAGAGTCAATGCCTTTACCTTTGACTCGATGTCGCGAACCTGATTGAGTGCCAGGCTTCAGGCGCAAAGTTACATTCGCACCGTCAAGTATCGGCACTTCAATATTCGAGCCGAGCACCGCTTCTGTAAACGTGATCGGTATTTGCAGAGTCAAGTTTTTGCCTTCGCGACCAAACAAACTGTGAGACGCAACATTGCAAGTAATTAATAGATCGCCTGCTGGCCCGCCACTGCGTCCGGGTTCACCGCGACCCTTGATGCGAATTCGCTGACCGTTGTCAACACCAGCAGGAATTCGCACATTGACTTCGCGCGGAGACTTTTCGGCATCGGTTGATAATCGCAGCGATGTCGTCATGCCGTTGACAGCATCGATAAAACTGAGATCAAGCGATGCTTCGAGATCGACGCCACGTCGCGGATCAACACCGTTGCGCGACCGACCACCGCGACCACCAAACATCTGACCAATGAGATCGCTGATATCGCCGCCGCCCATATCGAATGGCTGGCCACCGCTAAAGCCTGTTGGCCCACCACCGCCACCATGCATGCCAAACGCGGATGGCCCTGCGCGACGTACTTCGTCGTATTCTTTGCGACGCTTTTCGTCGCCAAGTACATCGTAAGCGGCTGAAATTTCTTTGAATTTATTTTCGGCGGCATCATTATTTGGATTTGTATCTGGGTGATATTTGCGCGCGAGCTTGCGATAAGTCTTGGTTATTTCTTTGTCGGTCGCCGTCTTAGAAACGCCGAGTACGGCGTAATAATCTTTCTCGAACCACTCACGCTGTGCAGTCATTGCACGACGCCTTTGTTATCCCTTGACCTTCACCATGGCGGCGCGAAGTACGCGACCTTTCCAGAGATAGCCAGTGCGCAAAACTTCGACGACTCGTGTCTCAGCGACTGAACTTTCGTTTGTCGCGTCAGCCATTTCGTCAGCATCGGCTGGTTCGTGCACAACAGCATCGGCGACGCTCGGGTCAAAAACCGTGTCAAGCAGGTTTAAAACTTCGAGACCTTGCTTTTGCAGTGCTGTCAACAGCGAACTAAAGATCGGCTCGACACCGACAACGCCGTGACTCATTGCCGCTTCGCAAGCATCGAGAGCCGAGAGCAGACTGTCGACAATGCGACCGGCATTGCGATCTGACTCGTCAATCAACTGGCTTGCGGAACGCTTGCGATAATTTTCAAACTCTGCCTGCCCGCGCAGAGCAATGTCTTTAAATTCATCGCGTTCTTTTGTTAGTTGTTCGACGAGTGCCTCAATGCTCAACTCTTCGCTCGACATCTCTGCCCTCTCGTCAGTCATAACGAATTACGACTCGGAATTTTTTTCGTCGACTATTTCGGCATCGACGATGTCTGAATCATTGGCGCCAGATTCTTGACCAGAGGCCGATGTGCCCGCAGCGTTCGCATCACGCGAAGCGGCTTCGTAAAGTTTTTGGCTGAAAGCCTGGCTTGCAGTCATCAACTTTTCGGTGGCGTTCTTGATCGTGTCGGTGTCGCTGCCGTTTAAAGCCGAGCGCAAGTCTGCGAGTGGGCCTTCGACGGCCGTTTTGTCTTCGGCTGTCAGTTTCTCGCCTTGTTCACGCAACACTTTTTCGGTTTGGTAGACGAGCGAGTCAGCATTGTTGCGAACTTCGGCTTCTTCGCGACGCTTCTTGTCTTCTTCGGCGTGCGCTTCGGCGTCTTTGACCATCTTGCTGATGTCATCTTTCGAAAGCGAAGACTGACCGGTGATCGTCATCGATTGTTCTTTGTTCGTGCCGCGATCTTTAGCCGACACATGCACGATGCCGTTGGCGTCGATATCAAATGTGACTTCGATTTGTGGCACACCACGCGGTGCTGGTGGCAGGTCGACAAGTTGAAACTTGCCGAGCGTCTTGTTGTAACTTGCCATCTCGCGCTCGCCTTGCAACACATGAATCTCTACCGATGGTTGCATGTCTTCGGCCGTCGAAAACACTTCTGTGCGACGCGTCGGAATAGTCGTGTTGCGCTCGATGAGTTTTGTCATCACGCCACCCTTTGTTTCGATGCCCAACGACAACGGTGTCACGTCGAGCAATAGAACGTCTTTCACGTCGCCACGCAAAACACCGGCTTGAATCGCGGCGCCAGCGGCCACAACTTCGTCGGGGTTGACCGAGCGGTTCGGTTCTTTGCCTGTGAGTGACTGAATCAGATCGAGCACGGCTGGCATGCGGGTTGAACCGCCCACCAGAATTACGTGGTTGATTTGACTCTTGTTGATGCCAGCATCGGTGATCGCTTGCTCGAACGGCTTGCGACAACGCTCGAGCAAATCGTTGGTCATCTCTTGAAACTTTGAGCGAGACAACGACACATCAAGATGCAACGGACCACTCGGTGTCGCAGTGATGAACGGCAAATTGATTTGTGTTTGCTGAACTTGTGACAACTCAATCTTGGCTTTTTCTGCCGCTTCTTTAAGTCGTTGCAGAGCCATGCGGTCAGTGCCGAGATCAACACCGTGAGCCGACTTGAACTCTTTAACTAGCCAGTCAATGACGCGTTGGTCCCAGTCGTCACCACCCAAGTGAGTGTCACCGTGAGTGCTCTTGACTTCGAATACACCGTCACCGATTTCGAGAACACTGACATCGAATGTGCCACCGCCAAGGTCGAACACGAGAATTGTTTCGTCTTCGCTGCCCTTGTCGAGCCCGTATGCGAGTGCTGCTGCGGTCGGCTCGTTGATGATCCGCAAAACTTCGAGACCGGCAATCTGACCTGCTTCTTTTGTTGCAGTGCGTTGCGCGTCGTCGAAATATGCAGGCACGGTGATGACTGCTTGCGTCACCGAAGTGCCAAGATATGCCTCTGCGTCGCGCTTGAGTTTCATCAAAGTGCGCGCGCTGATTTCTTGTGGCGTATATTTTTTGCCGTCGATATCGCCGGATGTCCAGTTCGAACCCATGTGGCGTTTGACGCTGCGAAATGTTCGCTCAGTGTTTGTGATCGCTTGACGCTTGGCGACTTCGCCAACGAGCACGTCTCCGCTTTTTGAAAACGCGACGACCGATGGTGTGGTGCGTGAACCTTCTGAGTTTGGTACGACAACTGGCTCGCCTGCTTCAAGAACGCAAACAACCGAGTTAGTTGTGCCGAGGTCGATTCCGACTGCTTTTGACATTTGTTTTCTCCGTTTGATGTGACTCGTTTAAATGCCCGTCAAAGGGGGTTTTGACAGGCTCAAAGCACGATAAGGCTTAGACCGAGTCTTTACAACCTATTAGGCATAAAACTTGAGTCACTATGACTCAAGTTTGGTTTGAACCATACTCCATAAGGGTAACGATGGCACAGCACCCTCTATTTGGGTGGCTAAAGCACCTGCAATAACGGCCGCTCGAAGTGAATTAGTCATTGATTCGCCAATTGCCAGGCGGGCAGCCAGCACCCCGCAAAAAGCATCGCCAGCCCCAGTCGTGTCAACCGCCGTCACTTTATATGGATCAACCTGCCTCGCCCCGGCCTGGTCAACGACCATCGCCCCCTTTTCACCTTGGGTGACGATCACCGTCTTGATGCCGAGGCTGCGCAATTTGTTTGCACCGCCCAAAAGTTCGACTTCGTGTTCGTTGGGCGTAACGATGTCGACAACACCAAGCAGCGAATGGGGTAGTGCCTGGGCTGGCGCGGGGTTCAAGATGCGCGTGGTTGATGATCCTGCAAGTTCGAATGCTCGTTGCACGACTGATAGCGGCACTTCAAGTTGACACAGCAAAACTTTCGCCGAAGAAATCAGCGATTTGTTTTTTTCAATGTCGTCGACACTTATCACGTGATTTGCGCCAGGCACAACAATGATCGAATTTTCTCCGTCGTCGCTGACGCCAATCAAGGCGCGGCCCGTTGGTGCTGATACTCGTTGCACGGCCGAAACATCGACGCCATCTTTTACTAGAGCAGCGAGCAATGTTTCACCGGCATGATCGCGACCTAGCGCACCAATGAAGGCGGTTCTCGCACCAGCTCTGGCGGCAGCGATGGCTTGATTCACACCTTTGCCGCCGCAAGCTTCAAAAAAGTGTGAACCAGAAACTGTCTCGCCTGGTTTTGGCAAACGACTAGCGCGTGCAACGAGATCTAAATTCGCTGCACCGACAACCACGACATCAAAGTCTGCCGAGCGAGGTGAATTCATACATCCATTGTTACAGCGTTTTTGCGCATACGATTTAGTTTGTGAGGCATCAATGACTGGGCTACTTGTGCTGCTTCGACATGGTCAAAGCACCTGGAACGAACTCAATTTGTTTACTGGTTGGCACGATGTCGCCCTGACACCAAAAGGGGAGCGCGAGGCAAAGCAAGCGGGCGAGACACTAAAACAAGCGGGCATCAAATTTGATGTGGTGTTCACATCGCTTTTAACGCGGGCAACCGAAACGAACCGATTAGCTCTCGAAACTCTTGGTCAGGCACAAATTGAAGTGCGCCAAGACTGGCGACTCAACGAACGACATTACGGTGCACTACAAGGCCTCGATAAAAAAGCAACGACGCTTAAATATGGCGCGGAGCAAACAAATTTATGGCGCCGCAGCTACGACATTTCACCGCCGCCAGTCGATCTAGACAGTTCAGAGCATCCGCGCAATGATCCGCACTATCAAAACATTGACCAAAAAAATTTGCCGAGCACTGAATGTCTTAAAGATGTAGTCGCCCGCGTCGTGCCGTTTTTTGATCAACATGTCGTCGGTGAGTTGCGAAACAACAAAAATGTTTTGATCACAGCGCACGGCAACTCGTTGCGAGCGTTGGTGATGCACCTCGAGAACTTGAGCCCCGAGAAGATCGCCGAATTCAATATCCCAACTGGGGTACCGCGCAAATATGAGTTTTCAAGCCAAATGAAACTAATCAGAGTCGAGTATCTTGGCGATCAAGTGGCAATCGCCACAGCAGTTCAAGCCGTTGTCGACCAGAGCAACGCAAAAAATCAGTAGAATTAAACGCATGGCTGATCTAAAAAATTCTCTAAAACATTTGCGCTATTCACCGCTCTTTTCTTCGTGCTCATCTAAAGATCTTGAACGCATCGCCAAAGCGGGCGACCGAGTCACGATGGCCAAAGGTGCCACGATGATCAAACAAGGTGAGCCAGGTAAAGAGGCTTTCATTATTTTGAGCGGCAAAGCCACGGTCAAGCGCAGCGGCAAAAAAGTTGCAACTCTCGGCACTGGTTCGGTTGTCGGCGAACTCTCGCTTCTCGACCACGGTCCACGCACCGCCACGGTTATCTGCGATACAGAGTGTCAGCTATTGGTTATTGCTCGTGGCGACTTCTTGCGCCTAACCGACAAAGTGCCTGCACTTACACACAAGTTGTTGGGTTCGCTTTCATTGCGCATTCGCGATCTGGATCGCGCTTATTTGGGCTAAAAAAACTAGTCTGAGTATCAGTTAATAATCTGAGGTGCTCAAAAATTATGACAACTGAAACTGCGGTAAAAAAACGTTTCAAGCCATATCAATTGTCGATCGCCTTCGGGGTTGGCATCGGAACTTTCACATTGATTTCTGGCGTCGTGCCTCAGTTAACGGGTTGGAAAAGCACATCGCTGATTCACCGCGAAGTTTTCGGCGGCATACCAACTGCATTAGTTGTTGCGTTCTACACGGTGATCCCGATGATGTTGATCTGGGGGTCGTTGCGATTCGCTGACCGAGTTCGCAACTGGGAACGCGGCGCACCAGATAAACGAAAAACAACGCCGAAAAATGTTAAGCGTCGCCTCGCTGATTATCGCTCAGGTGTTTATATGCGCACACTTCTGCGCGACAGCGCCGCCGGCCTGATGCACTCGATGATCTATTTCGGTTTCTTGGTGTTGCTCGGCGTTACAACCGTGCTCGAGATCGACCACCAAATGCCTGAAGCGCTCAAGTTTCTGCACGGCGATGTCTATCGCGGTTACGCACTTGTCGGCGATGTTGCTGGTGTCGTATTTACAGCTGGTGTCGTGTGGGCAATTCTGCGTCGCTATGTGCAACGCCCATATCGAATTCGCATCAAAACAAAACCTGAACACGCTTTAATTCTCGGTGTGTTGCTGGCGATCGGCGTCACGGGTTTTGGCGCAGAAATGTTTCGCATCGCCCAAGGCCAAGCCGCAGGCGTAAACCTCGACCACGAAAAATGGAGTGTGGTTGGTTATCCACTCGCACAACTCGTGAACGGCGCAAGTGCATCAACATTGACGACTTGGCATCAGGGATGGTGGGTCGCCCACGTTTTGACTTTTATCGTTTTCTTGGCAATTTTGCCGATCACGATGTTGCGTCACATGTTTACTTCACCGCTCAACATGTATCTCAAAGATCGCGAACGACCAAAAGGTGCAATGAAAGCAATGCCAAACCTCACCGAGACTTCGCTCGAGTCTTTCGGTGTAAATGTGATCGAAGAATTCACATGGAAGCAACTGCTCGACCTTGACGCATGCACGATGTGCGGTCGTTGCACCAGTGTCTGCCCAGCACATGCAACAGGCAAACCCCTCGACCCACGCGAAATCGTGCTCAAGAGCGGCGAGGTCATGGCCGCCACCGCGAGTCATGCGCCAGGTGGCAAAGTGTCTGCGCCATTGAGCGCCGATAGCGAAATAAAAATCAACGCCAACTCGCTGTTTGAGCGCATCACCGCCGAAGAAATTTGGTCATGCACTAGTTGCAAGGCTTGCGATGAAATTTGCCCCGTAAACATTGAGATTCTCGACAAAATTCTCGACATGCGTCGATATCTGTCGCTCATGGAAAGCAACTTTCCGGCACAACTCGGCAACGCATATCGCGCAATGGAGAACCAAGGCAACCCTTGGGGCATGAGCCAAACCGATCGCGGTGAATGGGCGAAAGATCTAGACGTCGAAATTCTCGACCCAGGTGCGCCACTCACGAGCGAATACTTATATTGGGTTGGTTGCGCCGGCAGTTTCGACGACAAAAACAAAAAAGTAACACAATCGATGGCCAAGTTGCTCAAGCGAGCGGGCATTGATGTAGCGATTCTTGGCCCAAGCGAAATGTGCACCGGTGATAGTGCGCGACGCAGCGGCAACGAATATCTATTTCAGATGTTGGCAATGCCAAACGTCGAGATGCTCAACACGATGGGTGTACGCAAAATCATCACGCAGTGCCCTCACTGTTTCAACACACTGAAAAACGAGTATCCACAGTTGGGTGGCAACTACGAAGTGATTCACCACTCGCAATTACTCGAAGACTTGATCGAAGCCGGCACGCTCGATGTCAGCAACGCATCGCTCGAAGAGCGAATCACATATCACGACTCGTGCTACTTGGGTCGACACAACGATGTCTATGT
>CAMBDT010000031.1 GCA_945865395.1 Acidimicrobium ferrooxidans DSM 10331 | reverse complement strand
CACCGAAAGCGACAGCGACTCGCACACGCATCGTTTGCCGAAATCTTATTGGCGGCTTTTTGCCTCGTCGACGATTTCGAATCTGGGCGACGGCATCGTCGTTGCGGCGGCACCATTGCTTGCGCTTTCGCTGACAGATGACCCTCGATTGATAGCTGCGATCAGTTTCGCCGCGATGCTGCCTTGGCTCGTGTTGTCGCTGCCGGCTGGTGTCTACCTTGATCGTCATGATCGACAAAAGATTATGTACCGAGCAAATATCATTCGCGGATTATTGTTCGGCTTGATTGCAATTGGTGCAGCAACAGAGACGCTCAATATCTACCTTTTAATAGCGGCTGCAGCCGTCGGCGGTGTCTGTGAACTGTTCTTTGACATGAGTTCGCAAGCGATTCTGCCAGCGATAGTGACCGAAGATTCTTTGGAGGTTGCCAATAGCAGACTCTATATTTCACAGATCATTAGTAACGGTTTTGTTGGGCTTCCGTTTGGCGCCTGGATTTTCGTAATTGCAATTTATGCACCTTTCGGATTAAACGCTGTTGCACTTATTGTGGCGGCTTTACTTATTCGCTCGATCCAGATCAAAGATAAAACACAAAATGCAACTTCACTAAATTCATTTGGCGCAGATTTGAAACAAGGCTTGGCCTGGCTTTGGAAGCACGACTTGCTGCGCACACTGGCGATAATGCTCGGGGTGGCAAATATGTGTGGCATGTTTGCCCAAGCCGTGTTCGTAAAATTCGCGCGAGACGAACTCGGGCTCGGTGCCCGCGGTTTTGGCATCTTGCTTGCGGCAATTTCGATCGGTTCGATCTTGGGTGGTCTAGTTGGCGAACGAGTCAGCAAACGACTTGGCGCAACTACCGCGATCATTCTTGCCTACATAGTTTTTGGAATATCCGATGTGATCCCAGGCGTGTTCCCTGAAATTTGGGCCGTTGCACTAAGCGGTATCGTCATGGCAATCGCTGGCACCACCTGGAATGTGATTACTGTCAGCATGCGTCAGCGTCTCATACCGACCGAACTATTTGGTCGCGTAAATAGTGTCTACAGATTCATCGGCACGGGAAGCACGGCAATCGGCGCACTCATTGGCGGCCAAATCGCTTTTTCTTTCGGCTTGCGCGCAACTTATCTCGCCTCTGGTGTTGTCTTGTTGATCGCGCTAATTACCCTCGGCCCAGTGTTTTTGCGGGCGGCGAAGATTCACATCGTGCCAGAGCGAACGCCCGCACCTCCGTCAACTACATTAAACAAAAACGCATGAAATTTCGCTCCGACATCCAAGGGCTACGTGGCTTTGCAGTACTCGCAGTTCTGGCTGACCATTTTGCCCCGGATGTACGTCAGACTTCTGGAGGTTTTGTTGGGGTCGACATCTTTTTTGTTATCTCTGGATTTCTAATCACCTCAATTATCTTCCGCGAATTAGACAACAACGAATTCACTCTTAAGAAATTTTGGACGAGACGAATCAAACGGATTTTTCCAAGCCTGGTTGTCATGCTTGCGATTACAACGCTCCCACTGTGGACGGTGTCATCAGAGTACATTAAGTACGAATTACTCAGGAACTTAGCTAAAGCTGCAACTTTCACATCAAACTTGGGCTATTCCCAAACTCAGGACTACTTTGGTGGGCAAACACAGAATCCGTTACTACATTTGTGGTCTCTGGCAATTGAGGAACAGTTCTACCTTCTCTGGCCACTGACTTGCCTCTTTTTTTATAAGACCAACAAGAAGTTAACAATCTACTTCAGTTACTTAATTACATCGATCTCATTCTTCACAAACCTGGTGGTTGTTTTTTATTTCGAAACCAAGTCGTTTGCTTTTTACAATACTTTCACTCGAATTTGGGAGTTGATGCTTGGCGCACTTCTAGCTCAACACTTGCTAAGAAATGGAGACTCGAAGAATCGCAAGCCAAGTGCAACCCATCAAGTAGTTTCATTATTCGGACTTTTATTGATCGGCACTTCCCTCATTATCACAACTCAGGATTCAGCGTTTCCTGGGCACCTTGCTCTCCTGCCCACACTTGGAGCCGCAGCAATTATCTTCGCCGGTCCACAGAAT
Organism: Acidimicrobium ferrooxidans DSM 10331; assembly: GCA_945865395.1. Lineage (GTDB taxonomy): Bacteria > Actinomycetota > Acidimicrobiia > Acidimicrobiales > Ilumatobacteraceae > BACL27. The sequence continues at coordinate 8,809 of CAMBDT010000031.1, read as the reverse complement.
CTCGTTAACCGACATTTTTTTGGAAATCGTGTATTGACCTGGTTCGGCGGAATTAGTTACGCGTTATATCTCTGGCACTACCCATTGCTTTTTTTGATGAGAACAATTAATCCAGGAAGAACTAATTTCTTGTTACTTTCTTCTACGTTCTTGATTTCGGTTCTGGCCGCACACGCAAGCACAAAGTTTGTTGAATCACCGATTCGTCGAGTCACCTTCCATCGCTCGGCATTTATAGCGTTATCTGCATCCATGCCGGTGCTTCTCATTTTCGCAGTGATATCGCAAAATACAATCAATAAAAAAGATCCAAGTTTTGTTCTGGACAAATACTCTGCACTCGGCTTGGAAAACCAATCCGACTTAGATTGCTTAAGATTTCGAAAAGAGATCACTGTTAGAACATTGAAGCGTCAAGGATGTTTTAATGCCCCAAGTGATAGCAAAAATTTCGTATTCCTTGTCGGTGATTCTCATTCTGGTTCTTTACGAGCCGGACTTGAACCATATTTAGCCTCCAAAGGTATTTCCCTATTTGGCGTCAGCACGGGATGGTGTGGCTGGTATCAGGTCAATCCCCTTGCTGATGATCGCATTTGTGCAGAAATAACTAGAGAATTTCTCACATCGATATCAAGATCTAAACCGGAGATTTTAATAATTGACGGATATTGGGCAAAAATGGCACGCGGGATTGACGTTGAAAAAGCCTTGATCAAGTACATAGCGCTCGTGCAGTCTTTAGGTGTCAAGACAGTTCTAGTTATCGGTCAAGTACCCACTTACGAGGAGGGATTACCTCAGCACCTTCAGGACTTGTATGTCATTAAAGGTCTTCCGATTCCCGAACTGACTCCACGAGCACAAGTTACCAACGATCCCAAAGGCACTCAGGAACACATGAGAAATTTTGCCTATCCTCCCAATGTCTATTATCGCTCAATTGACGATCTTCTTTGCATCAAAGACTCATGTCGAATAACTATCGGCCCGAATCTTGCCACCGACCTCATTGTCTGGGACTATGGACATCTAACTAAAGCAGGCGCAAGCTTCGTATCAAGAATTCTCTTTGCAGATATCGAACAGTTGCTTGCAGAGTAAGCCGGCAATGTGTTTTTGCGGGCGGCGAAGATTCACATCGTGCCAGAGCGAACGCCCGCACCACCGTCAACTACATAAGTCTCGCCAGTAATCCACGAAGCCAAATCAGAACACAGAAACAGCGCCATATTGGCGATGTCTTGAGGTTCGCCGAGACGCTTTGTCGGCAATGCTGCTGCGAGTTTGTCTCCGAAATTCTCAATCAAGACCGACGCAAACAAAGTTTTCACCAAACCTGGTGCGATGCCAACAACTCTTGTTTTGCCCAACTCACATGCCAGTTGACTAGTCAAATGAATGACCGCCGCCTTGGTCAGATTGTAAACACCCAGACCTTGCTCGGCACGCAAACCGCCTACTGATGCGATGTTCAGAATCACACCGGGATTTTTTTGCATCGATGCGTTCCATACTGCTTGACTCCAAAACAATGGGCCCTTCAGGTTGACTTGAAATGTCTTGTCGAATCTTGCTGAATCTACACCGAGCGTCTCGCCGTAATAAGGATTAGTTGCCGCATTATTGACCAAGATGTCGATCTTGCCAAACCGTTTCATCGTCGCGTCGATGCAGGCTTGAGCCTGATCGATGTCACCAGCATTTGCTGCGAAAACATCAGTTTCGCCATCCATCTCTTTGGCGGCCGCCTGAAGCGCGTCGATTTTGCGCGAAGTGAGCATGACTTGCGCGCCCGCATCAACAAACGATTTAGCAATTGCTTTGCCGATACCTCGTGATGCGCCAGTGACTACGGCAGTTTTACCGCGCAACGAAATTTCCATAAAGCGAGACTAACCGTTTACTTTTTGATTTGCGAAATTCTGATCACCTGAATGCGGCGACCATCGAGTTCTTCAACCCGAAACACCAATTGATCGTTCGTTACTGACTCGCCTACTTCTGGCACGTGACCGAGTTCGCCGAACACGAGACCACCGATCGTGTCGTAATCTTCTGCGCTGATTTCTGTTTCAAGAATTTCATTTAGTTTGTCGATCGTCGTCACGCCTGCAACTAATAGATCGCCGTTGGGTTGTCGCTGCACCGAAGTGTCATCTTCGTCGTGCTCGTCGCCAATTTCACCCACAAGTTCTTCGAGGCAGTCTTCAAGGGTGACAAGACCTGCAAGCAGACCATATTCGTCCGCAACCATCGCCAAGTGAAACTTATCTTGCTGCATCTGACGCATTAAGTCGGCGACCGGTTTCATTTCGGGCACTACCTCGACCGAGTGAATAGCGCCTTTTATCGATTCTGCACCACGACCTGCTCTTTCAGCGGCGATCAAGTCTTTTGCATAAACAACACCAACCAGATCGTCTTGATCGTCGTCATCGGCACGCAAGACCGGAAGACGACTCAACTGACTATCAACGATGATGTCAATTGCTTGAGTGATAGTCAGGTCATCGTTGATCGTTACTACATCTGGTCGCGGAACCATGATCTCACGCACAACCGTGTCACCAAATTCGATCACCGACTCGATGAGTTCGCGTTCTTCGTGTTCGATCACAGCGTCTTGAGCCGCCGCCTCGACGATGCCGAGAAATTCTTGCTCGCTAATGAACGGGCCGGCGGCAAGACCTTTGCCGCGAACGATCGCATTCGTCAGTTTGATTAATCCTTGCGAAATCATTCGCAATGGATAAAAACTGGTCAGCGCGTTGACCGTGACCGCGGTGAGTGTCGCGCCACGAACCGGATGAATCAGACCATATGTCTTGGGCACCGCTTCGGCTAAAACAAAAAACACAACGACATTCAGCGTTACGCCAATGGCGACGCCGGGTGCGCCGAATAATCGACCCGCGACGATGCCAGTGAGTGTCGCTTGAACAGTTTGAAAAATATTGACGGTGAGAAGCAAAGGATTAACCCACTTGGTTGGGTCTTCGGCAAGTTTCAAGATAACTTTCGCGTGCTTGCCGTCTTGATCAAACAGAGCCTGGGCTTTTTGTTTAGTTATTCGTGAAAGGCTCATCTCGGCAAGCGATAGCCCCGTCAGTGCGATTAGCAATACAAAGATCGTGAACAGCATCCAATAATCTGCTGCTGTCGGTGCGCTGGCGAAAATCATTCGTAGACCTTGTTGAAACTTGATGGCATCGGCCCGCACCAATGATGCTGTTCAAGTAACTCTCGCTCACGCGACTGCATCTTCTTTGCGTCACTATCTTGCTCGTGGTCGTAACCCAGAACATGCAAAACACCGTGGGTCACCAAAAGCGCAAACTCGTCATCGATGTTGCCGGCATGCGTCGGTGACTGACGCTCTGCTACAACTGGACACACGACAACATCGCCGAGCAAAACTGGCAAATCATTTAAATCGATATTTGTCTTGTCTGGACCACGAGATAGAGCACCAGGCCCGGGCGTGCCAACTGCATCGACTGCGTCGAGCGGAAACGAGAGAACATCAGTTGAGCCGTTCTTGCCCATATATTTCTCGTTTAGTCCTGCGATCGCCGACTCGGGCACAAACATCAATGTCAATTCAGCAGCGCCGCGAACGCCTTCCGCGATCAACACATTTCTTGCTAGTTGATGCCAACGCGCAACATCGACAACGACATCGGTCTGTTCATCGGCACAAAAAACCTCAATCTCGCCGTCGCCACCAACTTTGCGCGGGCCGGTTCGCTTAACATGCGGCTCAAGCACGATTATTTACCGCGCCGGAGCCCTTTTGTTCGTATGCGGCGACGATGTCAGAAACAATTTTGTGTCGAACTATATCGCTGACGCCAAGATGCACGAACGACAGACCTTCGATGCCGGTGAGGATTTTTTCTAAACCAAAAAGACCGCTGCGGTTATCGGGGATGTCAACCTGAGTCATGTCGCCGGTGACGACGACTTTCGAACCAAAGCCGATTCGCGTCAGAAACATCTTGATTTGTTCTGGAGTCGCGTTCTGGGCTTCGTCCAAAATGATGAAACTGTTGTTGAGTGTGCGACCACGCATATATGCAAGAGGCGCCACCTCAACAATTTGTTTCTCGACAAGTTTTTGCGCACCTTCGGCGCCGACCATGTCATGTAGAGCATCGTAAAGAGGCCGAAGATAAGGATCTAGTTTGGCCATCAAGTCGCCAGGCAAAAAACCGAGTCGCTCGCCGGCTTCGACCGCAGGTCGCGTAAGAATTATCCGTTGAACAGATTTTGTCTGCAGAGCGTGAACCGCCATTGCGATCGCCAACCAACTCTTGCCAGTGCCTGCAGGTCCGAGACCGAACGTGATCACATTTTCGCGAATTGCATCGACATAATGTTTCTGGCCCGAAGTTTTAGGTCGAACCGGTTTGCCTTGATTTGCTCGAATGATGTCGTGAGTTAGCACCGAACTAGGTCTTTCGTGCAAGCGCAACATCTCGATGCTTCTCGCGACGACGACGGTATTCAGATTCTCGCCACCTTGCAACAAAGAAGTTAGCTCTTCGAATAGACTGCCGACTGTGTCGGTTTCGGTGCCGGAGATTGAAATCTCGTTGCCACGAACCCGAATCGTCGTGTTTGGAAACTCGCTCTCGATAAGTCGAAGGTGTGCGTCTCTCTCGCCCAGCAAACTTGACATTAAGTGTGAACCTGGCACAACAACCGTCACTGCGGCTACGGAAACACTCATCGCTGCCTAAAGACTATCTCGCCCCAGGGTTTTTAGATTTTTGAGTTTTTGTGGCTCAAGACTAAGTATTTTTGACCAACTCGCTAATTGGTGCATCTTGACCATCGTCGCTGATCGGCAAGTTGGCGAAATTAAGTGCAAAATAGCGTTGCGTGGACAACGGCAATAGCTCGACATCACCGACTAACTTGGCCATGCGATATAACAATTCTGCTGCTCCGCCTTTTGCTCCCGGCTGATGAACTTCAGGAACATCAAATACCAGCAACGCTCCATCACGAGCCTCGGCGGTTAACGCCTGGCGAGCGAGCATGACATTTGCGCCTTTGGCATCGGCTGCTGGATCAACAACAACCCAGACGATGTAATGCACTTGACCCGCGCGATAGCGCTCGGGAAAATGTTTCTCAAAATAGATATCGCTCAACCAGCGCGTCGCTCGAACATCAGTTGAAACCAGTGTCATCGCCACCGGTAATGAATCACTCCAGACGACCCAAACACGATTCGAGTCGCGCGAAATTTGCTCGTTGAACTCATCTTGGTCGAGCATCTCGTGGGTCACCGTCGCCTCGGCGGTCGGCAAATAAGCCGTGCGATAAAGTCGCCACAATTTTTCACGCAACGCAGTGTCAACAACGTTGGAGTGTCGAGTAACGAACATGGACGTGGGTTCTTTCTCGGCGCACTACGCCGACTATGGGTACAGAACCCCGCCTCCCAAAAGTTTAGAACATCTGTAGTACCGTTTTCGTGATGTCAAAAGCCGTTTCTCGTGCGGCATGGGCGATGATTGGCCTAGCAGTCGTCGCTACGGGCCTGCATATATTTGAAGTCAGTTCTATTTCAAACGACCTGATCTATCTCGTTGCGGCGCTGCAAGTTTTTGTCGCGGTTATCTTCGGTGTGGTCGTGAACAAACCCGATCGCCGTGTTTGGCCAGCGTTGTTGCTGCTGATCGCAGTTTTGATAACTGCGCAGATATTTGACAACCGCGATTCGACAACTCGCGCGACGCAGGCCATTTCGGAAGCCTTGTTCTTAAGCGTCCAATTAGTTTTGGTCATTGGATTATTCGTCACCGTGCAGCGTCGATTCGGTCGAGATCCGATCAATGTCGTTTTTGACTCGCTAATTATCGGTCTCGGTTCGTGGTTTTTGATTTGGGTGACGTTTTTGAATCCAGCGAGAGAGATTTCGCAAGATGTATTCTCGGTAACCGCTCTTCGTGGTGCAACGCTTGCATCAAGTGCAATCGTGATCTTTTTGCTCGCAACTTTGTTGTTCGGTGACACCGAACGAACCCCGGCGGTTTGGCTTGCCAGTTCTGCAATTGTGTGCTCATTGATCGGCGACCTGTTGTACGCAACAAATCAATCAGGAAGATTTGAGATTTCAACGCAGATTACGAACGCACCGTACATTGCGAGTTTGTTTTTAGTCTCAGCCACCGTGCTGCATCCAAGCGTCTCAACACTGGCGTCGCATTCTGTAAGACGAATTAAGCAACCACTACTTAGCCGACTCGTGTTGACGACCACTTCGCTGGTCGTGCCTGTAGTTATATTGGCTCTCACTAACCCGACTAATGACACCGATCGCGCCGTGCGCACTGTTTCGATTTTCATTTTGGCGGCAGCCGTGACCGCGCGAGTCATTTTTGCTGTGCAGGCCAACGCATCGCTACAGGCACGACTTATCGACTCGGCGCAGACCGACTCTTTGACGAGTCTGCCAAATCGTGGATTAATGATTGAACACGTCGGCGCTTCGATTGAAAATTCTCGATTTAATGGTTGCTCGCCGACTGTTTTGTTTGTTGATGTCGATCGATTCAAAAACATCAACGACAGTTTGGGGCACTCGGCAGGTGACGATGTTTTGATTTCCGTCGCCCAGCGTCTGCGTGTGGCGTTGCCCGAGAGATGCATCGTTGGCCGAATCTCGGGTGATGAATTCGTGGTGCTTGATGCAACGTCAAGAAGTCAAAGCGATGCGGTGCTATTAGCTGACATGGTGCTCGAAAGTTTTCACGAACCACTCTCGCTGCGCCAGGGCGACGTCTTTGTCTCGGCCAGCATCGGGGTTGCAATTCTTGATCGCGAGATCACGACAACTGCTGATGATTTATTGCGTCACGCCGATACGGCGATGTATCGAGCGAAAGATGCCGGACGTAACTGTGTCGCAATTTTTGATAAGTCGATGCTCGAGCGAGTAAACCAACGTCTGGCAGTTGAGACTGCGTTATACCGTGCGCTCGAACGACGCGAACTTCGACTCGTGCATCAACCAATAATCGATGTTGATTTGGGGGATGTAATCGGCTTCGAAGCACTGATGCGCTGGGACATGGAAGACGGCATGAACATCTCGCCTGCCGAATTCATACCGATTGCCGAAGAGACCGGCATAATCGTGCCGATCGGCGCATGGGCGTTGCTTGAGGCGCTCACCCATCTGCGCGGATGGATCAATCAAGGCATCTGCCGTCGCGATGCGACGATGTCGGTGAATGTTTCGCCACGTCAATTGCATGACCCTAATTTTGTTGCGGTTGTCAATGAAGCGTTGATGCGATCGCGGATGCCCGCAGATCAGTTATGGCTAGAAGTGACCGAAGGTGTGATGATCACGCAGCCCGAACAAGCACTCGACACACTACGACGACTTTCAGAAATCGGAGTACGCATTGCTATCGACGACTTCGGCACCGGCTATTCATCACTGTCATTTTTGCAACGGTTTCCGATCCATAGACTAAAAATTGACCGAACGTTTATCAATGAGTTGGCCAGCGACGCGAATGCGCGGTCTTTGGTTAAAACAATTATTGCGATGGCAAACTCACTCGGGCTCGATGTCGTCGCCGAAGGTGTCGAGACTGTCGAGCAACTTCATGCACTTGGTGATCTGCATTGCAGCAAAGCCCAGGGATACTTGATTAGTCACCCCGTGACGCCTGAAACGATGGCCAGCACCGTTGCGGGCCTTGACAAAATCGGCAAGTGGCCGAGGTTGCGGCCTCTTTAATTAGGCGCATCACGCTGCGACTTGATTTGGGTTCGCACAAACTTAACCCTGCGTTGATTAGGGCTTCACCATGCGTACGACGCAATGAGGCAGAATAGTGACATGACCTCGCAACATATGCCCAAAGAACTCGCCCTTGAATCAGCCGAATTTCGTGTTCGTCAAGCGGGTGAATGGTTAGGTCTTGAAGACGGACTTATCGAAACAATTATTGCGCCGCGTCGAGTGCTTGAAGTTTCGATTCCGTTTCGCCATGATGACGGTCGACGCGATCATCTTGTCGGATGGCGAGTGCATCACAACACGACTCGTGGTCCAGCGAAGGGTGGCATTCGATATCACCCTGGGGTGACGCGCGACGAAGTTGTTGCCCTCGCGATCGGCATGTCGTTGAAAACTGCAATTATGAATTTGCCGCTCGGCGGAGCAAAAGGTGGCATCGCAATTGATCCCAAAACTTTAACGCCGCGCGAACTCGAAAAAATCACGCGCCGATACGTTTCTGAACTTATACCTTTTTTGGGGCCCGACAAAGATGTACCGGCACCAGATGTCGGCACGAATGCCCAAGTGATGGCGTGGGTGCTTGACCAATATTCAGCGAGCGTCGGACACATCGTGCCTGGCGTTGTAACCGGCAAGCCAATTGAACTTGGCGGTTCGCTTGGTCGCGAGTCTGCGACTGGTCGTGGCGCTGTTGAAGCCGCCGCGCTCGCAGGTCAACACATGGGCTTGTCGCTGGCTGGTTCAAGAATTGCGATTCAAGGTTATGGACAAGTTGGTGCCTGGGCGGCAAGACTCGCGCAAGCTCGCGGCGCAAAAATTGTTGCTGTTGCCGATGTCGGAGGTGCAATTTATAGCGCAGGCGGACTTGACATCGCGTTGATCGATCGCAAGATGCGCGAAGGTGCAAAGAGTGTGATCGAAACTGGCGTTGGCGAAATAATCGGAAAAGGCGTTGACGGCTCGGCGGCGATATTTTCAGTCGACTGCGACATCTTGATGCCATGCGCCCTCGGCGATGCGGTAGATGAACATATC
>CAMBDT010000030.1 GCA_945865395.1 Acidimicrobium ferrooxidans DSM 10331 | reverse complement strand
CAGCTCGCACCTGCGAGCCGTAATTTTTTAAACTAGGCCGAGGCTGCGCACGGCGTCGCGTTCGTCGATCAACTCGGCGACTGACGCGTCAATCATCTTGCGACTGAAGTCGTTGATTGGCAAACCCTGCACGATGCTGTATTCACCGTTTGCACATGTGCACGGAAACGACGAAATCAAACCAGCAGGCACGCCGTAACTGCCATCTGACGGCACGCTCATGCTTACCCAGTCGCCTGCTGGTGTGCCCTGCACCCAGTTGCGCACATGATCCATCGCTGCAGTGCCAGCAGATGCCGCCGATGACAAGCCGCGGGCTTTGATGATCGCCGCACCGCGCTTGGCAACAGTCGGAATAAAAGTTTCACGCGCCCAGGTTTCATCGTTGACGACAGTCGCGGCATTTTTGCCATCGACTTCGCAGTTGTAAAGATCTGGATACTGCGAAGCCGAATGATTACCCCAAATCGTCATCTTCTTGATCGCCGTCACAGGTTTGCCGACTCGCTGCGCCAACTGCGCCACTGCGCGGTTGTGGTCGAGCCGTGTCATCGCCGTAAATTGTTTTGGATCAATCTCAGGTGCATTGCTCATCGCGATGAAAGCATTTGTATTCGCCGGGTTGCCAACAACCAAAACTTTGACGTTCTTCTTGGCGTTCTTGGCAATCGCTCGGCCTTGGGGCTTGAAGATGCCACCATTTGCAGTCAACAAATCTGCGCGCTCCATGCCGTCTTTGCGTGGCATCGCGCCGATCAACAACGCAATATCTGTGTCGCCAAACGCAATATTGGCATCATCGGTAGTAATCACATCGACGAGCGGCGAATACGCGCAGTCGTCGAGTTCCATTTTTACACCGTTCAATGCACCTAGTGCTGGCGTGACTTCGAGCAGTTGCAGAATCACCGGCGTGTTTGCGCCGAGCATCTGCCCAGATGCGATGCGAAACAAAATTCCGTAACCGATTTGTCCGGCCGCGCCGGTAACTGTGATGCGAACTGGTGTAGTCATAGCGGGGTAAGCCTACGACAAAACTTAAGGCCGACCAATTGCTTGCATCATTAAATCGGCGTAAACCTTTTGCCCGGCGGGACGAATATGCGTTTTGTCGCTATATAGATATTCAGGGTGGGCTAAAGCAACCGAATACCAGTCGAGAACTTTGACATTTTCATATTTCGCAGGCAATTCATTAATTCGCCGATTATTTGTGTTCTGTCGAACTTCACTCGGCACATGCACCGTCACGAACAACACCAGCGGCACATCACGCAGTGGCACCATAATTTCATCGAGCGTTAACTCATCCACTGTGTTGTTCGTGCCCAAATGAATGATCACAACCGAGCCAAGTCGATTCACCGACTTCATGAAGTTCGCAATTTCAAGCGCCTGACGATACGGACGACTCTTCACTGCGTCAACGGTCACGCCGCGCGCAGTTAAAACATTGGCCGCCCCCAACATCACCGAGTCGCCGATCGCCAACACATCGATCACTTGGCCGTCAAGTGAGGTTGTCGCCGTCACAACCTGACCCGCGATTGTCGTTGCTGTCACTGCAATAGTTGCGTCACCGCCAGCAACACTTTGCCCGCCACCCAGAACGTCGACCGTGTTGCCCTCGTTGTCCGACAAGTTCTGCGTAATTTCGTCGAGCGCAACTCGAGCAGTCGCCAAACTGACAACACCAAACACGGGCAACACCGAAGCGAATGCAACCAACACGATGCGTTGCTGACGACGCACAAGTTGCGTGCCATGTGCTGGCTCGCGAAACTCTGCCCACCATCGCGCCAAGGCGCCCTGCCGTACCGGCGTTTCGACGTATCGAAAACTCAATTCGGTGAGCGCGAGTGCGAGCAAGACCAAAACCACAAACTCATATGGTGTCAAACCTTGACCTGCAAAGCGTCGATAAAACTGAAACACCGGCCAGTGAAACAGATAAAAACCATACGAGCGACGCCCGAGCCAAACAAGCACGGGGTTGCTCAAAGTTTTTGCAATAACTTTCGATCCTGGATGCACTGCGGCGGCGATCAACGCGACACTCGCGACATCAGTCAAGAAAAAGCCGCCTTGAAACAACAAGTCATAACCGACCGTGCCCGCATCTGTGCCTTCAATAACGGTGTGAAATCTCCACATCATCAGAGCCAGTGCGACCAACCCGCCAAAGCCGACAACGTCGAAGAGTTTGCTCGCCCCTGCTCGCGAACTCTGCAGCAACCATGGTCTCCACCAAATCGCCAGCGCGGCACCCAACAGTAACCCACTTGATCGGGTCAATGTACCCAAAAATAAAAAATCGACACGCGATACCGACTGGCCGAACAAATTCATGAACTGCTCTGGTGTGTCGGCGATCGTCGAAATTGTGCCTGGCTGATAAACCGCACCCGTATATATAGCCAGCGCCACTGCGGCGCCAAAGAACACTGCGCTAACGATTGGCAGGCGTCGCTTGCCAATCTTGGCAACGACCAACATCACGATAGGCCAGATCAGATAAAACTGTTCTTCAACCGCCAGCGACCACAAATGTCGCAGCGGCACAAATTCGAACGAAGTGAAATAGCTAGTGCCGACCCAAATCTGAAACCAGTTGAAGCCATAAAACAGCGCGGCAACGACATCGCCACGCAAAGTGCCAAGTATTTCGCGCTGAAACAACGCCGCGAAGACCACGACACCCAAAACGACAACCCACAGCGCCGGCAACAAACGTCGCGCACGCCGCAACCAAAACTGTTTCAAACTGACAGTGCCGCTTTTTTCTGATTCGGCGAGCAACAACAGCGTGATTAAATATCCGCTGATCACGAAAAACACTTCAACACCGAGAAATCCGCCTGGCAACCAAAGTTTGTTGGCGTGATAGACAATCACCGCCAAAACCGACAATGCCCGAATGCCATCCAGCGACGGAATATAAGTCAGAAGATCAGATCGTTTATTCATCGAACACTAAGTCTTACATTGATGCGATTATTTGTGCCATCAATTCGCATGCCTCGGTTGGGTTCAAACCAACCTTGACGCCAGCACTGTTTAGAGCGTCCATCTTGCCTTGCGCCGTACCTTTGCCCCCAGAAACAATCGCCCCAGCGTGACCCATTTTTTTGCCCGCTGGCGCAGTGACACCTGCGATATACGCGCTCATTGGTTTTGTCACATGAGTCATGATGAATTCGGCGGCCTCTTCTTCTGCCGTGCCACCAATTTCTCCGATCATGATGATCGCATGCGTTTCGGGATCAGATTGAAACTCGGCCAAACAATCTACGAACGAAGTGCCGGGCACCGGGTCTCCGCCAATGCCGACACAAGTTGATACACCGATGTTGCGCTGTTTCAATTCGTATAGCGCTTGATATGTCAAAGTGCCTGAACGTGAAACGATGCCGACATTCGGACCCTTTGCAGTTGGTAACGCGGCGATTTCACCAGCGGTGATACCGATGTTGCATTTGCCCGGGCTGATAATGCCAGGGCAATTCGGCCCGAGTAACCGAGTCTTCGGAAAGTCTCGTTGCAATGTTGCAAACACTCGTGCCTCGTCTTGAGCAGGTACGCCTTCAGTAATGCACACGACGAAACCAATGCCGGCACGTGCTGCTTCAAGAATTGCCGCGGGTGCGGCCTTTGGCGGCACGGCAATAAACGATGCAGTCGCACCAGTGGCCGCTACTGCACTTTCGACAGTGTCAAATACGGGAATACCTTCGACATCTTGGCCCGCTTTGCCCGGCGTCACGCCAGCAACAACTTGTGTGCCATAGTCGCGATTGCGCAAGCCGTGAAACCGACCTTGACCTCCGGTCAAACCCTGAACCAGAACTTTTGTTTTTTCGTTGACAAAAATCGCCATGTTATTTCTTTCCTGCAATCTCGACTGCGCTGCGCGCAGCTTCAAGCATCGTTGATCGCGAGATCAACTGCGACTCGGCGATGCCGGCTGCGGCAATAATCGCTCGTCCTTCGGTCGCGTTCGTGCCGTCAAGGCGAATAACAATCGGCGCACGCAACTTGACGCGCTTCATCGCTTCGACAATGCCTTTGGCAACTTCATCGCCGCGAGTAATACCACCAAAAATATTGATGAAAATGCTCTTAACTTTTGTGTCTGAGTTAATTACTTCAAGTGCCGCGGTCATCAACTCGGCGTTTGCACCGCCGCCGATATCTAAAAAATTTGCGGCTTTTCCGCCCACCTGATTGACAACATCAAGTGTGCTCATAGCCAAACCCGCACCATTGGCAATAATGCCGACCGAACCATCAAGACCGATGTATTGCAGATTCTTTTCGCGCGCAAGTTTCTCGCGCTCGTCAAGTTCTTCGGTGGCGCGATATTCATCCCACTCAGGGTGACGAAACGCCGCGTTGTCGTCGAGCGTGACTTTGGCGTCAAGCGCGTGAACTTCGCCGTTCGGTTTCAAAATCAACGGATTGATTTCTGCCAAATCGCAATCACCTTTGGTGAAACATTCATACAGTTTGACCAGCATCGCCGCCACACCATCTCGTGCTTTTTCTGAGATGCGTGCATCAACCACGGCTCGTTTTGCCGAATCAAGGCTTAAGCCTTCAACTGGGTTGACATGCAACTTGACGATTGCAGTTGGGTCGACCACAGCGACATGTTCAATTTCGACACCGCCCTGAGCCGAGAGCATCAGCAAGTGTCGCTTTGCCGAGCGATCGAGCGTGAACGATGCGTAATACTCTTCGGCGATATCTGACGCGTGTTCAACCCACACGCGCTTGACGATGTGGCCCTTGATGTCCATGCCCAAAATATTTTTGGCGTGCAATCGCACTTCATCGGCGTTGTTCGCCAACTTGATGCCACCAGCTTTGCCGCGACCACCAACTTGCACTTGGGCTTTGATCACAACGGGATACTTCGCATGTTCAGCCTGCGCAACCGCTTCGTCGACCGTTAGTGCGACACCACCCGCCGAAACGGCAATGTCGTAGCGTGCGAAGTACTGTTTGCCTTGATACTCAAAGAGATCCACTTAACTTCCTTTGTTTAGTTTTCTACGCGCGAGTCGAGCGCCAACTCTAACCACTTGGCGATATCGCCAAGCGACGAGCCAGGTCCAAAAATTTCACCGACACCCTGCTGCTTGAGCGTGGCAATATCTTCTTCAGGTATTACACCGCCGCCGAAAATCAAAATCTCGCCAAGTTTGCGATCTCGCAATTCTTGCATCACTCGCGGAAACAAAGTCAGGTGCGCACCCGACAACAAAGACAAACCCACCGCATCGGCGTCTTCTTGCAGCACCGTTTCGGCGATCTGCTCGGGTGTCTGATGCAACCCCGTATAAATGACCTCAAAACCGTGATCGCGCAGGGCGCGGGTGATCGTCTTAGCCCCACGGTCATGGCCGTCTAGGCCCGGCTTGGCAACAACTACGCGATAATTTCGTTTCACGACTCAATAACCTTACGACATGCGCCGTATCGAATTCACATCGCCCATCATGCGCGCCGTTGCGCCCGTAGTCGGGGGCATTCTCGGGTTCGCAGTTTTATTCGGCGTGACATGGATTTTCGCCAGCATGGCCACCGACAATCGCGAACGAAACCCCGAGACCGTCGCCAAAACTTTCGAAATTGGTCGTGTCGACGATGTCGCGAAACTGGTGAGTGAAGGTGGTCCAATTCTTTATCCAGATTTGCGTGACTCAACTGGCAAGCGTTCGATTGTGATCGATCACTCGGGCGACGACCCAGCCAAAGGCTGGCAGGTTTACTATGCCTACCCTGCCGACCGTGGCGAAACTTGCCTCGTCGAACACATTGCCAACTCGCGAGATTTCAAAGACTGTGAAGGTCGCACACTGCGTGTCGAGCAGTTGCAACTGCCGCTCGATGTTCGGCCGATCGTCGAAAACAGGCGCACGCTGTTAATCGACCTTCGCGCCGGCTAAAAATTATTTATCTCGCTAATTTGTTTTTTCGTTAATTAATTTTTTTGAGTGGCGCCCACGCCATCGCCAAGTGTTTTTTGCCGTGATTGACAAATTCGATAGTTGCTTCTACCGACTCGCCCGAGCCACGAATGTTGATGATCACGCCTTCGCCAAACGACGGATGTTCAACATCGTCGCCAACCTTCAAACCCGAGTTTGCGCCAGTCAAGTCGCCCACTGCGTCGCCGTCGCGTCGATATTTTGGCAGCGTCGCGCGAGTCCACTCAATTTTTTTGCCTGTGCCTTGATCGGGTCTAGGTCGATAACTGCCACGACCTTCATCGGCTCCGGAGTCTGTGCTTCCTTCGCGTTGCAACAACTCGCCGGGGATTTCATCCAGAAAGCGTGACGGTGGGTTGTATTGCTTCGAACCATAAAGATTGCGACTCCAGGCGTGCGACAAAGTTAGTTTTTGTTTCGCCCGCGTAATGCCCACATATGCAAGACGACGCTCTTCTTCAAGTTCGTTTTGGTCGACCAACGCGCGACTGTGCGGAAAGATGCCTTCTTCCATGCCGACGATAAACACAGCCTCAAACTCGAGACCTTTGGCCGAGTGCAATGTCATCAGCGTGACATGGTTATCTGAGTCGAGTTGATCAGTGTCAGCAACGAGTGCGACTTGTTCTAAAAATTCGTCGACTTGTGTGAACTCACTCGCACTGCCAATTAGTTCTGCCAAGTTTTCGTAGCGTCCGTCTGATTCGACAGTGCCCTCTGCCTGCAATTCACTCATATAACCGCTGGCTTCAAGTGCGTGACGCAACACGGGCCCAGGCCCTTGATCGAGGCGCGATTCGAGGTCGTCGATCAAAGCAACGAAACTGGCGATACCTTTTGCCGCCGCGCCGCCGATGCCCGCATCGGCCGTGCGACGCAAAGCAAGTGCGAATGCAATCTGTTCTTTGTTGGCATACGCATCGAGGCGGTCAACTGTCGTGTCGCCAATGCCGCGTTTGGGCACATTCAAAATTCGCTTCAAGCTGACTTCATCGAGTGGGTTCGCAGCACAGCGAATATATGCCAAGGCGTCTTTGATTTCGCGACGATCATAGAAGCGAGTGCCGCCGATTACTTTGTAGGGCACGCCCGCCTGCATCAGGCTCTCTTCTAAAATTCGGCTCTGCGCGTTTGTGCGATAAAAAACCGCCATCTCGCGCCACTCGTGTTCGTGGGTCTTCTTCAATTTCGACAACTGCGAAATCACCCAGTTGGCTTCGTGATATTCGTCGTCGGCATAGAAGCGCACGACGCGATCACCTTTGCCAAGTTCGGTCCATAATTCTTTGGGTTTGCGTTCGGCGTTGTTGGTGATCACTGCATTTGCGGCATCTAAAATTGTTTGAGTGCTGCGATAGTTCTGTGCCAATACGACGACTGTCACCTCGGGAAACGCCGTTTCAAACTGCAGAATATTTCTGAAATCGGCGCCGCGAAATCGATAAACAGATTGGTCGGTATCGCCAACCACGCAGACATTGTGATGCGCGTCGGCCAACATCATCACGATTTCGTTTTGCGCGATGTTCGTATCTTGATATTCGTCGATCAAAATGTGCTCGAAGCGTTGCTGATATTGCGCCAAAACATCTTTGTGTTCGCGAAACAGTTTGACCGTGTTAATCAACAGGTCGTCAAAGTCCATCGCGCCGGCTTTTAGAAGTCGCGCTTGATATTCGCGATAGATCTCGGCGTATTTCGTATCGAATACATTGTCGGCGTTTAACAGCGCCTGCTCGGGCGAAATCAACTCGTTTTTCCACAAACTAATTCGGGCGTGCACACCGCGCGCCGGAAACCGCTTGGCGTCTAATCCACGGTCGCGAATGACATAACCAACCAGGCGCTGAGCGTCTTGCTGGTCATAAATTGAAAATGTTTTCGGATATCCGATCTGCTCGGCTTGCATCCGCAAAATTCGCACGCACGCTGCGTGAAACGTGCTTACCCACATGCGCTCGGCAACTTTGCCGACGAGTGCTTCGACTCGCTCACGCATCTCACCGGCAGCCTTGTTGGTGAAGGTGATCGCCAGAATTCGCATCGGATGCGTGCCCTGGCTAATTAGATGCGCAACGCGATGTGTCAGAACCCGCGTCTTACCTGAACCTGCACCCGCGACAACAAGCAGCGGCCCACTCGGGTGCAACACTGCATCTTGCTGATCGGGGTTTAACGCCGCGATATCTAATGACTTTTGCTCTGACACCACCCCTGCAGACTAGGCGCAGCGTATGCGACTATTACGACGCCTAGTGAGGCAGAATCTTGGTTCGTGACAAGTAACAAAAAACTAATTATTTTGCTTCCGCCGTCTGAAGGCAAGGCGCTGTCGGGCGCGACAGGCACAAAGTTCATCGAATCGAACGGCACTTTTGGCAAGTCGCTTGGCAAACAGCGCACGATTGTCATTGCAGCGTTACGCGATGCGCGCGGTGGTTCACCAAAACTTCTTGGTGTTTCTGGCGCACATCTTGCTCGAGCCCAACAAGCAAACCTTGCTGTGCGTGGCGCCAAAACATTGCCTGCATCACAGCGCTACACAGGCGTCGTTTGGGATCATCTTGATCTGGGTTCGTTGCCTCTCGCGCTAAAAAATTTTGCCGACAAAAATATTGTCATCATTTCTGGTTTGCTGGGTCTTGTTGCGGCTGGTGATCCAACGCCCGATTATCGGTTAAAGATCGGCGCGAGTCTCGCACCGATGGGCAAACTTTCGTCGTGGTGGCGCGACGAACTTTCGCGCGCGCTCAACAAATATTGTGCGGGCGCCGTAGTTGTTAGCTTGCTGCCCCAAGAACACGCATCTGCATTTGTCGCCGACGAAAAAGCGATCAGCCGATATCTGCACGTCGACTTGGCAACAAAATCAGGCACGGCGGGTGGTCATGATGCAAAAGCAGCAAAGGGTCGACTTGCCAGGCATCTACTACTCAACCGAACTGACCCGATTAAAGCACTGAAGTCGTTTAAAGACCCCAAATTCAAGGTGCGAATCTTAGAGCAGTTTTGATTTCAAAAACTCAATCACTCGCTGCACACCGAGTTCTTGTCGTTGCTCGGTCAAGACCGAGTGATCCGATTTTGCAGTCGATTCAAATTCAACGGCGATAAACGCATCGCCAAGCAGCTTGTGCAACTCGGCAAAACGCGTGCCGACAAGGCGGTCACCTGAATAGCGCAGACCCAAAACCTGACAACCGGCTTGCGATCTTTGCACAATTCGGCGTCTGTCTTGCTCAGACAAATTGAGATCTGCCGAACGTTTTGCGCCTAATGCGAACGGCAAACTCGGCTGCGACAAAACTGGCGCCAACATAATGTCGTCGACCATCATGCCGAGAGCAAAACCACCACTAAAACACATGCCGACTGCACCAACACCTTTGCCGCCAGTTTCCGCATGCAGATACTTTGCGAGCGCTCGCAGCCACGAAATGATTGGCGATGTCTTGTTCAGTGCCATCGTCGTGAACTCGCGTGAGATACAAACTTTTGCTGCTGAACTGGCCATATATTTGCCGCTCGGTGATTCACCGAAGTTGCCAACCAGTAGTGGCATCACCACCGTGAAACCCGCGGCAACAACTTCGTTGGCAAATTTTTCGACTGCAGGTGTGATGCCGGGTATCTCGTGAACGATAATTACGACTGGCCCAGATCCTTTGCGAAAAGTTTCGTGGGTTACACCATCATTCGAAAACTTTGACCGCGACCAATCGTTCATCGCCCCTAACTTACACGCAAATTACACGCAGCAACTTATTTCGGCCGACCTACACCAGTCACTTTCCACCAACTCACGGCGTAAACCTTGACGACATCGCCAGTGCGCGGCGCAGCAATCATTTGTCCGTTGCCCAAATATATGCCGACATGGCTAACTGGATTATGTGTGAAGATCAGGTCGCCAGGTTGCGCCGCCCCAGTTGGAATTCGCGTCAATGCGTAATACTGCGAGCGCGACGACCTCGGAATACTCACGCCGGCTTTTGACCACGCATACACCGTGAGTCCAGAACAGTCGAATGCCGAGCCTGGCGAGAGAGCACCAAATTTATAAGGCACTCCAAGTTGCGACAACGCCGCTTTCACCGCCGTGCCTGCAGCCGAGGACGGTGCTGGAATATTCGAATATTTCGTCTTTGTAAATTCTGCTGCCAGTCTTGCCGCTTCTTCGAGCGCCGCTTTGGCGCGACGACTTTGCTCGCCACGCAACAAGTCGCCTAAGTCGCGCAACGCTTGCGCCTGTCGTGCTGAATAAACATTTGCGCTTGCTTCGGCTGCAGCGAGTCGTTTCTTCGCATAATCGGCGATGCCACCTGCGCGCGTGCGTTGAGATTCAAGTTGTTTTCGTTCACGAGCGATGTCTTCGATCACGCCCTGCAATTCGTCGAGACCACTTACGCCTGTATTCAACGCAACCGATGTCAGATACGAACGACGCACTGCATCAGATAGCGAGCCCGTCGAGCTCAAGATGCTGGCCAAGCTATTTGAAACTGACTTGCCGACAAAAGTTTTAAGCGCCACATTTTGCAGCTGTGCTTGCATCGCGGCGAGTTCGATCTCTTTGGCCTTGATCCGGCCTTCAGTTGCGGCGATCTCTTTTTCGAGTTCAATGCCGTCGTTCAGCGCTTCGGCGTAGTCTTCAGCCAAGGCGTCCATCTGCTCTTCAAGACGGTCTAACTCGTCAAGAATCGCCTCGACTTCACGCTGCTTTTGGTCAGATGTCTGCACCACACCGCCTGAGCCAACCCGCGCCAAGCCTGCACCCATCGCCGTCGCCCCAGCCGTCGCAGGGGCCAGCCCCATAACGAGGGAAACGCAACAGATGGCACCAGTTAGAGGTGACACCGTCCTACGAAAACGCCCAACGGCGCCACGGGTCATGATCCAAACATTCTAACACCGCCCCAAGCCCCCAATTTCTGGCCCAAACCCCCCAATTCACGCCCGCAAACTCGCTCACACAAATGTCACAACTGCCATCACTCTCGATAAAAGTCAACGCGTCTCGTCCTTTGCGTTAGCAGTCAAAGAAAATAGATATGCATGAAATACAAAACGGTTTAAAAGTTCAACTTTTGGGCAAGATAATTTCCAACTAACTTACTTCCAAATATATTGAGG
>CAMBDT010000029.1 GCA_945865395.1 Acidimicrobium ferrooxidans DSM 10331 | reverse complement strand
AGAGTGCGCCGAGAACTAAAGCCGCGAGCGCAAGTGAAACCAGTGCGCCGAGAACTAAGCCAATCGCGAGGGGTCGAAACTCTCGACGCCACTCTGGCCAACTAGCGATGACTGCGCGAATTGCGCGAAGGCTTGCGTAGTGACCGATTATCCACCAAAGCACAATGCTCGAAACAAAACTCATCGCATACCGCGACCAACCACCCGCAGCCGGCACGCCAAATAACGGCATTGTCGGTAATGCGATAAAAGTAAGAACGAAACCGAGCAGACCAGTTAATGAACCAGGTAACACCAGCAAGACGAGACCGACAACTAGAACCACAAGAGCGAGGGCGGCTGCTATTAATCCGCCGCGCTGGCGCACTGCATTGCGGTGAGCGACGATGCCATCGGGCACGACGCGACGCGACTTGCTAACCATGACTACATCGTACGATGTGCGACGCGCTGATTGGCTGATTGTGTTCGGCGTCGTCGTGTATCTATGCATTACGCGCGCGAGTAGCGAAATTTCAATCGCGATTTTGCTCGTGACAGCGATCGGTTTTGTCGTTGCTGTATATCGTGCGCAATTATCGCGGCAAGTGGCGGTTTTGTTGTTGCTGATGTTTGTGTTTGCTGCACTTAATTCGCGACACGCACTAAGCGAATTTAACGATGTGCAGACCGGCGAATATCAGGGCTTTGCAACGGTGATGAGCGACCCGCGCAACATCGGTGTGGCAACGCGCATAACGATAGAAATTGAGTCAAATCGGTTTGTGGTTTATGCATATGGTCGGCCCGCGTGGCGCCTGGCTGGCGCAAAAGTTGGCGAGCAGATTTTTGTGCGCGGCCAACGCCAGGCATTCGAACGTGGTGATGAGTCACGATGGATCGCCCAACATATAAAAGGTAAATTTCAAATCGAACTTGTGGGTGAACAAAGACTCGTGGCAGCGCCACTATTGCGTAGCGCACAGCGAGTGCGCGACCTTGTGAGCCGAGGTGCGCAATCGTTTGATTTTGCAGATCGAACGCTGTTCACGGGTCTTGTGATCGGCGACGACACGCAACAACCTGAGTCGATGATCGATGCATTTCGCAAATCTGGGCTCGCACATCTTGTTGCCGTGTCGGGGCAAAACGTCTCATTTATTTTGGCGGCATTGTCACCTCTGCTTTCACGATTGAAAAATCGCTTTCGAATATTTGCGACAATTGGCGTTCTTGTGTGGTTTGTAGTGATCACTCGAGTTGAGCCATCGGTCGTGCGCGCTGCGACAATGGCGGGTCTCGCATTTTTGTCTGTCGCTGCTGGGCGACCAACGCGAACCATGAGGTTGATTGCAGTGACGGTGCTAGTGACGGTGATTGTTGATCCACTTTTGGCGTGGTCTGTCGGGTTTTTTATGTCGGTGGGTGCGACATGCGGATTGTGTCTCGGGGCCGCACCGTTGGCTCGAATTATTCGCCGACCAAAATGGTTGGCGCAATTGATTGGGGCGACAGTTGCCGCCCAACTCGGTGTGATGCCCGTTGTGATTTTGATTTTTGGTTTGCCATCGGCGACGGGCATCATCGCCAATGTTTTGGCCGTGCCGATTGCTGGTCTGGTGATGTTGTTTGGTCTGCCGATGGCACTTTGTGCAGGGCTAATCGTGGATCTTGGTCTAGAGAAACTCGCGATGATTTTGATGTGGCCGATTCAGGTTGGCGTGCGCTGGGTCTGGTGGGTCGCCGAAATTTTTGCGCGTCTTAAATTTGACGGCATGGCAAATCTTGCCCTTTGGCTCGGAGTTTTTGCCTTAATCATTGCTCTGCGACACCGAAGTTCTAGCGTGTAGTCGTGACGATTCATCTGATTACGGGTTCTGATCCACGATTGGTTTCAGACAAGGTCAGCGACATTACTCGTGAATTAATCAAGTCGATGGCGACCGATGAAAGTCGCAGCACGATTTTAGAAACGCACGACGCTGGTGTGGTGAGTTCGCAAGAACGCGAAGATGCGATTCGTCGTGCGATTTCTTCGGCCGAGACGATGTCGTTATTTGGCGAAGAGCGAGTTGTCGTTATTCGTGAAATTTCAGACGCGACCGTAGCCGAACTTGCGAGTTTGGTCGCATATCTTGAACACCCAGTCGACAGCACACATTTGGTGCTGAGTGCATCTGGCAAATTGGCTAAGTCTGTTTCAGATGCTTTGAAGCGGGCGGGTGCGACGGTGATGGCGACGACACCGCCAGCGCGACGCCAAGAATTAGTCACTTGGTTTTTAGAACGATTTGGCGAGTCTGGTTTGACCCTTGAACCGGCGGCGGTGAATCAGATAATTGATTGGCTCGGCGAAGATCAAGCGCGTTTGCCTGGGTTGATTGATGTGCTGGTCTCAACATATGGCACTTCTCGAAAACTTACGAGCGACGATGTTGCGGCGTTCATGGGTGAAGCGGGCAGCGTAAAGCCCTGGGACTTAACCGATGCGATTGATGCTGGCGATTCAGCGAAAGCTATCGACATGTTGCATCGCATGATACGAAGCGGCGAATATCATCCGTTGCAAGTGATGGCTCTATTGCACACTCACTTTTCTAAATTGATGCGACTCGATGGCCCAGAGTTGCACAGCGCTAATGACGTCTTGACGTTGATCGGCGGCAAGAGCGAGTTTCAGGGCAAAAAATATCTAAGTCAATATCGCCGACTAGGGGGCGCGGGTATCAGTCAGGCTGTGCAGTTGCTTGCACGCGCCGACATTGATTTGCGCGGAGGCAAAGACCTCGGCGAAGAACTAACAATGGAAATTTTGGTTGCCCGTTTGTGCCGGATGGGGGCGTCGACTAAATCGAATAGACCGAGTAACTCGGCGCGAACTACTTTGCCGAAGCGGCGTTGAGTTTGCGCATCAAGCGGCTCTTACGACGAGCGGCTTGCTTTGGGTGAATCGTGCGCTTTGCGGCGGCTTTGTCGAGGCGCTTGACGGCCAGGCGAAGGGCTTCTTGATTTTCTGGTGTGCCTGCTGTCTCAAGAGCGTTTTTTACTCGTGAGCGAAGTTCGCTGCGAACGGCTTTGTTGCGAGAGGTTGCTTTTGCGTTTGTGATGATGCGCTTTTTTTGCGATTTGATATTTGCCACGGCACAAGGCTAACAGCGGGTAGGGCTTTGCCAAACACGAGCCGTGTAGAATTTGGCATCGTCTCACACAAGCTTTTAGGGCGTCAGCGTGTCGGTCGAAATCTCGGAGAAACGGCGTAATGGAACTATCTCGAATACGAAATTTTTCGATCATTGCGCATATTGACCACGGCAAATCAACACTCTCAGACCGCATATTAGAGATGACGAACGCGGTGGATGCGCGCGAAATGCGTGCCCAATATTTAGACAGCATGGACCTTGAGCGCGAGCGAGGCATCACGATCAAGGCACAGAACGTTCGCGTGTCATGGAAGGACCACACGCTGCATTTGATTGATACGCCGGGTCACGTCGACTTTGGTTATGAAGTCAGTCGATCGCTGGCCGCATGCGAAGGCGTCGTTTTGGTTGTCGACGCCGCACAGGGCATCGAGGCACAAACATTGGCAAACTGCTATTTGGCGCTTGAAAATAATTTAGAAATTGTTGCAGCACTCAACAAAATTGACCTGCCGGCAGCCGACCCAGATCGATACGCGATGGAAATTGAAAAAGTTTTGGGCATTCGTGCCGAAGACATTTTGCGAATTTCGGCGAAGACCGGTGACGGCGTGCCTGAGTTGTTAGACGCGATCATTCAGAAAATTCCGGCACCGATTGGTGACGCTGATGCACCACTGCAGGCGTTGATTTTCGACAGTCAATACGACCAATATCGTGGCGTGGTTTCGTCGGTGCGCGTGATGAACGGTCGAATGCGCAGTGGCGAAAAATTGCGATTCATGCAGACGAATGCCGTGCACGAAGCGCTTGAAGTCGGTGTGCGACGACCTGTGCCGACGCCCGTCGATGAACTCGGCCCAGGCGAGGTGGGTTATCTGATCGCAGGCATCAAAGATGTGGGCGAGGCGCGAAGCGGTGAAACCGTGACGCACGAATCGCGACAGGCCGAAAAGGCGCTGGATGGCTATAGCGACCCAAAGCCGATGGTGTTTTGCGGATTGTTTCCGATTGAAGCCGATGATTTCGAAACATTGCGCGAGAGTTTGCAAAAGTTGAAACTCAACGATGCTTCGATTAGTTATTTGCCCGAGTCGTCGGGTGCGTTGGGTTTTGGCTTCAGATGCGGTTTCTTGGGTTTGCTGCACATGGAAATTGTCAAAGAGCGACTCGAGCGTGAATTTAACTTGGCTTTGATCGCCACCGCACCGTCGGTGCAATATCAAGTGACGAAGACCGACGGCACCCGTGAAATTTGCGACAACCCGAGCGAGTTGCCACCCACGGTTTACATCAAGACGATTGAAGAACCATATTTCAAAGTCGACATCATCACACCCAAGGACTACACGGGCACGCTGATGGATCTTTGTCAGACGCGACGCGGAGAACTTGGCAAACTCGAATATCTCTCGCCTGAGCGAGTCGAGTTGCATTACATGATGCCGTTGGCAGAAGTAGTGGTCGACTTTTTTGATCAGATGAAGAGTCGATCGCAGGGTTACGCAAGTCTTGACTATGAATTGCACGGTTATCGCGAGTCTGATCTGGTGAAAGTCGACTTGTTTTTGAACGGCATCGCTGCTGATGCCTTCAGCACGATCGTGCATCGCGACAAGGCATATGACTATGGCAAACGGATGTGCGAAAAACTCAAAGAGTTGATTCCGCGACAGATGTTCGATGTGCCGATTCAGGCGGCGATCGGCGGAAAGTTCATTGCCCGTGAAACCGTGAAGGCAAAGCGCAAAGATGTGTTGGCCAAGTGTTATGGCGGTGACATTTCGCGAAAGCGCAAACTGCTCGAAAAGCAAAAAGAAGGCAAGAAGAAGATGAAGTCAATCGGTCGTGTTGAAATACCCGGAGATGTTTTCATCTCGGCGTTGAAACTCGACGACTGATCGTTGTGGCTGAGAAACATGCGAGCGTTTTTCGCTCACTAAAATATTTTAACGCGCGGTTATTTTTTGCCGGGCTGCTCTTGTCGAATATCGGCAGTTGGTTGCAACTAACTGCATCGTCGTTGCTGATTTATCGTTTGACCGGCAATGCGGCTGACCTTGGTTATAACGTCGCCTTTCAGTTTTTGCCGATGCTGTTGTTTGGCACCTGGTGCGGTGCGTTGGCTGATCGTCATGACCGACGACGTATCGCGTTGATATCGCAGGCTGCATTGGCGATGCAAGCACTGCTTCTCGGTTTTCTTGATCTCTCGGGTGTGATCAATGTGCCGATGGTCTATGCGCTGTCGTTGCTCTTGGGCATAATCGGCGCATTTGATAACCCAGCTCGTCGTGGTCTTGTAACTGAACTTGTGCCCGAGGTTGACTTGCCGAACGCAATGTCGCTGAACACAGCCGTGATGACTGGTTCGCGAATTTTTGGCGCGGCGATTGCGACCGCATTGGTCGGACCACTCGGTACGGGTTGGCTGTTTGTTTTGAACGGCATTTCGTATGCGGCAATGATTTATAGCCTGACGGGGTTGCGCAAGAGCGAGATGTATCCAGCGATGATGCGACCAGCGGGTGGGTCGCCAGTGCGCGAAGTATTTAAATATGTCGCGGGCAATCGGCGCTTGTTGACGATGTTTTTGGTCTATGTAACGGTGAGCACATTTTCGTTTAACTTTGGCGTGGCGTTGCCGAAACTTGCCGACTTGAGTTGGGGTGATGATCGCGCATTTGGTTGGGTGATGTCGGTTATCGGCATCGGAAACTTGACTGGAGCATTGCTCACCGCGCGACTGAAGACAGTTTCGATGAGTTGGTTTGTTGGCAATATCGCCTTATTAGGTATTGCGAGCATCGGCATGGCGTTTGCATCGAATGTGTGGTTCGCATTTTTATGGAGCATTCCGCTGGGCATCGGCGGAGCAGCGATGATCGCCTCGGGCAATGCAATTAGTCAGCAAGAATCACCGCCCGACATGCGCGGACGACTGCTTGCGTTAACTGCAGTCGCATTTTTGGGAAGCACGCCAATCGGCGGCCCGATCACTGGTTTGATCGCCGACTCAATTTCACCTGAGTGGTCGCTGGCGTATGGCGGGGTGTTTGCTCTAGTTTGTGCCGCAGTGGCAGTGGTGGCATGGAGATGATCGCGCAGATTTTTGATGTCAAATAGTTCTTCTAATTCGGTGATGTGGTTTCGGCGCGACTTGCGTCTTGAAGACAACCCGGCGTTGATCGCTGCGAGCAAGGTCGGTGACGTTACGCCACTGTTTGTTTTAGACCCGATATTTTTGCAACGGTCTGGTGAACCACGGTTGGCATTTTTATTTCGTTCGTTGCGCGAGTTGAATCGCGAACTCGGTGGTGCGCTTGTTGTGCGTGTCGGTGACCCTGTTGAAATTGTGCCGAGAGTTGCAAAAGAAGTTGGTGCGGCACAAGTGTTCGCGTCGAAAGACTTCGCGCCATATGGCCAAAAGCGTGATGCCGCAGTTGCTCAAGCGTTAGAAAAAGTTGGCGTGAAATTGAATCATGTTGGTTCGGCGTATGCAGTTGACCCAGGCACGGTGCGCAAGGCCGACGCGACGCCATATTCGGTGTTTACTCCTTTTTCGAAAGTTTGGTTGGCACATGGTTGGGCTGCACCTGCCAAGAAGCCGAGCGTGAAATGGAATGGCGCACCGAGTGTTGTCAGCGAAGCAATACCCGACGACCCGCCATTGACGACAAAAATCGCAGATGTGGGCGAGAGCGCTGCATGGAAGCGATGGGAGTATTTCGTCGAGAACGCGCTCGACAAATATAAAGAAGAGAGAAATAATCCAGACCGCGACGGCTGCAGTCAGATGTCGGTCTATTTGCGTTTCGGCGTGGTGCACCCGCGACAGTTGTTGGCCGAACTTGAACCGAACCCGAACCATGATCACTATCGCAGCGAACTTTGTTGGCGAGAGTTTTATGCAGATGTGTTGTTTCATCAACCGCACACAACTTGGAAGAATTTGCAACCCAAAATGGACAGTCTGCAAGTTGACACAGATGCAAAAGCCAAGCAACGATTTGAAACTTGGTGTGCGGGCAAAACTGGATACCCAATTATTGATGCAGGAATGCGACAGATGTTGGCAACCGGCTGGATGCACAATCGTGTGCGGATGATCGTTGCGAGTTTTTTGGTGAAAGATTTGCATTTGCCATGGCAGTGGGGCGCAAAGTTCTTTATGAAGCATCTAGTTGATGGCGACATTGCATCAAATAATCACGGCTGGCAATGGACCGCCGGAACTGGCACCGATGCGGCGCCGTACTTTCGCGTGTTCAACCCTGTGTTGCAGGGCGAGAAGTTTGATCCTGACGGAAACTTCGTATGTGCGTGGATACCTGAGTTGCGCGATGTACCAAAGAAGTTTGTGCACGCGCCATGGCTGCAGTCGGATCGCGGTCTATTTGCGCAATACCCAGAACCGATGGTCGATCATTCGCAAGAGCGTGATGAGGCGCTAAGCCGATACAAGATCAGCGGGGAAATCAATCGCTCGGTAGTCTGAAGGTAACAAATGCTTGACGATCGTAAGACTGCAATCCTCAGGGCTGTCGTAGAGGAGTACATCGCCACCGCGCAACCGGTGGGTTCTGCGCATATTGCCAACAATCGCGAAATGGCGGTTTCGTCGGCGACCGTGCGCAACGACATGGCCGCACTCGAGCGCGAGGGATATTTGATGCATCCGCATACTTCGGCTGGTCGAATACCGACCGACAAGGGATACCGATTTTTTGTCGACAATTTGGTGCCAAACGGCTCGCTGGGTTCGATTGAGCAGGCCAAAGTTGGAAGTTTTTTTGAGACCGCACACTTTCGTCTCGAAGAGACTCTGCAGCGCACTTCGATGTTGCTGGCGCAATTGACGAACTATGCATCAGTTGTAATCGGGCCGACCGCTGAAGTTGCCGTCGTACGTTCGGTGCAACTTGTGCGACTTTCGAGTCATCACGTAACGGTTGTTGTCGTTCTTTCAAATGGCGCAGTTGAGAATGCGCAAATTGAAATCAATAGCGATGTTTCAGATGACGAGATTCAGCAGGCCAACGCTAAATTGCAAAAAATGATGACAGCCAAACCGTTGCGCGATGTTGCCGAGCATCATGAAGTGAATCGACAATCGAGCAATGACCACTCGGGTGCAGTTGGTGTAGAAGCATTGTGCGCAAGAGTTCTTTTGGCGTTTGATCGCGTTCGTAACGACGAAAACTTTTATGTGGGTGGCGTGGCCCAAATGGCCCAGGCTTTTGACGCTGTCGAGATTGTTCGCAATGTGTTGCACACTCTCGAACAGCAATATGTCGTCGTCACACTCGTGCGTGACATGTTGAACCGCGGTGTTTCGGTTGCAATTGGTGCCGAGCATGGCGTCGAACCACTATCAGCGTGTTCAGTTGTGCTCGCGCCTGTTCGTGTGGATGGCGAAACTATGGGCACCGTCGGCGTGCTTGGACCGACGCGCATGAATTATCCGCAAGCTTTGGCGACTGTTGAATTGGTTAGCGACCGACTCGGTCGTCGTTTGACCGAAAACTAACTCGAATGGCGCAAGATTTTTATCAGTTGCTCGGCGTGTCGCGTGGGGTGAGTCAAGAAGAATTAAAGCGCGCTTATCGCAAATTGGCCCGCGAATTGCACCCTGATGCGAACCCGAACAACGCCGAGGCCGAAGAAAAATTCAAACTTGTGAGTCGAGCGTACGAAGTTTTATCGGACGAAGAGACTCGCGCACGCTATGACCAATTTGGTGAAGCAGGTATTTCGGGTGGCGGTCGCGGTGGTGGAGATCCGTTCGGTGGTGCCGGAGGTTTCGGCAGCATCTTCGACGCATTTTTTGGCGGCGACTCACCGTTCGGTGGTGGTGGGCGACAACAATCTGGGCCCCAAGGCGGACCAGATCTTGAAACGCAAATTGAAATCGATTTTGTTGATGCAGTTTTCGGATGTCGCACTTCGGTTTCGATCAGGTCGGCAGTGAGTTGCGAAGATTGTGGCGGTTCTGGTGCGGCTGCGGGCACGAAAGCCACAACTTGTGCAGACTGCGGTGGGTCGGGCCAAGTGCGTCGAATGCGCCAAAGCATTCTTGGACAGATGGTGACCACAACGCCGTGCGGTCGCTGTCGTGGGATGGGTGAAATCATCGCATCGCCATGCAACAAGTGCCGCGGCGAAGGTCGAGTAACCAAAGATCAGTCGCACGAAATTGATATTCCGGCGGGTATTGCTGCGGGGCAGACGATGCGCGTGACTGGTCGTGGCGGTGTCGGACCGCGAGGCGGTGCGGCCGGAGATTTGTATGTACATATCGAAGTTGCACCTCACGAGATGTATCAACGCGAAGAAAATGATCTCGTGACGAACGTGCAAGTTTCAATTGCTCAGGCGGCACTTGGCGTTGATCTTGTTTTGGCGACGCTTGATGGCGATGAAACACTGACTGTTGCGCCCGGCGTGCAACATGGGCATGAATATGTGCTCAAAGGTCGGGGTGTGCCGTTTTTGAATCAGGGTGGTCGCAGTCGTGGTCGAACACGTGGCGATCTTCGGGCGCGAATTGAAGTTGTTGTACCAAAGAAACTTTCGTCAAAAGAGCGTGACTTGTTGTTGCAACTCGCCAAAGAACGAGGCGAAGCGGTGGCGACGAGCGATAGTTCGTTGAAGTCGAAAATCAAGTCGGCGTTTTCGTGATCTCTGCGCTGCGTGATTCGGCGGCACATGTTTTCGTAGATTCAGTTGATGCGCCAGTGTTGGGCGACGTTGATGCTCACCATTTGTTGCGTGTGTTGCGGGTGAAGTCACGCGATGCCGTGACGATTTCGGACGGCTTTGGCAAGTGGCGGTCATGCTCGGTTGACGGCGATGCAAATGTTGAAGTGACGGGCGATGTGGTTGTTGAGCAGTCACCGAAGTGGCAGTTAACTGTGGCGTTTTCGGTTGTGAAGGGTGATCGACCTGAGTGGACGGTGCAGAAACTCACCGAGATCGGCATTGACGAAATTATCGTTCTGGCGCCGACAGTTCGCAGCGTCGTGCGATGGGATGCCGGACGGGCGAATAAAAACATCGAACGCCTGCGGGTTGTGGCGCGCGAAGCAGCGATGCAGTCGCGACGAGTGTGGCTGCCAAAAGTTAGCGACGTCACGACTTTGGCGGAAGTGAGCGACACATATATTGCCGATCCGAATGGTGTGCCACTTGATGCATCGCATCGAACCATTGCCATTGGCCCCGAGGGTGGTTTCACGGCAGAAGAAGTTTCGGCTGGTAGAGGTATTGTCTCACTCGGTAAAACGATTTTGCGTGCAGAGACTGCGGCGATTAGCGCGGCTGTTCTAATGTCAAGTTACCGAAACAAAGAAAGTTGATCTAACTATGACTCCATCGGACGACGAGATGCTTGAGCAGTCTCCGTTTTCGCGGATGGTGGGTGAGCGCTTACGATCGATCCGCTCGCAAAAAAACTTGTCGTTGAGCGAAGTCGAACTGCAGTCGCGCGAAGAGTTTAAAGCCTCGGTGCTCGGTGCATATGAGCGTGGCGAGCGGGCGATTTCGGTGCCGCGTCTCGAGCGATTGGCGAAGTTTTATGGTGTGACGATTGATCAGTTGTTGCCGCGCGACCCGTTGCGCGTGGAAGATAATCAGCCTGGTGCGTCGGCGCCGACGAAGTTGCGCATCGATGTGGCCAAACTTTCGACACGAGAAGGCATCGAGTTCAAGATGCTCGAGCGTTTTTTGAGAATGATTCAAGTGCAACGACAAGACTTCAACGGCAAAGTTATAACCGTGCGCGCACACGACACGCGGGCGATAGCCGTGATGCTCGATATTGCAGTCGACGAGGTCGGTTCCAAGCTTGCAGAACTTGACTTGTTGTTCGTGCCGCCGACGACACAAAGTTAGATTTTATGCACCCAGGCTTTGGTGTTTATATACATATTCCGTTTTGTGCAAAAAAATGTGACTATTGCGCGTTTGCAACTTTTACTGACCGCCATCAACTGACTGACAACTATTTGGCTGCGATGCGTGCGCATATTCGGCGCAGCGTGGCAAATGCGATGCCACATGCGACGAGTGTGTTCATCGGTGGCGGTACGCCGACACTTGTGCCCGCTACCGAGTTGATGAGCGTATTGTCAGAGATACCGCTTGCATCTGGTGCTGAAGTGACGGTTGAGTGCAACCCAGATGACATCACGCTCGAGATGATGCAGACGTTTCGTGGTGGTGGCGTGAATCGCATCAGCATTGGCGTGCAATCGACGGTTGATCATGTTCTTAAATCTCTCGGCAGAACGCATAATCCTGAAAATGTAAGTCGCTCAGTTGCTTATGTGCGCCAAGCGGGGTTTGAGAGTTTTAATCTCGACATTATTTATGGCGCAGCAGGCGAGACGCTTGATGACTGGTCGCGAACGATAGATGATGTCGTGGCGCTTGATCCGCCGCATGTTTCTGCATATGGTCTGACAGTCGAAGCGAACACGGTGTTGGCAACTCAGCCTGATCGTCACCCCGATGACGATGATCAGGCAGATAAATATTTGTTGTGCGATGATGTGTTTTCGGCGTACGGTTTGCAAAATTATGAGATTTCAAATTGGGCGAAGTCGGGTCATGAGTGTGAACACAATTCGCTTTATTGGCAGCAGGGCAACTACGAGGGTTTTGGTAGTGCGGCACATGCACACCTGAACGGTCGCCGTTGGTGGAATGTGCGCACGCCCGAGCGCTATATCGAACTAGTCATGGCTGGCGAGTCGCCAGAATCTTCAAGCGAGACGCTTGATGCACAGACAAGTAAGCGCGAAATGTTGCAGTTGTTGGTGCGTACCCGTGACGGTGTGCCACTTGGTTCGTTTAGCGACGTTGATCTCGACGAAATGAGCGAGTTGCTCGAGCAGTGCGACGATCGAATCGTGTTGACTCGCGCGGGTCGTTTGCTCGCCAACGAAGTCGCGTTGCGACTTATTGACGC
>CAMBDT010000028.1 GCA_945865395.1 Acidimicrobium ferrooxidans DSM 10331 | reverse complement strand
TTTATGTGCCAAGGTGGCGACCCTGAAGGTTCTGGTCGCGGCGGCCCTGGCTATAAATTTGGGGATGAACTACCGAAGCCGGGCAAATATCAAATCGGAAGTCTGGCGATGGCAAATGCCGGGCCAAACACAAACGGTTCACAATTTTTTATCGTTAGCGGCTCAAGCGGCGTCGGTCTGCCGCCTCAATATTCGTTGTTCGGCCAAGTTGTCAAGGGGCTCGAGATAGTTGATGCGATGCAAAATGTCGCGACGCGACCTGGCGATCGACCTGTTGAAGATGTTGTAATTAAATCGATCACAATTACTGTCGCTGACTAGCAAATAATCCGCGATGCCAAAACGGCTCGACGAACTAACAATCGTTGAAGCGCGTTCGTTGGCACTTGCTGCTCAGGGTTTTGATAAACCGCGTTCAAAATCTAAATCGTCGACTGCCGATGCAGTTGAAGTGATCAAAAAACTTGGCGTGATTCAGATTGACTCGGTGAATGTTCTCGTGCGTAGTCAAGAGTTGCCGCTGTTCGCGCGACTTGGCGATCACGACCGTAATGCAATAAATAAAGCCACGGCACAAAGCAAGATCTTTGAATACTGGGGGCACGAAGCAGCAATACTGCCAGTCGAAATTCAGCCGTTGTTTCGCTGGAAGATGAACGCTGCTCGCACAGGCAAAATCAAACACTGGGGTTTGACGAGTTTTTATGCCGACAACAAAGCGTTTGTAAAACGCATCTTGAAACACGTCGAGGCAAACGGGCCGGTTACTGCACGCGAACTTTCGACTCGCACCACCAAAAAATCATCATGGTGGGATTGGGATGAAGCAAAATCGGCACTTGAATATTTGTTTTTAACGGGGCAACTGATGTCGTGCGGTCGTGGCTCTGATTTTGCTCGCATCTACGACATCACTGAGCGCGTGTTGCCAGCAAAGATTGTTAACACACCAACACCAACCGAAAACGAAGCGCGCAAACAATTGTTAGTGCGAGCAGCAAAAGCACAAGGCGTGGCAACTCTGACCGATCTCGCTGATTACTACCGACAAAAAACCGCTGTTATAAAACCGTTAGTCAACGAACTCGTCGAACAGGGCGATTTGCGAGAAGTAACAGTTGATACATGGGTCGAAAAAGCATTTGTGCATCAATCCGCAAAACCGCCCAAGAAGCTTTACGCCACCGCATTATTGTCACCGTTTGATTCGCTTGTTTGGTGTCGTCCACGTAACGAGCGGCTGTTTGATTTTCACTATCGCATCGAGATTTATACGCCTAAAGAAAAGCGCAAGTTCGGCTATTACGTCTTGCCGTTCATGATGAATGGAGAATTAGTTGGCAGAGTCGATCTCAAAGCCGATCGCGCGAACGCGAAGTTGCTCGTGCAAAGCGTGCATACCGAAAAAGGCATCAAGCGAGCGTCTATCAACGGCGCGCTCACTAAAGAGTTGCGTGCGCTCGCGAACTGGCTGCAGCTCAACTAGCACTTGGGGGTGATGGGACGTTTCAAATCTCTCGCTGCACTGCCAGAGCGTTAGATCGTTGCACACAGTAATGGCATGAATCGAAAAGTCGACGAACCCAGAGTAGCAACGCGGTATCAATTTGATACCATTACGAATATGGCGATGACATTAAGGCTTTCAGAAAAAGAGCAACGGGCATTAAAGAAGCGAGCCGAGCGCGAAGGTGTTTCGATGCAAGATGCTGCCCGTCGGGCGATTCGTGAATATCTCGACAATAGCGAGCACACTACGCGAGTTATCGATGCGGCCAAGCAGATTATGAAGGTTCACGCAGAAGCCATTGAGCAATTGGGTGATTGACGACAAGATCAGTTATCTAACACTTGAAGACGTTCTAAGTTTGGCGGTAATCGCAGTCGATGGCGAGCCGTTAGTGCGCGATCTCGGCCTGCTTGGTTCGGCGATAGCGCGACCGCGAACGACACTTTCAGGTGCGGATGTTTATCCAGATTTAATTTCGAAAGCCGCGGCTATGTTGCAGTCGCTAATAAACAATCACGCTTTGGTCGACGGCAACAAACGACTTGCTTGGTTGAGCGTTGCGGTATTTCTGCAAATTAATGAAGTCTCGGTGTTGAACATCGCTAGTCGTGATGTCGTTAAATTCGTCAACTGGGTCGGGTCGACGAACCCAGACATCGAGCAGATCACTGCCCGACTAAAGCGCCTAGTGAAGTGATAGTCGGTAGAGTTTTATAAATGTCGCCGCTGATCGCACTCGCTGGTCGATATGGTGCCCCGAGTCGGGTTTCGCGCGATGCAGTTGCGTTTGCTGGGCGTCGATACCTTGATGCAATTCTGCGGGCTAGAGGCGAACCTGTTGTGATTGCTCCGCAACCGCTGACGACCGAAGATGCCGAAGCGATGATGCGCCGGTTCAACGGTCTTGTGTTGATGGGTGGCGCCGATGTCAACCCTGCGCTCTACGGCCAGACCGCGGGGCCACATATATATGGTGTGCAACCCGAGCAAGACACTTTTGAAACTGCGCTGCTTAACGCGGCACTAAAACTCGACTTGCCCGTGCTCGCTGTTTGTCGCGGCATGCAACTCGCCAATGTTGTGCTCGGTGGTTCACTGGTTCAGCATCTTGGAGAACTTGCGAATGCGAGCGATCTTCTCGCGCACGCACCAAAGCAGTTTCCGGTTGGCGAAGAGTTTGCGCTGCATCAAGTGAATATCGAGCCTGGTTCGAAGATGGCGGTGGCGCTCGGCGCGACACAAATTAACGGCGCGTCGTTTCATCACCAGGGTATTGCCGAACTGGCGAGCGACTTAGTCGCCGTTGGCTATGCAACCGATGGCATTCTCGAGGCAGTCGAGCATCGCACGAAGTGGCTACTCGGCATGCAGTGGCACCCAGAAGACACGGCGGCGACAGATTCGTTGCAACAAAATTTGTATAACGCGTTTGTGCAACGCGCGCGCGAGTTGCTAGCCGCCGAAGCGACGATATAAACGTTCGGCTGGGCCGCGACCAAAAAGCGGGCTCCACCAATTTGCCCAAATGACTGCGGCAA
Organism: Acidimicrobium ferrooxidans DSM 10331; assembly: GCA_945865395.1. Taxonomy (GTDB): domain Bacteria; phylum Actinomycetota; class Acidimicrobiia; order Acidimicrobiales; family Ilumatobacteraceae; genus BACL27. Next base: position 9,357 of record CAMBDT010000028.1, on the reverse strand, counting down.
CAAAGACGACGATGCTCATCGTCATCGCGGTGTCAAGGCCCGTCGGCTGAACCAGACCAGCCTGGGTGACGACGATGTTGTAGATAAAAATGTGCGCCAAATAAATCGTCAGCGTGAGTTGACCCGTTGTTTGCGCGAGGCGCAAAACAAGTGAGTCATGAAACTTTTCGCACAAAATCGTGATTGTCAAAAATACGGCGACGACTACACCGAGCGATGCCAAAACATACAGCACGCTTCGATCAAACGGTTGAGTTGATACCAAATGTCGCCACATGAGCGCGCTGCTCACGCCATTATCGGCGTCGCTGCGAACAAGTGAGTTGACAATGGCATTTGTGATGTAGGCAAATGCCGCTGCAGCCACGGCAACTGTCAAAAGTTTGCGGCGAAATTTGGCGATGTCGTGATATTTGCGACCGAGCAAAATGCCGACAATAAAAAATGCCAACCACGGAAACAACGGATGCGTGTAGTCAATAAATAAGCGGATCAAAAGATTGCGCGGCGTGTTTGGCGTGCTTGGTGAAAGCCAAGTTGTGAGGTTGCCGTCGAACGACTGTTCGAGACGCCACCATTCAATAATCGCTGCCGTGAAAGTTGAAATTGCGGCGAGCGCTACAAGTTTGCGTGCCGACCAAGTCGCAATGATGCTGGCAACGACAAAATATGCGCCGTAATACGGCAAGATCGTGCCAGCCCAAACCCATTCGATGCCGTAGCCAAGTGTGAATAGAAAAAGCCCGCGGCGGGCGAGTCGCCATCGCGCCTCGGTGCGTGTTCGTGCAATTTCGTTTGCGTCATGGTGCGTGTTCGCACGAGCAACATCTTGCAACAACAACGCGACACCCATGCCCGCGACCATCACGAAGCCAACCGGAAACGGATTCGCCAACGCACCTTCAAACGGATGCCACCATCGCTCAAAGACCGACGGCGCAGTCGTCGAACTCGTGCTTTGAAAATTTAGGTAGCCGTGATAGTTGAGTACGATGATGCCGAACAGGGCGATTGTGCGTGCGACATCAAGTGAAGCGAAGCGTTGCTCAAGTTGGCGATCACTTGCGTGAGTAGGCACTGTTAGATCCAAGAAATAAAGTCTGGAAAAACGCGAGTTAGCGGTTGTTGCACATCAACTGAGTCGCCTGGTTTAGGCGCGGCTTGATTTGTTGGCACAAAAACCATCGAGGTGTGCATATGCGACGGCTCGACGAGGCTGAGACGAGTCGAATTGAAATGAAACGGACTCAACTCAGCGCCGACAAGTTGCACGCCATGGCTCGTGCCAGCGCCGATCATCACGAGCATGCCGTCTTGATGAAGAGTGATGTTGCGATAGCCGACCACCGCGCCACTTTTTACGGGGCGAGCGTCGAGTACATCTGCAGTGAGTTCGAACATTGACTTGTCGCCGAGCCAAAGATGAGTGCCACTGCGTACGCGAATTGTTTTATTGGCAAATTTCTTGCGCAGGTCGGCGAGATTCTTGGCGTCAATGTGGCTGACAATCCACGGCAAATCTGAATCGACATTTGAAATCGTGTTGCCGATTTCGGTGGCATGACTTTGCGGCGTGCCATCAAGCGGTGGGTGCACCGACCAACCAACTTGAGTTAGGCCCGCGTCTTGCACGGCGGCGACGAGAGGCTGCAACTCGCTAAAGTCAGCGCCGTAGCGGTTCATGCTCGACCGCAATTTGATGACGACTTCACCGCGCCAACTGGCATCGCGCAGGTTTTGCACATGATGAATCGAACCAACTGTCAAGACGATATTTTTGGCGAGATTGTTTGTTGCAGGCAGAACCTTGCCGACTGGCGTGAGCACGAAGGCGCGACCGTCACTTGGCACATTGTGAGCCTCGAAAATTGTGCCTACTGCAATATCGCGTGAAATTTTTGTGGCACGCTCGATCAGTGTTGCGCGACCAAAGCCGTAGCCGTTGCCCTTAACAACCGGAATCAAGTCGCCGAGGCTGTTCGCAGTTTCAGAAACATGCCGACCCCAAGCCGCCGAGTCAACGCTAAGTTGCAAAGTCACTGCCTTAACTTTACAGCCGTGACTTAAACGAATTACTTGTTGCGTTTCAGCCTGTGTGTAATAGCGCGCACGACTTCGATAATGATCGTCACCGAGAACGCACCGGTGAAGGCGATCAGAAATGCTTTGGTGTGATTGTCGGCGAAAGATTTTCCGCCGATGAAGCCAAGCAACGACGCATATGTCGCCCAAATGCTTGCCGCAACAACTGCCCAACCAATGAACCATTTTCTGGGTTGTTTTGTAACGCCGCACGACAATGTAAGCAGCGTTCGACCACCAGGGATAAACCTTGCGGTGATTAGCAGCAAGCCGCCGCGCTCATGAATCTGTTCGACAATATTGGCGAGTTGTTTGGCACCTTTTTCGGTTCGTGTACGTCGCTTGACCACCCAGTCGCTGGCTTCACGCCCGAGAAGATAACTCAAGTTGTCGCCGACAAACGCGCCACCCGCGCCACAAAGAATCACGAGCGCAATCGACAAGTCGCCGGCGCCCGCAGTAACGCCGCCAACAATCACCAAAGTTTCGCTGGGCACGATCGGTAACACCGAGTCGAGTGTGGCGATCACAAAAATCACCACGTAAAACCATGGCGACGAAGATGACTCTTTCAGCCACTCAAAAAACGAATCAAGTATCGCCAGCATGCGAAGATGCTAGATGATGTCAGGTTCTTCGTGAGTTTTCAGACGGCGAAGATTTGGTAAATGTTTGACGATGATGAAGCCGACTAGTGCGAGCGTCGCGGCGATCTCCCAACCGGCGGCACCTTCGTAATAAATACCGAATGGCAACGCAATTGAAATCGTCAGCGATGCAATCGAAGCCTTATGCGTAACTTTTGTCAGCACGAACCATGAACTAAACAACACCAAACTCGTCAGCGGAAACAACACATACATTCCGCCACCGCCACTGGCGACACCCTTGCCGCCCTTGAACTTGCGAGTCACCGGATATGAATGGCCGAGAATCGCCGCAAACAGACATATATATGACAACTCGTCATGTCGGTCGCCGGTGACAACCCACGCGAGCCCAACTGCGATTGCCGCTTTTGCCATGTCGAGCAAGAAAACCGCGAGCCCCGTCTTCCAGCCCAAATTGCGAATCACATTCGACGCACCAGGGTTGCCCGAACCGACTTTTGTTATGTCGAGATTCTTTTTGCCAGCAACGATCGCTGCACTCGGAAATGTGCCGAGGGCGTATGCCGCGACCGCGAGCACGACGGCTATAAAAATTTCCATTATTCCCCCTCGCATATGTTAGTCAGTCGTCAAGAGGCGCGATTCAGTGACTGTTCAACGACAAGCAGGGTCGTTGGGCGGCACCACACCGTCTGCAAAGCGAGCAATCGCCGGCACAGTAATCGACGAAATTCGATATGCAGTCAGCACCACGCTTGACGAGTCGTTGGCACGAAGCGATGCACCGCTTGCAACAACCGGCGATCTACCTTGAAAGATCGCCAAAACTTTTTGCATCTCGTCAGTTTTTAGCGAAGGTATCAGCACCGACATGTCGCCGATTCGCTTCGGATACGAGTCGATCGTGTATGTCGCGATCGATTGTGTGTTTAAATCTCGCATCGCTTGGGCGAGTGTCAGCATGCCACGAGGTGATAATTCGTCGTCAGTAATCACATTTTTCAGCGCCGCGTTCAACAAGTCGTTGGCCACCGACAAACTTTTCGAGCCTTTGTCGAGTGCGCGTTGCATTGATCGCCGCAAAAAATCTTGTTGACGTTTAATGCGACCAAGATCGCCCGTCGGGTCTTCGAGCCACGCTTGTTTTGTCGGATCAAAATATCGATAGCCAGATCGCGAGCGAACATATGCAAGCGCCGTGTCGCCGTCAAAATTGACGCAGCCGGGTGCTGCAACATTGAAACCGGTTTTCTTGTCGCGAGTCGGATACAAAAACGGCACCTTCACACCATCAACTGCTGTGACAATTTCTTTGAACGCGCAAAAGTTGATGTTGACATAGTGATCAATCGGAATATCAAAATTTTCTTTGATCGTTGCGACAAGTCGATTCGGATCGGTGCTTTGAAACGCCGAGTTGATTCGGTTCTGCCGGGTTGTGCCAGCGATGTCAACCCATAAGTCGCGTGGAAACGAAAGAATCGCCGCTTGCTTCGAACTTGGGTCAATGCGAATGATCATGATCGTGTCGCTGCGCTCACCAAAACTCGTGCGATCGCCGATGCCGCCCGAAGTCGCACTGTCAGGGCTGGTGCAAGCGCCGTTGTCAGAGCCAGTCAGCAAAAAGTTTTCGGCGTCAAGGTTTTCGGTGTTTAAATCCCAGTCGGTGACGATTGGCGAGCCGTCGTCGCTAGCACTTGATTTCGCTGGTTTGTCGAGAGTGACGACAAGCCGTTGATCGAGACGACTGCTGACCCAAAACAAACCGACGGCACTCGCAACCAGCGCGGTGATCACGAAAATGTTGAAAACCAGCACGACGTAGTGCAGTTTTGGTCGCGCAACGACGCCAGTTTTTGCTCTTTTTGCTCGCGCCATGTGGGGCTTAGTTTAGTGGGGTGGCCAATGTGACCTGAGCAGAGAGATTTGTGGGTTCAGAATTCGAATCTGAAACTACAAACTCAATTGCTTGCAACGAGCCAGCGTTACGCAGGTCTAAAAGGTTTGCCTGCAACATTGACACTGTTTTTGCTTCGGCAGTAACAACCAGTTTGGCAACTTCGGCACGTTGCGAAACTTTGGCCTCGGTTTTTGTGCGTCGTATTACGCCGAGCACTGTGCAAATTGCATCTAGATCATCGACTGCGTCTGGTGCAGCAGTGAACCCTGCGAGCGTCTCGACGGTTGTTGGCCAAGGGGCGCGATGAATCGAACCCGATTGCCACCATGACCAAACTTCTTCGGTCGCAAACGGCAACATCGGGGCGAGCAAGCGCTGCACGATGTTCAGCGCGCGATGCAGTGAAACGCGCGCCGAGGATGAATCTTGTGTTTCGCCGTAGGCGCGTGTCTTGACGAGTTCGACATAGTCGTCACAGAACCACCAGAAAAATGCTTCGGTGCGTTCGAGGGCTCGCGCATAATCGAACTGTTCGAGGGCGACAGTTGCCGCATCGACAACTTCTGCGAGCCGCACCAGCATCGCTTGGTCGACCAAATCTTTTGGCTGGGCATCAACGTTCGTCGTCTCACTTGCAGCCGCACCCAACACGAACTTCGTCAAGTTCAAAAGTTTCGTCGCCAATTTGCGACCAACCTTCATTTGATCTTCGCTGAATGCCGTGTCGACACCAGGTCGCGCACACGCCGCCCAATATCGCACCGCATCGCTGCCATATTGATCAAATAAATCTGACGGCGTTACAACATTGCCTTTCGACTTTGACATCTTCTTGCGATCGGGGTCGAGAATCCAACCCGAGAGACACGCGTTCTTCCATGGCGCTACATCGTGCTCAAAGTTCGAACGCACCATCGTCGAAAACAGCCACGTGCGAATAATGTCGTGGCCTTGCGGTCGAACATCCATCGGAAAAATTCGCTCAAACAACTCGCGATCATCAACCCAATGACCTGCGAGTTGCGGTGTGAGTGACGAAGTCGCCCAAGTATCCATAATGTCGGGGTCGCCAGTGAAACCGTTTGCCGCACCGCGCTGTTCGGCCAAGAAACCTTGCGGCACATCGGTGCTCGGGTCCACAGGCAACTGATCGACAGCAGGCACGAGTGGGTTCTCATAAATAATTTCGCTGTTTGCATCGAGGCGATACCACAGCGGTATCGGCACACCGAAATATCGCTGTCGGCTGACGAGCCAATCGCCGTTTAATCCGCCGACCCAGTTGGCATATCGGTGCTGCATGAAGTCGGGGTGCCATGTCAGTTCGTCGCCGCGGGCCAACAACTTGTCGCGCAATTTTTCGTCGCGTCCACCATTGCGGATATACCACTGGCGACTCGTAACGATCTCGAGCGGGCGGTCACCTTTCTCATAAAACTTCACCGCGTGCACAATTGCTCGCGGTTCGTCAATGAGTTCGCCGGTCTCGCGCAACATTTCAACGGTCAATGTTTGCGCTTGCTTCACCGACTTGCCGGCGAGTCGCGCATATTGCAGTTTTGCTTTATCGGACATTATTGCTGGAGCATCTGCCACGAATCTTCCGTCGCGACCGATTGTCGGTCGGGTTGCAAGATTGAGTTCACGCCACCAGATCACATCGGTGAGATCGCCGAATGTGCAAACCATCGCAATACCTGAACCCTTATCTGGTTGCGCCAGTGGGTGTGCAAAAACTGGCACTTCGACATTAAAAATTGGCGTGTGTGCAACTTTGCCAAACAGATGTTGATAACGCGCATCATCTGGGTGGGCGACAAGACCGACGCATGCGGCAATTAATTCAGGTCGAGTCGTTTCGACCGTGAACTCGCTGCGGGTTTCATCGGGTACATGAAACTTCAATTTGTGAAATGCACCAGGTCGTTCGCGATCTTCGAGTTCGGCCTGCGCGACTGCCGTGCCAAAGTCGACATCCCAAAGTGTCGGCGCCTCTTGCGTGTATGCCTCACCGCGTTCGAGGTTTCGCAAAAACGCGTTTTGTGCCGTGCGTCGCGCGTGCTCACTAATCGTCGTGTAGAGCAAACTCCAATCGACTGAAAGACCGAGTCGACGAAACAAGTCTTCGAAAACTTTTTCGTCTTGCGCAGTTAGCTCATCACACAACTCAATGAAGTTGGGTCGCGAGACGGGCACTGGCCGTGCATCTTTTGGTGGATCACCCCGAAACGGCGGCTCAAAACCCGCGACATATTTCAGCGACGGGTCGCACGAGACACCGTAAAAGTTTTGCACTCGGCGCTCGGTCGGCAAACCGTTGTCATCCCATCCCATCGGATAAAAAACAGACTTGCCGCGCATTCGCCAAAATCGCGCCAATGTGTCGGTGTGTGTATATGAAAACACGTGACCCATATGTAACGAACCGCTGACAGTGGGCGGGGGCGTGTCGATCGAGAAAATATCTTCGCGTTTTGCGGTGCGATCAAAGCGATAAATACCGTCTTGCTCCCATTGCTTTACGAATCGAGCCTCAACTCCATCGATCGTTGGCTTCTCGGGTACGCGTGACATGACGAAATAACGGTACTCGCCTAGCCTTAGACATTGTGCTGAATCTGTATGACACCGCGACTTCGCAGATTCGCCCGCTCAAACAGCGCGTGCCTGGCCAACTGAGCATTTACCTTTGTGGGCCGACCGTTTACGGCCCACCGCATATCGGCCACGGGCGAGCAACGCTTGTTTACGACATTTTGCGTCGCTATCTCGAATGGACGGGGGTCGCAGTTCGACTCGTTTCGAACATCACCGACATCGACGACAAGATTATTGATCGTGCAACTCGCGAAAATCGTCCGTGGCTCGACATCGCCCAAAAGTGTGAGCATGTGTGGTTCGAATCGATGGCCCGCCTGGGTGTGCTGCGGCCGACCGATGTGCCGCGCGCAACCGAATATGTCGAGCAGATAGTTGGTCTGATCGCCGAACTCGTCGCCAAAGATGCTGCCTATCGCACGGATGACGGCATATATATGAGTACGAGCGTTGTGGCTGATTATGGCTTGCTCGCGCACCAAAACATCGACGACATGCTCGCTGGTGGTGGCGACCGCAATGTGTTCGGTGCCGATCAAAAAAAGCATCCCGCCGATTTTGTGTTGTGGAAATTTTCAAAACCAGGCGAGCCAGCGTGGCCGTCGTCGTGGGGCGAAGGTCGACCAGGTTGGCACAGCGAATGCGTCGTGATGAGTCTTGAATTGCTCGGTGAAGGTTTCGATCTGCATTGCGGTGGTGCCGACTTGAGATTTCCGCATCACGAAAACGAACGCGCTCAGGCTGTTGCGCTCGGCAAAGACTTCGCACACCATTGGATGCATAACGGCTTTGTCGTCGATACCGAAGGCGAAAAAATGTCCAAGAGTTTGGGAAATGTCACTAACTTGCCCGACTTGTTAGATCGTTACGACGCCCGCGCATATCGAATGTTGTTATTGCAAACCCACTATCGTTCGCCAGTCAAAGTTGGTCTCGACAATATTGACGCTTCAGTCAATGCATTGGCTGGCATCGACTCGTTTGCTGCTCGCACTAGTTCGTTGGCTGCGACGCCAGATGGCGCAACGCTTGATGCATTTCGTGCGGCGATGAACGACGATCTAAATACACCAGTGGCGATGGGTGTGTTATTTGATGCCGTGCGTCGCGCCAATGTTGCCGTCGATGCAGGCGAAACACAGACCGCCGCCAGTGTCGCGTCGGCCGTGCGTGAAATGTGTGTCGCTGTTGGTTTGCAACTCGATGTCGCCAAAGAAATTGATGCTGATGCTCAGGCACTTGCTACGGCACTCGACGCAGCACGCGGGGCAAAAGATTTCGTTAAAGCCGATGCCTTGCGCGCCGAATTGCAAGCGCTTGGCTATCTCGTCGAAACCACCAAAGCTGGCACGACCCTCCGCCGCGCCTAGGTCAAATACGACTTTTGTAAGTTAATCGCCTTAGCACTCGTCGTGGGTATTGTTTAGGTGTCCCTTACACAATCGTGTGTTTTGTTTATTTTTAGATCGGGTGATACGCAGCAGTGAAGGTTTTGTTTCGTGCGAGTTTTGTGGCTGTGTTGTTGGCTGGTGTTGTGTTGGCTGGCGTGGGTTCGTCTAGTCGGGTTTTGGCTGGTCAGGTTTCGGTGAAGGTTGGTGGTGTTTGTGTCCGTGAGGGTGCGCGCGACACGGTTGCTGGCAAGCAGGTTGTTTGTGTTTTGAATGTTAAAAAGCAGTTGCGTTGGCGTGTGGTCACTGCGAAAAATGTGAAGGTTGTGACCGGCACAACGACGACTTCGAGTTCTACGACTGTCGCCCCGACGACAACTGTTGCAAGCACAACTTCAACTTCTACGACTTCTACTTCTACAACTTCTACGACTTCAACTTCTACGACTTCTAGTTCGACTTCGTCGAGTACGAGCACGACTTCCTCGACTACTACGACTACTTCTACGTCTGTTTTGGTTGGTGATCGCACGGCACCTGTTGTGACTTTGGGTCGTTCGACAGGCAGTGCGGTTGTTGCGACTTTGACTTTTACTGTTACTGGTAATGAGCCGATTCGTTGTTCGACTTTGTCGGCTTCTGAGGGTGTTGATTTCGTGTTTGAGCGTATTTCGCGGATTAATTCGATTGTTCAAACCACTGAGGATGTGTGCACGATTTCGGCGCAGTCAACTGCTGAGCCTGGTGACACGAATTCGCGTGCGTCTAGTTTGACTGC
>CAMBDT010000027.1 GCA_945865395.1 Acidimicrobium ferrooxidans DSM 10331 | reverse complement strand
AACACAACCATCTGCCCCGACACAGCGCGCTGACCATTGACGACGACTTCACCATCAAACACGTGCACGAGTGCCGTGTGTGTCGCGTCGGGTGTCCACTCGATTGATTCGTTGGGTTGCATTATCGCGTGCGCATATGTCATCGGACTCGTCGTCTCAACCGGGCCAACAACGCCAAGCACTTCGCCAGCAACAATTTTGACAAGACCACCGTTTGCAAGTTTGACTTGCGCGAGTTCGTCGGCTTCGTAACCCTGATATCGAGGCGCAATCATCTTGCGATCTGCACTCAAGTTGACCCACAACTGAAAACCGTGCATGCGCCCACCGAGTGCGAGCATGTCGTCAGTTGGCAGTTCACTGTGAATTACTCCTGAACCTGCGGTCATCCATTGCACGCCACCATTTCTAATAACCGCACGGGTACCAATCGAATCTTCGTGCACCATTGCGCCCGACATCAAATATGTAACAGTCTCAAAACCACGGTGCGGATGCGACGGCGCGCCAACTGCTTTGTGCGGCGCATAGTCGGCTGGCCCCATCTCGTCGAGCAACAAAAACGGGTCAATGTGCTCGACATGCTGCGTCGGAAACGGACGGCGAACTTTGAACCCGCCACCCTCGAGCGTCGATTGCGAATCAATTACTTGAATAATTGTTCGCTGACCAACGCTCATGCTCGCACTCTAACTGTTAGCAACCTGAGCCAAGCGAACAACAACTGGTTCGCCGCTTGCTTGCGCTGTTGTGCTTTCGGCGGCTTGCTTGGCGTGATAACTCGAACGCGTTAACGGACTGGCTTCAACATGTTTGATGCCGAGTTTCTCGCCAAACTTTGCGAAATACGCAAACTCTTGTGGATCAGCCCACCGCGCGACTGGCAAATGCTCTGCTGAAGGCCGCAAGTATTGACCGATCGTCACGATCTGCACGCCGACTGCCGCAAGGTCGATCAATGTTGCTTCAACTTCTTCTTTTGTTTCACCAAGACCAAGCATGAAGCCAGATTTCGTAACGAGACCGGCAGCATTCGCGCGCGAGAGAACCGAAAGGCTACGCGCATAGCCAGCCGAAGGGCGCACTTCGCGTTGCAACCTGGCGACAGTCTCGATGTTGTGATTCAAAACATCGGGGCGCTCAGCAAACAAAGTCTCAAGGGCGTCGGTGCCTTTCGCGTCTGAGATAAGTGTCTCAACGCGTGTTGACGGCGACGCAATGCGAATTTCGCGAATGCATTGTGCAACATGACTCATACCGCCGTCAGCGAGATCGTCGCGCGCAACCATCGTCAACACTGCGTGTTCAAGTTTCATTTTGGCAACCGCTTGTGCGACACGAAGTGGTTCGTTTGCATCGGGTGCCAATGGCTTGCGTGTATCAATCAAACAAAACCCGCAAGCGCGAGTGCAACGCTCGCCGAGCACCATCATCGTTGCAGTGCCATCAGCCCAGCACTCAGAAAGATTCGGGCAGCCCGCTTCTTCGCAAACCGTAACGAGGTTGAGGTCGCGCAAAGTTTTTTTGGTTGCCAGAACTTCTGGGCCGTGATTGACATGTGGTCGCAGCCAATCGGGCTTGCGCGCCGAAATCTGCACGCTCGAACTTGTGGTTGCCGTCTTGGTTGACTCTGCTGACCAGGCAACATCGTGGCGGTCAATTTCGCCACCGGCGAAACGCTGCGCGGCAAGCACGCTTACGAGATCGGCAACTTGTTGCACCGTCACATCAAAACCGAGTTCATGCAACGAAGTGACGTCGTGTTCAGAAATGCCACACGGCACGATGTGCTCGCGCATAAACGAGAGATCTGTCGAGACGTTTAACGCGAAACCGTGCATCGTTCGCCCGCGCGACACTCGCACGCCAATTGCACAAATCTTTTTTGGCACATCACTTTGCACATCGACCCAAACACCTGGGTAGCCATTAAGCCGACCAACATTTTGCACACCGAGACGCACGAGCGTGTCGATGACTAGTTGTTCGACATTGAAAACATACGCCTGCATGTCAGCTGGGCCATTAGCGCCGTGCTTCGACGCCAAATTCAAAATCGGATACACAACCAGTTGACCAGGGCCGTGATAAGTGACATCGCCCCCGCGATTAACTTTCACCAATTCTGCACCCACTTGCTGCGGGTCGCATTTTAAGTTTTTTTCTAAGTCAGCATTCGGCCCATATGTAAAAACATGTGGATGCTCAAGCATCAACAGGTGTTGCCGAGTTGAATGTTTGAACATCGCGTTCTGCACAGCAAGTGCCTCGCGATATGGCACCTTGCCGAGCCAGCGAACATTCAACTTTGACGCGAAATTCGATTTTTCGCGCGGCATGACTGCAGAATTTTCGCGCGGCACAATTTAGATCTCCGCTGACCAGTCCTGTGTTTCGAGAACGCGTTTGACCTTTGACAAGAAACCTGCGGCGTAGGCACCGTCGAATGCTCGGTGATCCCAACTCATTGCCAAATTGCCGACAGGGTGAATCGCGATGCTCTCAGAGCCGTCGGCCAAGCGTGCGACAACCGGTTTGCGCACGATCGCATCTGTCGACATGATTGCAACTTGCGGCTGATTGATGATCGGCATCGTCAACACAGACCCAGCCGAACCGTTGTTCGAAATCGTGAATGTGCCACCCTGAATTTCGTCTGGCGTAAGTTTTCGCGAACGAGCACGCGTCGCAAGATCTGAAATCTCGCGAGCGATCGCACGCAACCGCTTGCCGTCAGCACTGCGCACAACCGGCACGAGCAAACCATTGAACTCAAGGTCAACAGCAATGCCCAAATCGACATAGTTGTGCACGACCAAACTGTCGCCTTCGATGCTGGCGTTTAAATTTGGATATTCGGCCAGCGCATCAACGATTGCTCGCGCAATAAACGGAAGATATGTGAGTGTGAAGCCTTCTGATTGTTTGAACTGATCTTTTACTTCGCTACGAGTTGCATCGACATTTGCATAGTCAACTTCGACAACGCTGAAAGCATGCGCACTGACTGCCTGCGACATGATCATGTGCGAAGCGGTGAGTTTGCGAATTTTCGAAAGTGATAACACTGTCTCGCGCTCTGACGGAGCAGTGAATTTCGCAGGCGGCGCAGATGCGGCAACAGGCGTTGGCGCAGGCGCTTGCGCCGTTGTTGGCGCTTGCGCCGGTGCGATTCGCGCAGTTGGCGCAGCCGAAACTTGCGGCGCTGGCGCAGTTGGCGCAGCGACAACGGGTGCTGGCGCTGTCGCGACGGGTGTCGAACCAGTTTTGTCGATGAAATCTAAAACATCTTCGCGTGTAATTCGACCGCCGGGGCCAGTGCCAACAAGTGCACCGACATCGATGCCATGATCAGCAACAAGACGACGCACAACTGGTGAAAGAAGTTTGTTCGAAACATTTGGCGCAGTTGCAGTTCGGGTTGCAGTTGCAACTGCCGCGGCTGGTCGGGCGGCCGGTGCAGGCTGGGCAACAGGTGCAGGTCGTGCAGCAGTTGCGGGTTGTGCGACTGGTGCAGGTCGTGCAGCAGGTGCGGGTTGTGCGGCTGGTGCGGGCGCAGGCTGAACAACCGGTGCAGGCGCAGCAGCCGCATTCGCCGCACCAACAACTGCAATCACAGTGCCAACCGGAACTGTGTCGCCTTCATTAACTCGAATCTCAGTGAGCGTGCCAGCGACAGGTGACGGCACTTCAGTGTCGACCTTGTCGGTTGAAACTTCGAACAGTGGTTCGTCGGCAGCAACTGTGTCGCCGACTTTTTTGAACCAACGAGTGATCGTGCCCTCGGTGACGGTTTCGCCAAGTTGTGGAAGTGTGATGTCAGCCATTTGATTCGCTTTCTATCTCGTAAATACTAGTTTTTTCGCACGGTTTGAAAGCCGTTCTGTTGCTCTATTTTTCACGCGTTGATGCTTCTTCCGGTCAATGAAATGACCGTCTCGCCAAAGAGTTCACTCAAACTTGGGTGCGGCATTATGAATTCGGCGATCTCATCGACCGAAGCCTCCCAGTTGACAGCCAAGTAACCAGCAGCCAACTGCTCGGTCACCCAAGGCCCCACCATGTGCACACCTAAGACCTGACCCGCAGAACCGTCAGAATTTTTCTTCGCGATCACTTTCACCAGCCCGTCAATTTCTCCGAGAATCATCGCTCGCGAGTTGGCACGAAACTGATGTTTCGCCACGACAACATCATGACCCGCAGCAAGCGCCTGCTCTTCTGACGGCCCGGCCCACGCAACTTCTGGATGACAATAAATCGCCCACGGCACTCGGTCATACATCACTGGCGAAACACTTTCGCCACGCATGTGCTTGACCGCCAAAATCGCTTCGGCATATGCAACATGTGCGAGTTGCGGCGTATTAATAAGGTCGCCGATCGCATAGACATCTGTTTCGCCAGTTCGGCAATATTCGTCGACCACGACAAAACCGCGATCATCAACTTTTACGGCAGTGCCTTTGAGCCCGAGTTCGTCGGCGAAAGGACGACGACCAATCGACATGATTATCACATCGCAAACAACCGGCTCGCCCGCAGCAAAAGTAATTTGCGTCGAACCGTCAGGCTGCTTGCTTTGACCAGCAACCACTGCCCCGGTGCGGATCGCAATTTTCTTTTTAGCAAAAGTCTTGACGACAACATTGGCGACATCTGGGTCGAGACCCGGCAAAATTTTTGGCGCACCTTCGATGACTGTGACAGCCGAACCCAAGTCGGCGAAAGTCGAAGCAAACTCACAGCCGATCGCGCCACCGCCGATGATCGCGATGCGCTTTGGAATCGTGCTCAACATCAAAACTTCATCGGAGGTCATGATCGACCCACCAATCGGAAACCCCTTGATTGTGCGCGGCACCGAACCACTCGCGAGCACAACTTTTGATCCTTGAATTTTCGTAGTTGTGCCATCGGCCATTGCAATGTTCACCATTCGATTCGCTTCGAGCGAACCCGTGCCCAAGAAGTAAGTAACTTTCTTCGACTTGGTGAGACCAGTCAAACCTTTGACGAGACCGTCGACGATGCGTGCCTTACGCGCCTGACTGACTGCAAAGTCGATGCCCGCTGAAGTTGCATTGATTCCAAACTCTGAAGCGTGCGCAACATGCCGGTTGGCAGCCGCCGTCTCAAGAAACGCCTTCGCCGGAATGCAACCGCGATTTAAACAAGTGCCACCGATTGTGTCGCGCTCGATCAGCGCAACTTTCATGCCCGCCGATGCCGCGTAAAATGCAGATGCGTAGCCACCAGGACCTCCACCGATTACGACGAGATCAAATTGGTCTGCCAAGGGGTCTCTTTCTGCGATTTGCCTTATTTATCGTAGCCGTCAAGGCCCGCGTCACGACAAAGACCTAGCGTGCCAAGAGAAACAATTGCACCGAGCCCGCCAACAAAATGGCGACCCCACAAAGAAGCGAGACAAAGATAAGTTTTCGCGTGCTCACTTCGTAAATACTAGGGCGTTCAAGGCGAATGCGCTCTAACTCGTCTATGCAGCGCCGAGCAATTACCCTAAATAGTGGATGAACATGCGCACAAAATTCATGCGAAATTTATTTTTAGTTTCTTCGCTTTTCGTTGTCTCAAGTTGTGGCGCCGACGGTTCGACTGGTTCTTCACAAACTGAAACAAGCGAGACAAGTGCTGCAACTGAACTTGCACCAGAAAATTCTGAAACCAACTCTGCGATCGATGCGAAAGCACAATTCACAGCCACACTTCTGAGTGGTGCAACTTTCGACAGCGCAACAGTTTTGAAATCTCAGCCACTTGCTCTTTGGTTTTGGGCACCTGGTTGACGGGCTTGTAAATCTGAGTCTTCCTCGGTCGAGGCTGCATACAAAACTTTTAAAGACAAAGTTCAAGTCACGGGCGTCGCTTGGAACGGCAGCGGCGGAGACATGCAAGATTTTGTCAATGACAACGGTCTTTCGTTCACGAACATCAACGACGCAGCCGGCGAAGTTTTCGCGCGCTTCAATGTGCCATATCAACCAGCCTGGGTGTTTATCGCCAAAGACGGCACTGTGACGACAAAGATTGGCGTGCTTTCAGATTTAGAATTAGAACAAGAACTAAACAGACTGGCAACAAACTGATGGGCATTCGATCATTCGGCAAGCGACTAACTGCCGACAATCTTGAAATCGATTCAGAGCGACTTTGTGAGCGGTTCAAAGAATTTGACTTTGTAAATATCGCTGACTCACAAATTCGCACTCGCACAAAACTTGCGGGTGAAATCAAGCGCATGCGCATTAAGCCGCGCAGCGGTGTGCCGGCCGTCGAACTAGTGATCAACGACGGCACCGGTGAAGCCACGGTCATCTTCAGCGGTCGACGCAATATTCCGGGTGTTGATCACGGCAAATGCATCATGGTTGATGGTGTGCCGCATCGCGACGGTGGTCGCACTGTAATTTTGAATCCGGCTTACACCCTGCTCGGGTAGAAAAGTTTTAGCCGATTAAGATTTTTTGAATCGCGGCTTCAGCGTCTTCGGTGATCAAAACCATCACTTCGTCGCCCGCGCGTAAAATCGTGTCGCTCTCGGGCACGAGTACAACTTGATCACGCACGATCGCCACAACTGTTGCGCTTCTCGGAAACTTCAATTCTTTTAAAGTCTTGTCACAAGCAGGTGATGCGGCCGCCAAAGTAACTTCGGCGAGTTCTGCTTTGCCGCCTTTGAAGTCCATCAGTTTTACAAAATCGCCGACCGAAACTGCTTCTTGAACGAGGCTCGTAATCAAGTGAGGTGTCGACACCGCGATGTCGATGCCCCACATCTCGTTGAACATCCAATGATTTTTTGGATTGTTAACGCGCGCGATAACACGTGGCGCGCCAAACTCTTGTTTTGCCAGCAACGAAACAACCAAGTTGTCTTCGTCGTCGCCGGTGACTGCCGCTACAACTTCTGCGTCTGCAGCACCCGCTAAGCGCAGAACTTCAACATCACATGCATCGCCGAGATGCCAGCGAACACCTTTGGCTTCTTCTTCTTTGCCGTAGTTGCGCACGACAGCACGATCGTTTTCGACAACGACAACATCGTGACCTGCAGCAGCAAGTTGTTCGGCTGTAAAACGACCAACGCTGCCACCACCAGCGACTACGACTTTCATGACGGCCCTCGCTTTAAGAACTCGTCGAGTGCGTTGACCGAATCTTTTTCGACTGTGAAGTAAGCGATGTCACCTTGCTGAACCAAAGTTTTTGCGTCAGGAATAACGGCCTCGCTCAAACGACGCAACGCCGAAATGCGAGCGCCTTTAAATTCGAGTTCGAGTATGTTTTCACCAACCAAATTGTCGGGCAAAGTGCGTTCAACAAGCACGACAGACGAACTCGGGTCTGTCCATTCGACGGCCGGCAGGTCAGGCAAAATTCGACGCAGAATGCGATCTGATGTCCATTTGACGGTGGCAACTGTCGCGATGCCAAGACGCTCGTAAATTTCGGCACGCTTCGGGTCTGAGATGCGAGCAACAACTTTTTCAATGCCAAAACTTTCGCGTGCAACTCGGGCGACGAGAATATTTGAGTTGTCACCGTTCGTTACAGCCGCAACAGCACTGGCTTGCTTGATGCCTGCCTGTTCGAGAACATCGCGGTCAAAGCCGATGCCAGTGATTGTTTGACCCGCAAAGTTGTCGCGAAGACGAAAAAATGCGTCTGACTTGCGATCAATAACTGCAACGCTGTGACCCGAAGAAACAAGGCTTAATGCCAGCGTCGAACCAACTCGCCCGCAACCAACAATCACCACATGCACGGGTTTAAGCCTATGCCAATAACTGCGCCAAATACCGCCGGTTGTGCGAGGATAGATGACCGAAATGGTGATTTCTCCGTCCGCACTAAAGCGTTTCTTCATCGGCAAACCAATTGCTAGTTCTGAAGACGCACATCACCGACTCTCAAAGAGAATTGCGTTGCCGGTTTTCGCAAGCGATGCGATTTCGAGCACCGCATATGCAACCGAAGAAATTCTGATCGTATTCTTATCGCTCGCGGCAGTCGGTATGACCGCGTTCGACTTTTTGGTGCCAATTTCGATTCTCGTAATTTTGCTGTTGGCGATTGTTGTCAGCAGTTATCGACAGACGATCTACGCCTACCCAAAAGGTGGAGGCAGTTATGTGGTGTCGCGTGAAAATCTCGGTCGCTCGCCTTCGCTCGTTGCGGGCGCGTCGATGCTCGTCGACTACATTCTGACCGTTGCCGTGTCGGTTAGCGCTGGTGTAGCGGCAATAGTCTCGGCATTTCAAAATTTGGTGCCTTACCGAGTTGAACTTTGCGTCGGGTTCATAGTGATTGTCACGCTGGCAAACTTGCGCGGCATCAAAGAATCTGGGGCACTCTTTGCGCCACCGACCTATTTATATGTCTTGAGTCTCGCCTCACTGATCATCGTTGGCCTTTACAAGGTTTACTTTCAAGACCTCGGACCGATAGATCACTCTGATGCCTACGCCCAAGAACTCTTGTCTGGTCAAAAGACACTCACACTTTTTTTCTTCCTAAAAGCATTTTCGTCAGGTGCGGTTGCACTGACGGGCATCGAAGCGGTTGCCGATGGCGTGCCGGCGTTTGAAAAACCAGAAGCAAAGAATGCTTCAAAGACGCTGATGTGGATGGCGGTAATTCTCGGAACTTCGTTCTTCGGTTTGAGTGTTCTTGCCGAGAAGATTCAACCGATCAAAGACCACGAAGGCGAAATCAAAATCACGGCGCTGGCGCAAATGGCCGAGCAGGTCTATGGCGGTCGCAACATATTTTTCTACATCACGCAGTTTGCAACATTCGGAATTTTGATTTTGGCGGCGAATACTGCCTACGCCGACTTTCCGAGATTGTCTTCGATTATTGCTAGAGACAATTTTCTACCTCGTCAGTTGATGAACCGCGGCGACCGGCTCGTGTTCTCTAACGGAATTATTTTTCTCGGCATAGCAGCAAGTGTGCTGGTGATTTCTTTCGGCGGCATCGTCAACGCTTTGATACCTCTATATGCAGTTGGCGTTTTCACTGGGTTTACACTTAGCCAGTTCGGCATGCTGGTGCGCCATCGAAAACTCAAAGAACCTGGCTGGCAGTTGCGCGCTTTCTTTTCGGGTGTTGGTGCGCTGACAACTTTCTTTGTCGCTGGCATCGTCGTTGTCGTCAAGTTCACTGACGGAGCGTGGATTCCGGCGGTCATAATTCCGACGATGATGGCGATTTTCTTGGCCGTCAATCGTCACTACACACGAGTGAGATCATTCTTACAAATAGAAGAGGGCTATGTCGCGCCACGTCGCACCCACACTGTTCTCGTTCTAGTCGGCTCAGTTAATAAAGGTGTCTTGCAGGCCGTGAAATACGCCGAGAGTTTGCGACCCGACAGACTTCTGGCGCTTTCAGTTGTAGGTTCGCCAGAAGAAAAAACGAAACTTGTCGATGACTGGGCGAAATACGGCATGATTACCGAACTCGAGACATTAACCGACGATTTCAGAAACCTAACCGACACGATTTTGACTCACATCAACCGCATCGACGACGAAGATAGCGATGACATAATCACGGTTGTCATCCCCGAGTTCGTGACGGCGATTCGCTCGCAGTGGTTGCATAACCAATCGGCGTTGGCGATAAAAGCACGGTTGCTTTATCGAAAAAATACTGTTGTTACCTCGGTGCCAATCGTTATTGAGTAACTAGCATTGCCGCTATATGAAAATCATAATTTCTGGTGCAAGCGGTCTGATCGGTAAACCACTAGTTGTAAGCCTTCGTAATCACGGCCACGAGGTCGTGCAACTTGTGCGTCGTGCGCCGCGAGCAAACGAAAGACAATGGAACCCGAGCGCTGGTCAACTTGATGTTGCAGTAATCGACGGCGCAGATGCAGTAATTCATTTGTCGGGCGCCGGCATTGGCGACCGCCGATGGACTGCAAAATACAAGCAAGAACTACTCGACAGCCGCACCAAGAGCACATCTCTACTCGCGACAACAATCGCCAAGTGCAACAAAAAGCCGAGCGTCTTTTTGTCTGGCTCGGCAATCGGCATCTACGGCGCGCGTGGCGATGAACAGTTAACCGAGCAGTCGAGCCACGGCGATAGTTTTTTGGCCGAAATTTGCAAACAGTGGGAAGCCGCAGCAAAACCTGCAATTGATGCTGGCGTGCGAACAGTCTTTTTGCGCACCGGTATTGTGCTGACGCCGCTTGGTGGTGCGCTCAAGAAACAACTTCCGCTATTCAAGTTGGGCCTTGGTGGAAAATTTGGCAATGGCAAACAATGGCAGAGTTGGATCTCGCTAGACGACGAACTTTCGGCGATTGAACATCTGTTGACAGCAAATGTTTCAGGTGCTGTCAACCTGACTGCGCCGAACCCAGTAACAAACGCAGAGTTCACCAAAGCACTCGGCCGGACACTGCGTCGACCGGCGCTGTTGCCGATACCCAAGTTTGGACCGAAACTTTTGCTGGGTAGCGAACTCGCCGAGGCTTTGTTGTTCACTGGCCAACGAGTGATGCCTACAGAGTTGCAGAAATCCGGCTTTGCATTTCAACACCCGACGATTGATGTTGCATTGCGAGCTCTGCTCAACAAATGAACCAACTGCCAACGCGTGTTGACGCAGTTGTCGTTGGTGCGGGCTTGGCAGGTCTAGCGGCCGCACGGCAGATAAAAAGTCGTGGCAGATCTGTAATTGTGATCGAAGCACAAGACGGCGTTGGCGGTCGCGTACGCACCGACAAGGTCGACGGTTTTTTGCTGGATCGCGGCTTTCAAGTTTTGCTCACCGCGTATCCCGAATTGAGAACTCAAATCGACATGAGTGCACTTGACCTGCAGATGTTCAGTTCGGGCGCGCTCGTGATGCGCGACGGAAAGCCATCGGTTGTTACCGACCCATTCCGCGAACCCAAACGAGCCGCTGCGACAGTTTTTGCGCCGATCGGTTCGCTGACCGACAAGTTGCGTGTCGCTGCATTGCGATGGCGCGTGATGCACCGTAACGAAGACAAAATTTTGAACGGCGCCGATATCTCGACTGTTGTTGCGTTGCGCGGCATGGGCTTTTCGACAACAATGATCGACCGCTTCTTTCGGCCTCTTTTTGGCGGCATTCAACTTGACCCCGAGTTGCGCACCTCGCGCAGAATGTTCGAAATTATTTTCAAGTATCTAAGCGAAGGGCAAAGTGCATTGCCCACAAATGGCATGAGCGCGATTCCTGAGCAGATGGCCAAACACTTGGGCGCTGAAAACATATTTCTTAATACGCGAGCGACAAGCATCGAATCAGGTTTCGTATCAACGGCGAACGGGCGCATCGAAACGAGAGCCATCGTCGTGGCGACTGATCAGCCGAGCGCCAGCGAACTTTTGCGAACTACTGAAATCACTTCACGGGTCGCGGGATGCGTCTATTTTTCTGCCGATACACCGCCGACGCACGAGAAATTTGTTGTTCTCGACGGCACGGGCCAAGGCCCCGTGTTGAACGCAGCAGTATTGAGCAATGTCGCGCCAAGTTATGCACCACCGGGCAAGCACCTGATTGTCGCCGCGTTGCCTGGCATCATCACCGGCGATCTTGAAGCAATGTCACGAGATCAACTGCGCACCTGGTGGGGACCGCAGGTCGACGGCTGGAGTCACATCAAGACATACCGCATCACTCATGCGGGGCCCGAACAACTGCCGCCGTTTAATCCGAAACAAAACGTGTCGCTTGGCAACGGCACGTTTGTTTGTGGAGATCATCGCGACACGGGGTCGATTCAAGGCGCGCTTTACTCGGGTCGACGCTGCGGCGAAGCAGTGCTCGCGTCACTCGCCTAATATCAAACCCATGACGACACCGAACACGAGCGCTCACGACAAGAAAAACAAGATTGTTTCTGTAAGCAAGTTGGTCTCGGCCAGCCCCGAACAAATTTTTGAACTTCTCGCAAACCCAGCAATGCACGCTGTAATCGATGGTTCGGGTTCGGTGATAGCAGCAAAAAGCACAGCGCCAAAAAGACTCTCGTTGAACGCAACTTTTGGCATGAGCATGAAAAAAGGAGCGCCGTACAAAATTACAAACACCGTTGTCGAGTTTGTTGAAGGCAAACAGATCGCATGGCGCCACTTTGGAGGGCATGTTTGGCGCTACATCCTCGAATCTACGCAAGGCGGCACGATGGTGACTGAACAGTTTTCATATGGCACCTCAAAGTCACCCTTGATGCTTAAGTTGGCTGGCTATGTTCACAAAAATGAGCTCGCCATTCGCAAAACGCTCGATAATTTGGCTAAATACTTCGCCGATAAAAAATAGGCTGGGTGCATGAATCTGCCTCAAGGTTTTGGTGCCTACGTCGCAAACATCGGCATTAAAGACGCGAC